>NZ_QYUR01000008.1:652079-978119 GCF_003596405.1 Pseudomonas cavernicola
CACGTTTCCTTGAACGGCATGGAAATGGCGCACCCGTGGATACCCAGGGCCCGGATGCCACCGATGGCCGCCGCCAGGTCGCGGGTAGTGAAGGCCTTGTAGACATAGTCCAGACCCAGTGCCTCGTAGAGGAAGTTGTGAAAACGCGTGCCGAAGTTTCCCGGCCGGCCGGACAGTGACATACAGAGTCGAGTGTCCTTGTTGAGCGCTCTGGGCATTAAGTCAACTCTTGTAGTAACGGTCGGACAGCTTGTGCCCAACCCTTGATGTGAGAACCGACGTCAACAGCCAGTCAGGCCACCTTCTTACCTTCGACTAACAATTCCGGCGCTTCGCCAGGCTTGAGCAGCGCATAGAGCATGCCGGTGAGTAGGCTGCCGGCGACTATCGCCAGCAGGTAGAGCAACGCATGGTTGATGGCGTTGGGGATGAGCATGACGAACAGGCCGCCGTGGGGCGCCATCAGCTTGCAGCCGAAGTACATCGTCAACGCACCGGTCAGCGCACCGCCGGCGATGCTCGCCGGGATCACCCGCAGCGGGTCCTTGGCGGCGAAGGGGATGGCGCCCTCGGAAATGAAGCACAGGCCCAGCACCAGCGCCGCCTTGCCGGCCTCGCGCTCGCTCTGGGCGAACTTGCGCCGCGCCAGCAGGCTGGCGATGCCCATGCCGATGGGTGGCACCATGCCGGCAGCCATGGTCGCCGCCATCGGCGCGTAGCTCTGCGAGGCGAGCAGGCCGACGGAGAAGGCATAGGCGGCCTTGTTGATCGGCCCGCCGAGGTCGACGCACATCATCCCGCCCAGCAGCAGGCCAAGGAGGACGGCGTTGGAGGTGCCCATGGTGTCGAGGAAATGGGTCAAGCTGGCGAGCATGCCGGCCACCGGCTTGCCGACCACGAAGATCATCACCAGGCCGGTGAACAGGCTGGCCAGCAGCGGGATGATCAGGATCGGCTTCAGCGCCTCGACGCTCGGCGGCAACTTGGCCCAGCGGTTGATCGCGCGGGCCGAGTAGCCGGCGAGGAAGCCGGCGATGATGCCGCCGATGAAACCGGCTCCCAGGCTGCCGGCCAGCAGCCCGCCGATCATCCCCGGCGCCAGCCCCGGCCGGTCGGCGATGGAATAGGCGATGTAGCCAGCCAGCAGCGGCACCATCAGCTTAAAGGCGGTTTCGCCGCCGATCTGCATCAGCGCGGCGGCCAGGCTGCCTTCCTGCTTGAAGGCCTCGATGCCGAAGACGAAGGACAGAGCGATCATCAGCCCCCCCGCCACCACCATCGGCAACATGTAGGAGACGCCGGTCAGCAGGTGCTTGTAGGCGCCCTTCGATTCGGCCTTGGCCGCGCCTTGCTGGGCGCTGCCGGCGCGGTTCGGCTCCTGCAGCAGGGCTTCGGCCAGGGCGCGCTTGAGGGTCGCCTCGGACTGTTTCAGGGCCACCCCGGTGCCACAACGGAACACGCGCTTGCCGGCGAAGCGGGCGATATCCACCTCGATATCGGTGGCCAGCAGCACCACGTCGGCGGCGGCGATGGCGGCCGCGCTGAGCGGGTCGCGAGCGCCCACCGAGCCCTGGGTTTCTACCTGCAGTTCGTAGTCGAGGCGCTGCGCCGCCTGCTTCAACGCTTCGGCGGCCATGAAGGTGTGCGCCACCCCAGTCGGACAGGCGGTCACTGCCACCACCCGCGGCCTGGCTGCGGCAACAGCGGGCACCGTGGCGGCCGGCGGCTGGGCGCTGGCCTCGTGCATCTGTGCCTCAACGGCGGCGCGTAACAGGAAGGCTTCGCTGTCTCGGAGGGCCTCGGCCGGGGTGGCCAGGAACAGGCGCTTGCCGACGAAGCGGGCAAGATCCAGCGCGCCGCTTTTTACCACCAGCACCCAGTCGGCCGACTCTAGGGTGGCGGCCGACAGCTGGCGGTCCGGATGCTGTGGATCGAACACCTCGACACCGGTGCTCCAGCCCAGGCGCTGGGCTGCCGCATCGAGCAGGCGAGCACAGAGCACGCTGGTGACCATGCCGTTCGGGCAGGCGGTGACTATGGCGAGTTTCATCTGGGCACCTCTTGTTGTTCTGGCAACGCATGCACGACCACTGCGCTTTCGAGTTGTTGCAACTGCACGGCATCGCCGATGCCGACGCCGACCTGGGTCACTGCCTGGGCGGCGATGGCGGTGGCGCAGCGCAAGGTGCGCTGTGCCGGCCAACCGCTGAGCAGCCCATGCAGCATGCCGGCCAGCAGCGAATCGCCGGCCCCCACCGTACTGGCCACTGTCACCCTGGGCGGCAACGCCAGCCATGCCTGGTCCGGGGCGAACCAGCGCACGCCCTCGGCGCCTTGGGAGATCACCACCTGTTCTATGCCCTGGGCCTGCAGACGCGCGGCCTCCTCGGCTTGAGCAGCGAACGACTCCAGCGGCCGGCCACAGACCTCGGCCAGTTCCTCGGTATTCGGCTTGATCAGCCAGGGCGCCGCCACCAGTCCTGCGCGCAGGGCGGCACCGCTGGTATCCAGCGCCACCCGCAGGCCCAGACGCTTGAGGCGCTTGAGCAGTTCGGCCAGCCATTCGGGGCTGACCCCGGGCGGCAGGCTGCCGGCCACCACCGCCAGATCGTGGCCGGCGGCCAGGTTGTCGAGGCGCCCCAGCAAGGTGATCTGGGCCAGTTCGTCGACCTCCGGGCCTGGGCCATTGATATCGGTGATGCGCCCGTCGCTTTCCGCCAACTTGATATTGCTGCGGGTTTCGCCGGGCACGCGGATGAAGCCGTCGACGAAACCGCGCCGGGCGAACAGCGCCTCGAAGGCTGCGGGATTGTCGGCACCGAGGAAGCCGCCGACGGTCAGGTTGTGGCCAAGGTCGGCGAGCACCTGGGCGACATTGAGACCCTTGCCGGCTGCTTGGCTGGCCTGGGTCTCGCTGCGGTTGACCTGGCCGGGTTCGAGGCGCGCCAGGCGCACCGTCAGGTCGAGGGCCGGGTTCAGGGTCAGGGTCAGGATGCGCGCCATCAGAATGTCTCCGCCAGGGCGCGCACCGCCGCTGCGCTCTCCAGGCCAAGTGCCGTACCGGCCAGCTCCTGGGCCGCCGACAGGCTGATCTCGCGCACCCGCGCCTTGACCTCGGCGATGCTGCGCGCGGAAACGCTCAATTCATCCACGCCGAGGCCCACCAGCAAGGGCACCGCCAGCGGGTCCGCAGCCAGCTCGCCACAGACGCCTACCCACTTGCCCTGGGCATGGGCCGCGCGCACCGTTATGTCGATCAATTGCAGCACCGCCGGGTGCAGGCCGTCGGCCTGAGCCGAGAGGGTCGGATGGCCACGGTCGATGGCCAGGCAGTACTGGGTCAGGTCGTTGGTGCCGATGCTGAAGAAGTCCACCTCACGGGCCAGCACCGGGGCGATCAGGGCCGCCGAGGGCACTTCGACCATGATTCCCAGTTGCAGGTCCGCCTGGGGGATCTCCTCGCACAGGCGCCGGGTCATGTCGCGGGCCTGGCGCCACTCCTCGACGCTGCCGACCATGGGGAACATGATCCGCAGCGGGCGGCCGTCGGCGGCCCGCAACAGGGCTCGCAGCTGGGTCTCCATAAGCTGCGGACGGCGCAGGGTCAGGCGCACACCGCGCACACCGAGGAAGGGGTTCTCCTCCTCGGGGATCGGCCAGTAAGGCAGCGGCTTGTCGCCGCCGACATCCAGGGTGCGCGCCACCAGCGGGCGTCCGCCCAAGGCGTCGAAGATGCGCCGGTAGTCGGCCTCTTGGGTCGCCAGGTCCGGCGCCTGCGGGTGCGCCATGAAGATGAACTCGGTGCGCAGCAGGCCGACACCCTCGGCGCCTTCGGCCACCGCCTTGGCCGCGCCGGCGCTGTCGCCGAGGTTGGCGCAGACTTCCACGGCATGGCCGTCGCGGGTCTGCGCCGGCTCGAGCTTGCGTGTCTCGGCTTCGTGCAGGCGGCGCTCGCGGCCTTCCTGCTCCTGGCGGGCACGCTCCAGCATGGCGTTGTCCGGCGCCACCGCCAGACGGCCGCGCTGACCGTCGAGCAGCAACGGCGTGCGCGGTGCCAGCAGCAGCACGGCGGCGCCGGCGCCGACCAGGGCAGGTATGCCCAGGGCGCGGGCGACTATGGCGCTGTGGGAAGTGGCGCCGCCACGGGCGGTGAGGATGCCGGCCACCTTGGTGCGGTCCAGCCGTGCCACATCCGAGGGGGCCATCTCGTCCATCACCAGGATGTAGGGTTCGTCCGGCTCGGGCACCTCCTCCACGCCACAGAGCTGGCCGAGCACGCGGCGGCCAATGTCGCGCAAGTCGGCAGCGCGCTCGGCGAGCAGCGCATCGTGCAGGCTCTCCTGCTGGGCTGCGGCGCTTTCGATCACCGTCATCCAGGCCGCGGCGGCGCTTTCGCCCTGCTTCAGGCGGGTCTCTACTTCGTCGC
This sequence comes from Pseudomonas cavernicola, assembly GCF_003596405.1. Lineage (NCBI taxonomy): Bacteria > Pseudomonadati > Pseudomonadota > Gammaproteobacteria > Pseudomonadales > Pseudomonadaceae > Pseudomonas > Pseudomonas cavernicola. The sequence continues at coordinate 656,506 of NZ_QYUR01000008.1, forward strand.
CGAACTCGGGGTCGGCGAGCATTTCCAGGTGGGTGACGAAGATCTCGCGGATCGCCTTGACTTCGCTGCGCAGCACCAGCCCTTCGATCTCGCCGCGCACATGGGCCAGGGCCTGCTGCAAGCACACACGCTCCAGCGCCGGGGACTCGCCACGCAGCGGGTAGTCGAAGGCCTTGTGCACATGGATATGCGCCGGGCCGATGGCGATGCCCGGCGCGGCGGGCACCGCCTGGAGCAGGCTGCCGGCCGCCGGGGCCTGCAGCGGCAGCTCTTCCGGCTCGGCCTCGACGAGTTGGGGTTGACTGGTCGGCAACGCCTCCACCTCCTCGCCCAGGCCTTGCTCGATGGCCGCCTGCAAGGCCGGCAGAGCCGTGGCGGCGATGCCCGGCTCGGCGAAGATTTCCAGCACCTGGCCACGGCGGACGCCGAGGCTGAGCAGCTTGCTCAGGCTTTTCGCCGAGACCGCGCCGGCGCCGCTGTCAGCCACCCGTACGCGGATCTCGCCGTCGAATTCCTTGGCCAGCTGCACCAACTCCTTGGCCGGACGCGCATGCAGGCCATGGGCGTTGGCCAGCGGCACGCAGAGGCTCGGCCAATCCATCTGCGAGTCGCCGCCGAGGACTTCGAGTACCGCGCGGCGTTGGGTGGCACGCGCCAGTTCGCGGCCACGTCCCTCGATCAGCAACGTGCAAAGGCGTTCCAGCAGAGCCTGGTGGGCATCACCCAGGCTGGCCAGGCAGAACAGACCGCTGAGTGGCTGGTCGAGATAGCGCAACGGCTTGTCCGGCGTCAGGTAGGCCAGCCCGGGACGCTGCACCGCCTGGTCGCTGTTCAGCCACCAGAGGCCGTCGCCTAGCGGCAGGGGTTCGCCATGCAACAGCGTGGCGGCGAAACCACTGCCCACGCAGTCAGCCCGGCGCAGCAGACGGGCGCCCTGCAGCACCAGTTCGTCGAAATCTTCCGCCGGTACGCTGAGGCCGATCAATTGGTCGTCCAGGGCAAGTTCCTGCGGCGCACTCTGCAGTAGCTTGAGTACCTCTTCCGGGCTTTGCGCACGGCGCAGCTCGCTGCCCAGGTCGGCCTCGCCGAGGGCGCGGGTGAGCAGTTGCAGGAGCCGCAGGTGCTCGTCGGACTTGGCGGCGATACCGATGGCCAGGTAAACCAGTTGCCCGTCACCCCAGTCCACGCCGTCGGGAAATTGCAGCAGGCGCACCCCGGTGGCGTGCACCAGGTCACGGGTCTGCGGGGTACCGTGGGGAATCGCGATGCCCTGGCCGAGGTAGGTCGAGCCCTGCCCTTCGCGGGCCTGCAAGCCGGCCAGATAGCCATCGGCGACCAGGCCGTCGGCCTGCAGCCGCTCGGCCAGCATCTGCAGCGCGGTGGACTTGTCCATAGCCGACAGGCCCATGGCTATCTGCTCAGGCGTTAGTTCGAGCATTTCTGTTACCTCCACCGCGAGCCTTTTGGCCCTTTTGTAGTTGTCTTCGATCCATCAGCTGAAGCGCTGGCAATCGCCGGAGCGGTTGCGGTAAAACTGGACAGAGCACTTGCTGAATCGTTTCACTAAACTAAGATGGCACGTTACTCGATATTCTTCGATCCTTGAAGCCCAGCCGATGAAACTTATTCGTCTATGAGGAGCACAACGCTTGAAACTCAGCGATATCGCCCGCCTGGCCGGCGTCTCGGTGACCACGGCCAGCTACGTGATCAACGGCAAGGCCGAGCAGAAACGCATCAGCCCGGCCACCGTGGAGCGGGTGCAAGCGGTGGTCGACGAGCATGGCTTCAAGCCCAACCCGCAGGCCGCCGGCCTGCGCAGCCGGCAGACCCGCACCTTGGGCTTCATCCTCCCGGACCTGGAGAACCCCAGCTACGCGCGCATCGCCAAGCTCCTCGAACAGGGCGCGCGGGCCCGCGGCTACCAGCTGCTGATCGCCAGCTCCGACGACGAAGCGGAGAGCGAGCGCCAGTTGCTCAAGCTGTTCCGCGCGCGCCGCTGCGACGCCCTGATAGTTGCCAGCTGCCTGCCGGAGGGCGATGTCAGCTACCGCCGCCTGCTCGATGAAGGATTGCCGGTGATCGCCGTCGACCGCGTGCTCGACCCGCAACGCTTCTGCTCGGTGGTCAGCGACGATCGCCAGGCCTGCCTGCAACTCACCCAGAGCCTGCTGCAGCCGCCGCCCCGACATATCGCCCTGCTCGGCGCGCGCCCGGAGCTGACCATCAGCAAGGAGCGCTGCGCCGGCTTCCAGCAGGCCGTGGCCGGTTTCTCCGGTGAGGTGCTGATCGAGCATGGCGACAGCTTCAGCCGCGACTGCGGCAGGCGCCTGATGGGCGATCTTCTGGACCGCCTCGGCTACCTGCCGGATGCCCTGATCACCACCGCCTACGTGTTGCTGGCGGGGGTGCTCGACGCGCTGCGCGAACGCGGCGACTGGCCGGGGCAACTGCGCGTCGGCACCTTCGGCGACACCCAGCTGCTGGACTTCCTGCCGTTGCCAGTGAACTCCATGTACCAGCAGCACGAGGTGATCGCGGCGCAGGTCCTGCAACTGGTCTTGGCGGCGGTGGAGCAGGAGCACTACCAGCCCGGCGTTCAGGCCGTGCCGCGCAGCCTCAAGCGACGCCTAGGAGCCTGTCGGGCTTAGACGTCCGTAGCGAGAAAGTCTGGGATTGAGAACGTTTTTTTCACTCGGGCGAGACGAATAGTCACTCTCTTTAACGAGGCTGAGTGGGAAAACGGGCCAATATCCAGGCTTTCGCAGTAGGACAGCGCTAAGTCCGACAGGCTCCTAGACCCGGCCTGAACCGGGTCGGCTCCGCCAGCGCTTTCAGAAGATGTAATCGGTGGTCAGGAAACTCGACTCGCGGTTGCGGATGATCTCGCTGATCAACTCCTTGTTGTCTTCCTGAAACTTGGTGGCCACCAGGGTGCGAATGGAGAAGGTACGCAGCGCGTCATGCACGGAAAGGGTGCCCTCCGCCGAGTTCTTGCGCCCGTTGAAGGGGAAGGTGTCCGGCCCGCGCTGGCACTGCGCGTTGAGGTTGATGCGCCCCACCTGGTTGGCGAAGGCATCCACCAGCCGGCCCACTTGCGCCGGGTCATTGCCGAAGATGCTCAGTTGCTGGCCGTAGTCGGAGTGCAGCACGTAGTCGATCACTTCCTGCAGCTCGCGGTACGGCACCACCGGAATCAGCGGACCGAACTGCTCCTCCTGATAGAGGCGCATGTCCGGGCTCACCGGGCAGAGTAGCGCCGGGTAGAAGAAGCTCTCGCGGCTCGCGCCACCGCCGGGGTTGACCACCCGCGCGCCCTTGCTGGTGGCGTCGTGCAACAGACTGGAGAGAAAGTCCGCCTTGCCCGGCTCGGGCAACGGCGTCAGCGCCACGCCATCTTCCCAGGGCATGCCCGGCTTGAGTGTGGCCAGTTTGGCGCAGAACTTGTCGAGGAACGGCTCCAGCACATCTTCGTGGACAAAGAGGATCTTCAGTGCCGTGCAGCGCTGGCCGTTGAACGACAAGGCGCCGGTGACGGCTTCACTGACCGCGTTGTCCAGGTCGACCTGCGGCAGCACGATGCCGGGGTTCTTCGCATCCAGGCCCAGCGCCGCGCGCAGGCGGTGCGGACGCGGGTGCAGCTTCTTCAGGTCGCTGGCACCCGAGTGGGTGCCGATGAAGGCGAACACGTCGACCTTGCCGCTGGCCATCAGCGCGCTGACGGTGTCGCGGCCACGGCCATAGATGATGTTGATCACCCCGGCCGGGAAGCTGTCGCGGAAGGCCTCCAGCAGCGGGCGGATCAGCAGCACGCCGAACTTAGCCGGCTTGAAGACCACGGTGTTGCCCATGATCAGCGCCGGGATCAGGGTGGTGAAGGTCTCGTTCAGCGGGTAGTTGTAGGGGCCCATACACAGCGCCACGCCCAGCGGCACGCGGCGGATCTGGCCGAGGGTGCCCTGCTCCAGCTCGAAGCGGCTGGAGCGGCGGTCCAGCTCCTTCAGCGCCTCAATGGTGTCGACCATGTAGTCGCAGGTGCGGTCGAATTCTTTCTCCGAGTCCTTGAGGTTCTTGCCGATCTCCCACATCAGCAGCTTGACCACCGCCTCGCGCTGCTGGCGCATGCGCGCCAGGAAGGTCTCCACATGCTGGATGCGTTCGGCCACACGCATGGTCGGCCAGGCGCCCTGACCGTGATCGTAGGCCTGCACCGCAGCGTCCAACGCAGTCAGTGCGGCGTCGGCATCGAGCAGCGGCGTGCTACCCAGTTGCACCTGTTCATCACCGTTTTCCGTCTTCAGGAAAATCGGGCTGCGCACGATCGCCAACGGCCCGCTCCAGTTGCGCAGTTCGCCATTCACCAGGTATTCACGCTGGACTATCGGTTCGCCCGGGCGGTAGCGCTCGGGAATCTCGGCAGCGGTAGGAAACAGGGCATCAAGGTTATTGTTGTTAGTCATTGCTCATCCCTCGGGGGAAGGCGCTCACGGGGAGCCGGGTTGGGTAATCCGTCGATCCGTCGTACCGGCCGTGGCCGGCACGCTGCGGGGTCAGGCCAGCAGTCGCAGGGTCTCAGCGCTGCAGGCGGCGATGCGTTGCCAGTCGCCCTGACGTATCCAGCTGCTGTCCATCATCCAGGTGCCGCCTACGCACATCACATTGGACAGCGCCATGTAGCTCTGCACATTGCCTGGGTTAACACCTCCGGTCGGGCAGAAACGCACACCGGCAAAAGGCCCGCCAAGTGCCTTGAGAGCCGCGACACCGCCACATACCTCGGCAGGGAAGAGCTTGAAACGGCGATAGCCCAAGGCATAACCGAGCATGATCTCCGAGGCGCTACAAATCCCCGGCAGCACAGGCAATGGACTCTGCACGCCGGCCTGCAGCAGCTCGGCGGTACAGCCGGGAGTGACGATGAACTGCGCCCCCGCCGCCTCGGCATCGGCCAACATCTGCTCATCAAGCACCGTACCTGCACCGACGCACAACTCGGGGCGCTGCTCGCGCAACATGCGGATCGCAGTCAGGCCAAGTTCGGAGCGCAGGGTGATTTCCAATGTACGCAGGCCGCCCGCGGCCAAGGCATCGGCCAGCGGCAGGATGTCCGCCTCGCGCTCGATGGTGATGACGGGCAGGATGCGCGCCTGTTCGCACAGCCTGTCGATCTGTGCGGCCTTCTCGGCCATGCTCGGAGCGGCCCCGTGGCTTGCCACCCTACTATTCTGGACGTTGGTCATATCGGCTGATCCTTCTGGCTCATGGGCACCAATAAATCTCGAGGGGACGATGGAGAAAGGCGCGAATTGGCATCTGCGCCTGGTCTACTCCGGCAAGGGCTTCGGCCAGGGTCGCCACCTTGGCATGGCCCTGCACGGCCAGCAGCGCCAGGCGTGCGCTGGCGAGCAAGGCCAGCGGCATGCTCAGGCGCTGCCGGGGCACGCTCGGTGCATGCATCGGCAGGCACCGCTGCGGACAGTCGGTGCTCAACGCCAGCGCGAGGTTCGGGCTGCCGGGAAAGAGCGATGCGGTGTGGCCATCCTCGCCCATGCCCAGCACCAGCACGTCGATGGGCTGCGGCAGCTCGGCCAGAACCTGGTCCGCCAGTTGCGCTGCGTCCTCCAGGCTCTGCGCCGACTGATACAGACCGATGAAACGTGCCTTGGCGGCCGGACCGCGCAACAGATGGCGCTTGACCAGGCCCTCGTTGCTGTCGGCATGGCTGACCGGCACCCAGCGCTCGTCCGCCAGGCTCACCGCCACCCGCGACCAGTCCAGCTCCTGGCTGGACAGACGCTGGAAGAAGGCGATCGGGCTGCGCCCGCCGGATACCACCAGGGATGCCACGCCACGCGCCTCGATGGCCATGCGCAAGGCATGGGCCACCGCCAGCGCCAGCTCAATGGCCAACTGTTCGGGGCTGTTCAGGCTGAGTCCGGTGACCTGCACCGGCAGGTCGAGATTACAGATCGCCATACCAACTCCTGCCATCGCGAGTGATCAATGCAATCGAGGCCACCGGCCCCCAGCTACCCGCCGCATAGGGCTTGGGCGAGTCGCCTTGCCGCTGCCAGCCGGCGATCAGCTGGTCGCACCACCTCCAGGCGTACTCGATCTCGTCCTTGCGCACGAAGAGGTTCTGGTTGCCCTTCATGACTTCCAGCACTAGACGCTCATAGGCATCCGGAATCCGCGAGCTCCGGTAGGTATCGGAGAAGCTCAGCTGCAGCGGGCGGCTGCGCAGCTGCATGCCTTTGTCCAGGCCCTGGTCCTTGGTCATCACTTGCAGGGAAATGCCCTCGTCCGGCTGCAGGCGGATGATCAGGCGATTGCTGATTATCGGGCGCTGTTCAGGGGCGAAGATGTAGTGCGGCGGCTCCTTGAAGTGGATGACGATCTGCGACAGCTTCTGCGGCATGCGCTTGCCGGTGCGCAGGTAGAAGGGCACACCGGACCAGCGCCAGTTGCGGATTTCCGCTCGCAGCGCGACGAAGGTTTCGGTGTCGCTCTGGGCATTGGCGTTGTCTTCCTCCAGGTAGCCCGGCACTGTCTTGCCGAGGATGCTGCCAGCGATGTACTGGCCGCGCACCACCTGCTGTCCCAACTGTTCGACGGTGATCGGCGCCAGTGCCTTGAGCACCTTGACCTTCTCGTCGCGGATGCTGTCCGCCGAGAGATCGCTGGGCGGGTCCATGGCGATCAGGCAGAGCAACTGCAGCAGGTGGTTCTGGATCATGTCGCGCAGCTGGCCGGCCTCGTCGAAGTAGCCCCAGCGGCCCTCGATGCCCACCTGCTCCGCCACGGTGATCTCGACATGGGAAATGTGGTGCTGATTCCACTGCGTCTCGAACAGGCTGTTGGCAAACCGCAGGGCGATCAGGTTCTGCACTGTTTCCTTGCCCAGGTAGTGATCGATCCGGTAGATGCGGTTTTCCGGGAAGTGCAGCGCGACAGCATCATTGACCTTGCGCGATGACGCCAGGTCGTGGCCGATGGGCTTCTCCAATACCACCCGGGTCACATCCGTCAGCCCGGTCTGCGCCAGTCCGGCGCAAATCGCCCCGTACACAGAGGCGGGCGTGGCGAAGTAGGCGATCAGCCGCTCCACGCGCCCCAGCTTGTCTGCCAGTGCGGCGTAGTCCTCGGCCTGGAGGAAATCCATCGTCAGGTAGTCCACGCGCGCCATGAAGCGCTGCATGGCCACTTCATCGATTTCGCGTGCCGGCACGTGGCGGCGCAGGTGCTCGTCGATAGCGGACAGGTGGCTGCTCGGCTCGCCCGTTTCGCGGGCCAGGGCAAGGATGCGCGTCTCGGCATGCAGCAGGCCGGCGCGGTCCAGTTGATAAAGGGCGGGAAACAGCTTGCGCAACGCAAGATCACCCAAGGCCCCGAAGAGGGCGATGGTGCAGGGCTCGACAGTAATTGAGGTCATAATATTTGTTCTTCTACCTAATACAGCGTTAGAAATACACCTAATGAAACGATTCATCAATACGCGGTGTAGTAATAAAACTACATTTATACATAACTCAGATTCCGATGGCCCCGACCGGAAGCGCTCAGTACGATAGGCCACCGAATGCATTGCCTTTCCCAGGAACCGACATGGACCGCATGCACAACCTGCTGGAGCAGATCCAGAACCGCCTCGAAGAACTCAACAAGGCCGAGCGCAAGGTCGCCGAAGCGATCCTCCAGGCCCCGCAGCAAGCCACCCGCTACAGCATCGCCGCGCTGGCCCAGGCGGCGCAGGTCAGCGAGCCGACGGTGAACCGCTTCTGCCGTTCGTTCGGCGTCAACGGCTACCCGGAACTGAAGATGCAACTGGCCCAGAGCCTGGCCAGCGGCGCCGCCTATGTCAGCCGCGCGGTGGAAGCCAACGACGGCCCCGAGGCCTACACCCGGAAGATCTTCGGCAGCGCCATCGCCTCGCTGGACAGCGCCTGCCAGAGCCTCGATCCGCAACTGATCAGCCGCGCCGTGGACCTGATGATCCAGGCGCGGCAGATCCACTTCTTCGGCCTCGGCGCGTCCGCCTCCGTGGCCCTCGATGCCCAGCACAAGTTCTTCCGCTTCAACCTCGCGGTGTCCGCCCATTCCGATGTGCTGATGCAGCGCATGCTGGCTTCGGTGGCCCATACCGGCGACCTCTTCGTGATCATTTCCTACACTGGCCGTACCCGCGACTTGGTAGAAGTGGCACGCCTGGCAAGGCAGAACGGCGCTTCAGTGCTCGGCCTCACCGCCGCCGGCTCGCCGCTGGCCAAGACCAGCACCCTGAGCCTGGACATCCCGCTGCCGGAGGACACCGACATCTATATGCCGATGACCTCGCGTATCATCCAGCTCACCGTGCTCGACGTGCTTGCTACCGGCATGACCCTGCGCCGTGGCGTGGACTTCCAACCACACCTGCGCAAGATCAAGGAGAGCCTCAACGCCAGCCGCTACCCGAGCGACGAAGAGCCAAACTGAGCCCCAAGGCTGCCTTCTCACTCTTCCTCCACAGTGCGGGTGAAACCCGCATGACCACCGTGCGTCGTCCCATTCGGCGGGTTTCACCCGCCCTACTGACTGATCCCCGACGCGGCCCCATCACTCTCACTCTCACTCTCACTCTGACCCCACAGTGCGGGTGCAAGCCGCTTGACCATCGCGCGGTGCTCCATTCGGCGGGTTTCACCCGCCCTACGTCCGGGCTACTCAACGCAAATTCACTACCCAACCCAAGCCCGCAGCGTCAGCCGCGCCTCCTCCGCCGGCGCCAGGGTCAGGCTGTCGGTATCGCAACAGGCCGCCTCCACACAGACGAAACCCAGCCCTTCGGTCCAGCCGACATCGCTCAGCGGGCGGCTACCGGGATGCCAGACCACGGTGTTGGCGCTCCCTCCACCATCGATGCACAGGCGTCGCTGCCAACCCGGATCCTGCAGGCGCACCACTCCGCCACGGCGGAAAATGCGATGACAGCCATCGGCTATGCGCAATTCGCCCTGCTGCCGGCACGGCTCGCGCACCAGCAGGTCACGGCCCTCGGCGCCATTCAGGCCCCGCAGCCCGACTCGCGCCACATCGCTGACGCGCCAGTAGGCGTGCAGCGCATGGCTGAGCATGCAGGGCTCGCTGTCGCGATGGCGTGTGCTCAACTCGAGGGACATGCCCTCGCCCAGCTCCGTGTGCAGCTCCACCTGCCACTCGTGCAGCTCCAGCCGCCAGTGCAGGCGCACGCCGGTGTCGTCTGCATCCTTGTGCAACAGGCGCCAGTCGCTGAGGCGCGCCCAGCCATGGTGCGGCCAGCCGCCCTCGCCGGGATGGCGACCGAACCAGGGCCAACACACCGGCACGCCGCCGCGTATGGCGCCGATCTTCGGCCAGCGCGAGGCGCACCAGAGCAAGGGCCGCTCGCCGCGCGGCTGGAAATGCAGCAACTGCCCGCCCTGGCGACTGAACACCGCCTGGCAGCGCGGATGCTCCACTAGCAGCAGTTCGCGCCCCTGGTGCTCGATCCAGCGGAACACCTGACGGGCAGCCGGCCGGAACAGGGCAGACAGGGGATGGTCGGCAACCTCCCCCGCCCGCGCCTGCTTCAGACTGGCGCGACGCGACTCATCGGCCGACATCGGGACTCCTGAGCGAAATCATTTCCACCAGTACTCGATCTGCACGCCGAAGTTGGATCCGTGCAGGTCGCTGCCGAAGGCGCCGGTATCGGAAAGCGCCGAGCCCGCAGCCATCTGGCTGGCCGCGCGCTGCGCCGCCTCGTTCCAACTGGCGTAGGTGTAATAGAGGCGGATTTCCGGGCGCTCCCAGAAGCCCGGGCCGGCAGGTGACCAGGTCGGCGCTACGGTGAACTTGGTCAGCTTGCGGGTGCCGCCGGGGGCCTCGACCTGGTCGCGACCCAATTCGGTAACCAGCTTGAACTGTTCGGTGATGGCGTAGCTCGGACGCACGCCAACTGACAGCCAGTTCTGATCGTCGCCATCGGGGCGGGTGTCCTTCTGGTAGACGACCTCGAACTGGCCGCCGAAGCGTGGCGTCACCTGCCAGTCGAAGAACTCCACGACGCGCCAGCTCTTGGCGCTGTCGTCCAGGGTCGGGTCGCCGGTGTAGCCCAGACCGGTGCCGGGGCCTTCGCCGTATTGCAGAGCCAGGGTGTTGACCCCGCCGAGGAATTCGATCTGCTTGTGCTGCATGGCCAGCGCCCAGCCGCTGTGGGCGTCGGTGCTGTCCGGCTTGTCGATATAGCTGACGCCCACTTCCACTTCGCCGCCGGGATTGGTCTGAAAGCCGCCGACGTTGAAGTCGTGGCGGTTGATGTAGGGCTTCTGGTCGTAGTTGTCCTTGCGCGAGAACACGTAGCTGTACTTCCGGTCGCCGATCATCACTTCGTCGAGGCCGAAGCCGGTGGCGCTCTGGTTCCAGTAGTAGAAGTCGGAGATGTGGATGTCGTTACGCTTGTAGAAACGGCGCCCGGCCCAGAAGGAGCCGCCGTTGAGTGCCGGCATCTTGCTCCACTCGGCGTACATCTGGTTCATCCGCGCGAAGCCGTGGTCGCCGGTGAACTCCGGCGTATGGCCGTACTCGTTGTACAGCTGGGCCATACCTTCGACACTGATCACAGAGCCGTCGTCCAGCTTGAGCAGGTCCTGGCGCAGGTCCAGCTCGATGTACTGCTCGCACTCGTTACCCAGGCGGTACTTGGACTGCGCGCCGGGCAGCTGAAAGCAGGATTGCGTGCCGCCCTCGACCGAGTCGCCGACACCGCTGCGCACGTAGCCGCTGAACTCCAGCGCCTGCGCCGCCCCTGAAAGTGCGAACAGCGCGCAGGGCAGTACCCACAAACCTTTGATCGTCGTGTTCATATGCACTCCAGATTTTTATTGTTGTACTTCGATGGATTGCCGCACCAGGGCGCCATCAGGCGCCCCGGCTGTTTTCAACGCCCCTTGAACTGCGCGACCCTGGCCGACCGCTCAGGGCTACGCACCTTTCCCAGCCGGCCCAGCCGCTCGCCGCTCTGCGCATCGAAGAGCAGCACCTTGTCCGGATCGAACTGCAGCTCCAGGGTCTCGCCCACCTGCGGCGCGACATCCGGCGCCAGGCGGCAGCAAACCTTGGTCTGGTTGAGTTCGACGAAGACCAGGGTGTCGGGGCCAGTTGGCTCGGTGACCTGTACCTCGGCTCGGATGCTGGGCATGCCTGAGGCGTTGCCCGAGGCAAGGAGAATCTGCTCGGGGCGCACGCCGAGGATCACCTCGCGCCCTTCCAGCCCCTCTTCCAGCGCGCCCAGCGGCAGTTCGCAGCGGCCACCCGCACTGTCCAACAGCGCCCAGAGCTGACCGTCGCGACGCTGCAAGCGCAGGGGGATGAAGTTCATCGGTGGCGAACCGATGAAGCTGGCGACGAACAGGTTCGCCGGGTCGTTATAGATCTGCTGCGGGGTGCCGAACTGCTGGATCACCCCATCCTTCATCACTGCGACCTTATCGCCGAGGGTCATGGCCTCGATCTGGTCATGGGTGACGTAGACCGTGGTGGTCTTGAGGCGCTGGTGCATCAGCTTGATCTCGGTGCGCATCTCCACCCGCAGCTTGGCGTCGAGGTTCGACAGCGGCTCGTCGAACAGGTAGATCTTCGGCCGTCGCGCCAGCGCCCGCCCCATGGCCACGCGCTGCTGCTGGCCGCCGGAGAGTTGGCCGGGCTTGCGGGCCAGCAGGTGCTCGATCTGCAGCAGCCTGGCCACCCGCGCCACCTCTTCATCGATGGCGGTCTGGGGCATCTTGCGGATCTTCAGGCCGAAGGCGATGTTGTCGCGCACGCTCATGGTCGGGTACAGCGCGTAGGACTGGAACACCATGGCGATGTCGCGATCCTTGGGGCTCATGCCGCTGATGTCGGCTTCGTCTACCAGGATCGCCCCGCCGGTGATGCTTTCGAGGCCGGCGATGCAGTTCATCAGGGTAGATTTACCGCACCCGGAAGGCCCCACCAGGATGAGGAACTCGCCGGAGTCGATCTTCAGCTCGATGTTCTTCAGGGTGTCTGTCAGGCCGCTGCCGTAGGACTTGTTGACGTTGCGCAGTTCGAGGGTAGCCATGTCATTTCTCCACTTTTGAAAGCGTCGCGAGCAGGCGCAGCAGCCTTCAACCTTTGACGGCGCCGGCAGTCAGCCCGCGCAGGAAATATTTGCCGGCCAGCACGTAGACCAGCAGGGTGGGCAGGCCGGCGATCATCGCGGCGGCCATGTCGACGTTGTATTCCTTGGCTCCGGTGCTGGTGTTCACCAGGTTATTCAGGGCCACCGTGATTGGCTGCGTATCGCCGCTGGCGAACACCACGCCAAAGAGGAAGTCGTTCCAGATCTGGGTGAACTGCCAGATCAGGCAGACCATGATGGTCGGCACCGACATCGGCAGCAGGATGCGCCCGAAGATGGTGAAGAACCCCGCGCCGTCCAGCCGCGCGGCGCTTACCAGGGCAGCAGGAATGCCTACGTAGAAGTTGCGGAAGAACAGCGTGGTGAAAGCCAGGCCATAGACCACATGCACCAGCACCAGGCCGGCGGTGGTATTGGCCAGGCCGAACTGGCCGAGGGTGAAGGACGCCGGCAGCAGCACCACCTGGAACGGCAGGAAGCAGCCGAACAACAGCATGCCGAAGAACAGTTGCGAGCCGCGGAAGCGCCACATCGACAGCACGTAGCCGTTGAGCGCGCCAAGCAGCGTGGAGATCAGCACCGCTGGCACGGTGATCTTCACCGAGTTCCAGAAGAAACCGCCGATGCTGTCCCAGGCCTTGATCCAGCCGATCAGAGTGAACATGTCCGGCCAGGACAGCAGGTTGCCGCTGCGGATGTCGTCCGGGGTCTTGACGCTGGTCAGCAGCATGACCACCAGCGGCACCAAGTAGACGGCGCAGGCCAGAATCAGGGTGGCGTAGACGGCCAGGCGGCTGAAGCTGAAGGAGGGTTTTCCAGCCAGGCTAGTCATGGCGCTTGTTCCTCAGTTCGGAGTACAGGTAGGGCACGATGATCGCCAGCACTGCGCCGAGCATGAGCATCGCGCTGGCGGCGCCGAGACCCATCTGGCCACGGGTGAAGGTGTGGGCGTACATGAACATCGCCGGCAGGTCAGAGGCGTAGCCAGGGCCGCCAGCGGTCATCGCCGCCACCAGGTCGAAGCTCTTGATGGCGATGTGCGCGAGAATCATCAGTGCGCTGAAGAACACCGGACGCAGGCTCGGCAGCACGATGCGCAGGTAGATTGTCGGCAGGCTCGCGCCATCCACCTGGGCGGCGCGGATGATCGACTGATCGACGCCGCGCAGGCCGGCGAGGAACAGCGCCATGACGAAGCCCGAGGACTGCCATATGGCGGCGATCACCAGGCAGTAGACGACCCGGTCCGGGTCCACCAGCCAGTCCAGGCGCAAGCCTTCCCAGCCCCAGTCGCGCAGCAGCTTGTCCAACCCAAGGCCGGGGTTGAGCAGCCACTTCCAGGCGGTGCCGGTGACTATCATCGACAGTGCCATGGGGTACAGGTAGACGGTGCGGATGAAGCCCTCGCGGCGGATGCGCTGGTCCAGCAGCACCGCCAGGACCACGCCGATAACCAGGCTGATGGTGATGAACAGCCCGCCGTACACCAGCAGGTTGTGGCTGGCTACCCACCAGCGGTCATTCCCCAGCAGGCGTTCGTATTGCTGCAGCCCGACCCACTTGTAGCTGGGCATGAAGCGCGAGTTGGTGAAGGACAGCAGGAAGGTCCAGAGGATGTAGCCGTAGAAGCCGACCAGCACGATCAGCACGCTCGGCGCCAGCACCAGCCTGGGTAGCCAGCGTTGCAGCGCGTCCAGCGGCGAGGCCTTGGCGAAGACTGCGATTGAGTTCATGGGTAACTCCGTTGGTGTTGCGATGGAACCTTTCACCAAACGACGGCCTTCCCCCCTCGGGAGAAACGCGGCGCGGCCGCTCCCGTGGCGCATGCGCGAGGGCATGCACCGGGGACGTGAGGTTGCTTAATGGCGGGTTTCACCCGCCCTACGAGGCGGTCGCCTGGCTCAGGCGGCCCGACCGCTTACTGCACCGCGGCTATCGCGGCAGCCAGTTGCTGCACGGCCTTTTTCGGGTCGGCGGCGGGGTCGTTGAAGAAGTTGGTCACCACATCGAAGACAGCGCCCTGCACGTAACTGGAAGCGGCCATGCCGTGGGCCAGACTCGGCTGTAACCCGTCACCCGCCGCAGCTTCCTTGAAGTCCTTCATGGACTGCTGCGCACAGGTATCGAAGCTGCTCATGTCCTGGTCCAGGCGGACCGGAATGGAGCCCTTGTTCTGGTTGAAGAACTGCTGGAACTGCGGATCCATCACCGTGCGCGCCAGATCGTTCTGCGCCTTGCGATCGTCCTCGTCGCTGAGCTTGAACATGGCCAGAGAGTCGATGTTGTAGGCGAAGCTACCCTGGGTGCCGGGGAACGGCAGGCACTGGTAGTCCTTGCCGGCTACCTTGCCGGCGGCGCTCCACTCGCTCTTGGCCCAGTCACCCATGAGCTGCATGCCGGCCTTGCCGTCGATCAGCAGGCCGGTGGCGCTGTTCCAGTCGCGCCCGGCGGCGTCGGCATCGATATAGCCGCGGAGCTTCTTCAGGGTGGCGAAGACCTCGACCATCTTGTCGCTGGTCAGGGTCGCCTTGTCCTGTTCGACGAAGGCCTTGTGGTAGCCCAGCGGGCCGAGGATGCTGAACACCAGGTCCTCGAAAACTGTGCCGTCCTGCCAGGGCTGGCCGCCGTGGGCAATCGGGATGAAACCGGCCGCCTTGAGCTTGTCGGCGGCGGCGAAGAATTCATCGAGGCTGGTCGGCGGCGTGGCGCCGGCCTTCTTGAATACCTCTGGGTTGATCCACAGCCAGTTGACCCGGTGCACGTTCACCGGCACGGCCACGTAGTGACCGTCGTACTTCATGACGTTGGCCACCTGCTTGGGCAGCAGCGTGTCCCACTTGCCTTCGTCGGCGACTTCGTCCAGCTCGGCGAGCAGGCCCAACTCGCCCCACTCCTGGATATCCGGCCCCTTGATCTGCGCGGCGGATGGTGGATTGCCGGAAACCGCACGGGTCTTCAGCACGGTCATGGCCGCTTCGCCACCACCACCGGCAACGGCGAAGTCCTTCCAGGTGTGGCCTTTTTCTTCGACGAGTTTCTTCAGAGTATCGGCTGCGCGCTTTTCGCCACCGGAGGTCCACCAGTGCAGGACTTCGACTTCACCGGCGAGCGCGGCGAGAGGGAACAGCGAGGCGAGGGAAACGACAGCGGCTAGGCGGGAGAACGCATTCATGACGCGGTACCTTTCTTGTTGTTATGCCTGCGCAAGTCTGAGTGCCTGCGCTGAAAATCAGTCTACCCACGGTCCATTCGGCGGCGGGTAACAAAGGGATAGCAAATGGTCACCGGGTGGTTACAAAAGCCTGCCTGCAGAGTCGATGCATCAGGATATGAGTGAAAGACCGAGTCACACCAACCCTCCCTCCCCCCAGCCCAACAAGGTGCGCGCAGCGCTCCCAACGGCACTGCCGATCACCCTGCATGCCGAGGCAACCACAGGGTTACACGCAGTCCACCCTCGCGCAGGTTGCGCAGGCTCAGCTCACCGCCGTGGCTGTGCGCCAGGTTGCGCGCGATGCCGAGCCCCAGGCCATAACCCTGCTGCTGCCCGGAGAGGCGGAAGTACGGCTCGAAGACCTGCTCCAGGCGCTGCTCCGGTACCCCTGGCCCCTCGTCGTCCACATGCAGGACGAAGGCTTCGGCGTTGTCCTCAATATGCAAGTGCGCGCGCTGCCCGTACTTCAGCGCGTTGTCGACCAGGTTGCCGATGCAGCGGCGCAACGCCAACGGCTTGCCGGGGTAGCTGGCCTGCGCCTCACCCTCCAGGGTCACCCGGCCGCCGCCCAGATAGGGCTCGATGAGGCCATGCAGCAGATAATTGAGGTCGACCTGCTCGATGTTCTCGTGGATATCGGTGTCTTTCACGCATTGCAGCGCGCCCTTCACCAGCAGCTCCAGCTCGTCGAGGTCACGGCCGAACTTGGCCTGCAGGTTCTCGTCCTCCAGCAGCTCGACACGCAGGCGCAGGCGGGTGATGGGGGTGCGCAGGTCGTGGGAGATGGCGCTGAACAACTGGCTGCGCTCGCTGAGGTAACGGCTGATGCTCTCGCGCATGCTGTTGAAGGCCCGGCTCACCTCCACCACCTCGCTGCCGCCGGCCTCGGCCAGCGGTTCCACCGTGGCGCCCAGCGACATCTCCCGCGCCGCCACTGCCAGACGCTTCAGCGGCCGGCTCTGCCAGTGCACCAGGATGCCGATGAACAGAAGCAGAAAGCTGCTGGTGAGCAGGATGAACCACAGCTGTTGCGCCGGCAGGCCCTGGTCCTCCAGGCTGACGTAGGGCTCCGGCATTAGGGATGCCAGGTACAGCCACTCGTTGGGGGCGATTTGGATCTGCGTGACCAGTACCGGCGGATTCACCGGCTCCAGGCTCAAGGCATAGTGCGCCCAGGAGCGCGGCAGTTCGTCGAGCTTCAGGCCGCTATTGAAGATGCGCAGGTCGTCCGGGCTGACGAACTGCGCGGAGAGGTCCACCGACTTGCCCAGGCGCTCGCGCAGCACCTCATCCACGGCATTCAGCACGGCACGCTTGCGCGGTGTGGGCGGCAGCACTCGCATCTGCAGCGGCTTGTCGTTGAGGGAAACGAAGAAGCGTGTGCCGCCCATGCTGCGCAGCTGATCCAGCACCAGCGGCCGGTAACCCAGCGGCAGGGAGCGGAAGTAACTGACGCTGGCCGCCATCGAGTGGGCGAGGCTGCGCGCACTGGTGAGCAGGCCCTCCATCTGGCTGGCGCGCAACTGCGAGAGCCAGATCACACTGGACAGCGCCTGCGCCAGCAACACCACCAGCAGGGTCAACAGCAGCATGCGCCCGAGTAGCGAGCGTGGTACCGGCAGGAAGCGGCGCCAGCTACGCATGGCTGTGCGGCGTCACCTGCGCCGCGAGCAGGTAGCCGGCCCCGCGCACCGTGCGGATCAGCCCTGGTGCCTTGCCGGTGTCACGCAAGCGCTGGCGCAGACGGCTCACCGCCATGTCGACGATGCGCTCCAGCGGCATCACCTCGCGGCCACGGGTGGCGTTGGCGATGGTGTCGCGGTCGAGGATCTGCTGCGGGTGATCGAGGAACAGCTTGAGCAGAGCGAAGTCGGCGCCAGAGAGGATCACCTCCTCGCCATCGATGTGGAACAGGCGGTGGCTGATCATGTCCAGGCGCCACTCGTCGAACGCCAGCACTTCCACTACGGCGCGCTCCTGGCCGAAGCCAACCCGCCGCAGCAGGGCCTTGATCCGCGCTTGCAGCTCGCGCGGGCTGAAGGGTTTGCCGAGGTAGTCATCGGCGCCCAACTCCAGACCGATCACCCGGTCAGCCTCGTCGGAACTGGCGGTGAGCATGATGATCGGCACCTGTGCCAGTCGCTGATGCTCGCGCACCCAGCGGCACAGGCTGAAGCCGTCCTCGTCGGGCAGCATCACATCGAGGATCACCAGGTCCGCAGCGTACTCGCCCATGGCCTGGCGGAAGCCGGCGCCATCGGCGACCGTACGCACCTGGAAGCCGGCACGGCTCAGGTACGTCTGCAGCAGTTCGCGAATTTCCTGATCGTCATCGACCAGGAGAATGGATTTTCCGGCTTGGCTCACGTCCGCCGTCCTTTTCTTGTTATTGCCCACATCGACAGGCCTTCCGGCCTGCCGCTGAAATCACAGTGCAGAAGCCAACGCCTGCTGCAGCGCCACACCCGCCCCTTCCAGGCCGGGGTACTCGGCCGTCACCAGCCACACCGGCACGCCTTCGAAATAACCACTCATGCAGCCCTTGCTGGAGAAGCTGCGGGCGAAGCCGCTGGCCTGGAAGAAGGCCGCGAAGCGCGGCACCACCCCCCCGACTATATACACTCCGCCGCGTGCGCCAAGGGTCAGCACATTATTGCCGGCGACCCGTCCGAGCCAGGCGCAGAATTGCTCCAGTACCTCGACCGCCACAGGCTCCCCGGCCAGGGCCGCGGCGCTGACCTCGGCCGGCGAAGCCAGCCGCGGCGCATGACCGTCCAGGGCGCAGACCGCGCGGTAGAGCTGCAACAGGCCGCTGCCACTGAGCACATCCTCGGCGCGTACATGGCCCAGCTGACTGAACAGCTGCTGCCAGAGCGCCGCTTCGCGCAGGCTGCCGATCGGCAGGTCGACATGCCCGCCCTCGCCCGGCAGCGCTTGCCAGCGACCGTCGTCCAGCGCTAGCAGGGTGCCAACGCCCAGCCCGGTGCCCGGACCTATCACCACCGCCGGGCTGCCGGGTTCGGCAATGCCGGGGCAAACCTGCAGGCGCTCGTGCTCGCGCAAGCGGGTCATGCCCAGCGCCATCGCGGAAAAGTCGTTGATCAGCAACAGCTCGTCCACCTGCAGTTCGCGGCAGAAGGCCGTGCGCGCGAGGCGCCAATGGTTGTTGGTGAAACGGAAGTGCTCGCCGCTTACCGGCCCGGCGCAGGCCAGGCAGACCGCGGCGACGCTGCCTGGCGCCAGACCCAGGTCGGCCAGGTAGCGGGCAATCGCCTGCTCGGGGCAGGTGAAGTCGGCGGTGGCCAGCACCCGTACCGACTCCAACCGCTCGTCGCGCCACAGGGCGAAGCGCGCATTTGTACCGCCGATATCGCCAACCAACGCCAGTTTCACTTCAGGCTCTCCAGGCTGGATGTAAAGGCACTCGCCCCCTGCTCGGCCGAACTGAAGGCCATGCGCATGAAGGCGAAGAGTTCGCGGCCGCAGCCGACGCCCGCATCCAGGTCGCCGCGTGCAGGCTCGCGGGCGGCGAACTCGTCGGGGTCGAGCAGGATCCGCAAGGTCCCGGCACGGCCATCGACGCGAATGATGTCACCGTCGCGCACCCGCGCCAACGGACCGCCATCGTAGGCCTCGGGGCAGACATGGATGGCCGCCGGGATCTTCCCGGATGCGCCGGACATGCGCCCATCGGTCACCAGCGCCACCTTGAAGCCGCGATCCTGCAGCACGCCCAGGTACGGCGTCATCTTGTGCAACTCCGGCATGCCATTGGACCGCGGCCCCTGGAAGCGCATGACCGCAACCATGTCGCGCTCCAGCTCACCGGCCTTGAAGGCATCAGCCAGCTCCTGCTGGTCATGGAACACCCGCGCTGGCGCCTCCACCATCTGGTGCTCGGGGTCCACGGCGGAGACTTTCATCACGCCACGGCCAAGGTTGCCATCCATCAAGCGCAGACCGCCCTCAGGTGAAAACGGCCGCGCCACCGGCCGGAGGATGTTTTCGTCGAGACTCTTGCTTGCTCCTTCACGCCACACCAACTGCCCATCCTCGAGGAAAGGCTCCTGGGTGTAGCGCCGTAGTCCACGCCCGACGACGGTATTGACGTCTTCGTGCAGCAATCCGGCATCGAGCAGCTCGCGGACCAGGAAGGCCACGCCGCCGGCGGCCTGGAAGTGGTTGATGTCGGCCTTGCCGTTGGGATAGACGTGAGCCAGGGTCGGCACCACTTCGGAGAGATCGGCCATATCCTGCCAGGTCAGGTGGATGCCGGCAGCCTGAGCGATGGCCGGCATGTGCAGGGTGTGGTTGGTGGAGCCGCCAGTGGCATGCAGCGCCACGATAGAGTTGATCAACACACGCTCGTCGACAAGCTCGCCAAGAGGCATGAACTGCCCGCTCTGCCGGGTCAGGCGGGTGACCTGCCGCGCGGCTTCGATGGTCAGGGCATCGCGCAGCGGGGTGCTGGGATTGACGAAGGATGAACCGGGCAAATGCAGCCCCATCACTTCCATCAACATCTGGTTGGTGTTGGCGGTGCCGTAGAAGGTGCAAGTGCCTGGACTGTGGTAGGCCTTCATTTCGGCCTCCAACAGTTCGTCGCGACTGGCTTTGCCCTCGGCGTAGCGCTGCCGCACATCAGCCTTCTCTTTGTTCGAAAGCCCCGTGGCCATGGGCCCGCCCGGCACGAACAGGGTCGGCAGATGACCGAAACGCAAGGCACCCATCAGCAGGCCAGGGACGATCTTGTCGCAGATGCCCAGGCACAGGGCCGCGTCGAACATGTTGTGCGACAACGCCACCGCCGTGGACATGGCGATCACCTCGCGACTGGCGATACCCAGCTCCATGCCAGGCTCGCCCTGGGTCACGCCATCGCACATGGCTGGCACGCCGCCGGCGAACTGGCCGACCGAGCCGATCTCGCGCAGCGCCTGCTTGATCTGCTCGGGGTAATGCTCGTAGGGCTGGTGGGCGGAGAGCATGTCGTTATAGGCCGAGACGATGGCCACGTTGGCGGCATCCATCAGGCGCAGGCGCTGCTTGTCACCGCCCCCACAGCCAGCCACCCCGTGGGCGAAGTTGGCGCACTGCAGCTTGCCGCGTTGCGGCCCCTCGCTGGCGGCCGCTTGAATCATGGCCAGATAGCGCTCGCGTGTGGCGCGACTGCGCGCGACCAGGCGCTCGGTTACCTCAAGAACGCGGGGATGCATGGGATCAACTCCAGGTGACTGAAAAGCATATAGTTATATAAACAACAATAACGTATTCATGCGAGTAAAATAAGTACAATTGCGCTTTTATATTGTTATATAAACAACATTTGTCCAAATGATCTGTGTGGCGAAGGGTGCGGTCGTGAGCCACCTGGAGCTGACTATGCAGCCCCTGTTGCTGTTCGGAATGACTCTCCCCGACGCATTCTTAGCCCGGCAGATTACTCGCCTATCCGGTTCTCTCGACGTCCACGATGACGCCTGCCTCGACGTCGATCAGGTAGTTGATCGAGTAGGCGTAGTAGGCCGGGCGTCCTGGGGCGGCGGTCCACTGCGAGGCCGGATCGGCCAACGATTTTTTCTTCGGCGCTTTTCGCTCTTCATCGGATTTATCCAGCGCCGCCAGATACTCACGCACCGGTAGGCAGCATCAGATTGAAGATTGCTACACCACTGTCCTCAATGCCACTGACCACGGCTTTGGCCGTACCGCCGGACTCCTGGGTAGTGAAGCTGCGCAACGCGGTGCTGCTGTACAGCCCTTGGCTGGCCAACAAAAGGCCATTGGGTTGCCTGTTTATGCTGTTGGATCACGGATAACAGCCGAATCTGTCGCGAAAAAACACATCCCTGTTCCGCGCCTCAGCATGCGTACTCCTCGTGCCATCGAGCCTGGCTCAGCGCATCAGCCGAGCACGGCCGTCAAGCGAGGGCTACGCCAGTACCGTGCCAACCGACTCCCCAGCCCTCAACCGGGCCAGAATCTCGGGCTCCGCGCGATCCGAGGCCAGCGCCCGCTCGATCACCTCGGCCGCAACAGCGGTGTCCAGCACCAGCACGCCATTGTCGTCCGCCATCACCAGATCACCCGGCCCTACGTGCACTCCCCCGCACATCACCGGCACGTTAGTCGCGCTTTCCGATGTGCCATGGAGCTTGGTTGTCAGCTGGCTGGTGCCGCGGGCGAACACCGGCAGGCCGGCCGCACGGAGTTCCGCGATATCCGTCACCACGCCGTCCACCACTATTCCCACCGCACCTGCACATTGCGCCGCGCATTGGGTCACCGCGCCCACGGGCGCGTGGGACCAATCGCCCGCCATGTCGATCACCAGCACGTCGCCAGGCCGCAAGGTTGCCAATGCGCGGTTCACCGCGATGGCGTCGGCGTCGGCAACGCGAAGAGTGACCGCCCGGCCGACAAACCTGATGTTCGGCACCATTGCACGAATGGCGTGATCGACGAATCCCTCTTCGAGGAAATGCCCGAGGGTGGCGAAGCTCACCTCGCCCAGTTGCTCGATCAGTTGTTCAGTCATTGCAGTACCCACCCGTTGATCGATTCAGGAAACCAGCTCGGCGATGCAGTCGATCTCCAGGGAAACACCCCAGAGTTGCACGCATACCGTGGTGCGAGCCGGCGGCGCATGACCGAGGATTTCCCGGTAGACCAGGTTGAACTCCTCGAGCAGGGCGGGATCGGTGAGGTAGGCGTTGACCTTGACGATATGGCTCAGACTGGAGCCGGCTTCCTTGAGAATTGCCTCGAGGTTGCTGAAGGTCTGCCGAACCTGATCGGCAAAGCTGGCGGGTTGCTCAGCCAGGCTATCCAGCGCAGGAATCTGCCCGGCGGTGAACACCAGGTTGCCGGAGACGACTGCCTGGGAATAGGGCCCCACCGGACCGATGGTGCCGGGGGCTGAATTGATTCGCTTCATATGAGTTGCCTCGTTGGTTGTCTGGTTGACCTGCGTTGAAGCCATTACGACTGGCGAAAGGCATCCACCGCCGGCCAGGCTCGCGACGGATGCGCTCAATCGTCAGAAAAGCGCAAAGCTGTAACTCAGGATCAGGCGGTTCTGCTCCTGGTTCGGGTCCACTTCAGAGTGCAGCAGCCCGTTTTTCCAGCCGATGCCCAGCCCTTTGAACGCGCCGCCTTGGATCACGTAGTCGAGCGCGATGTCACGCTCCCATTCGGACTTCTCGTTACCGGAATAGCTCTGGATGTTGTCGCCCTTCAGGTATATGACGGAGGCTTTCAAACCCGGAATGCCGGCCGCCGCGAAGTCATAGTTGTACTGCGCGAAACCGGTCCGCTCCCCTGCCCGGTTGAAGCTGGCGAGCATCCGGTCGGTGTGCAGGTACAGGCTCGCGCCACCGGCGCCCTTGCCCGGCAGCGAGCCCTGGTTGAGCTGTACAAAGTTGCTGCCATCGGATACGCGCTGGTAGCCGGCGGTCAGGGCATGGCCGCCGATGGCATAGGTGAAGGCGGCGCTCCAGGTGCGGTTGTCGATTTCACCCGTGCCCTCTTCGCTGAAGCCACTGACCTTGTAGCCGGAAGCGCGCCCCGAGGCCGAGCTGTTGGCCCCATCGGAGGCGGTTTTGAAGTAGCGCAGTTCGGTCTTGAAGGACTGCCCTTCAGCGATCGGGAATGAGTGAACCAGGCCCAGGAAGTGCTGCTTGTAGTAGTCCTCGAGATTGCCGAAGTAATACTGCGCAGTGAGCTCCGGGCTGAACCTATAGTCCGCGCCGGCAAGCAGGAATTCGTTGCTCTCCTGGGTGCCGCCCATGACGGCCAGGCCGGTGCGATCGCTGGAAGCGCGCCCGGTAGCGTGTTCCAGGCGCCCGGCCGTCAGGGTCAGCTCATCGAGCTCGTTCGAGGTGATCTGTCCACCTTCGAAGGTCTGCGGCAGCAGCCTGCCATCGTTGTAAGTAACCACCGGCAGCTTGGGCATCAGGGTGCCGTAGCGGGCCTCGGTCTTGGAGAACTTCAGTTTCGGCGTGAGCCCCAGGCGACTCCATTCATCCGCAGCACCCTCCCCATCCCTGGGGATCATCGAACTGCCACGATGGCGTCCGGCGCCGCTGTCCAGCGTCAGGCCCACCAGGCCGATGGCATCCAGCCCCACACCGAGGCTGCCCTCGGTATAACCGGAACTGAAGTTGAGCATGAAGCCTTGAACCCACTCTTCGGTTTTGCTCTGGCCGGCACTGCCGGCCCGGTTGCGGAAATCGTTGTTGAAGTAGAAGTTGCGCAGCCCGAGCATCGCCTGGCTGTCCTCGAAAAAGTCCGCCAATACCGGCTGACTGAGCGGCAGCGACAAAGCGCCGGCGGCGAAGCTAAAGCGTTGAATCGATTTTTTCATCTGAACGTGCTCATTCAGTCTGCTCAGGAATCCGCCCGCGACAGCACGCAACGATCCTCTGTCGCTGGCAGGATGTCTGGGTGGGTAGTGAGTTGGCTTGCCGGTGCCGATCAGCACCGGCCGGTTTCAGTTGGCAGTTGCCGCTTTCCCGGTTCGGGACTGCTCGGGGAGGACGCCGAGGTCTTTCTTGAATGTCTCGGTCAGCAGCAGGAGCGCGATCAGCGAAATCACCGCGGAACCGATCATGTACCAGGCGACCGAGGAGCCCTTGCCGGTCATCGCCAGCAGCCAGGTGGTCACCAGCGGCGTTGCCGCACTGCCCAGCAAGCCGGACAGCATGTAACTGATCGACAACCCGGAATAGCGCACCTTGGTGCCGAACAGTTCGGCCAGGAAGGTGGCAATCGGCCCGTAGTTCGCGGCGAACGCGGTCATCAGCAGCAGGTAGCCGAGGAATACGAAGGGCAGTTCCTTGGTGTCCATCAGCCAGAACATGGGGAAGGCCACCAGGGCCTCGGCGATGATGCCGCCGACTATCACCGGCTTGCGCCCGTACTTGTCCGACAGTGCACCGAAAAACGGCAGCATCACAACGCAGCAGGCACAGGCGGCGAGCACCACCGACAACATTTCGCCACGGCTGAAACCCAGCGTCTGAGTGCCGTAGGTGAGGCCGAAGGCGACGATGATGTTGTACGAGGCACCGGTGGACATGGTGGCGACGCCGCCGAGAAGGACCTGCTTCCAGTACTTCCTGAAGACTTCGAACAGCGGCACCTTGACCTGGCTATGGGCCTTTTCCACCGACTGGAAGGCCGGGGTCTCGGTGATGTTCAGACGGATGTATAGCCCCACCCCGACCAGCAGAATGCTCGCCAGGAAAGGCACGCGCCAGCCCCAGGACAGCATCTCTTCCGCAGGCAGCGTCGCGGCGATGAGCAGGAACGCGAGGTTGGCCAGCATCGTGCCCAACGGCACGCCGATCTGCACCCAGGAGCCATACAGGCCGCGCTTGTTGAGCGGGGCATGCTCGACGGCCATCAGCACCGCACCGCCCCATTCCCCACCTAGCGCCAAGCCCTGGATGATCCTCAGGGTCAGCAGGAGGATGGGCGCCCAGACACCGATGGTTTGATAGTCGGGGAGCAAGCCGATGGCGAAGGTGGCGGCGCCCATGGTGAGCAGGGAGATGAGCAGCATCGATTTGCGCCCGAGGCGATCACCGAAGTGGCCGAACAACGCGGCGCCGACGATGCGCGCACCATAGGCGGAGGCGAAGGTACCGAATGCCAGGAGTGTCCCGACCAGGGCGTCGAAGCCGGGGAAGAAGATCTTGTTGAACACCAGGGCGGAGGCCGTGGCGAATATGAACAGGTCATACCATTCGACGGTGGTGCCGATGACGCTGGCGACTGCTACTTTCTTCATGTCTGTTTGTTTTGCGGGCTGGTGAGTACCAACCGTGGAGCACGCTGGGCTGTTCATGCCTTTCTCCCGTCTTTTACCGCTTGGGTATTGTGGATTTAATTGTTCTAGGCAGTTAGAAGCATTGCTGTAACTGGGTCTTGTTGTTGTTTTTTGGGCAAACAGGGCCCGTGCCGCCAACTGGCCGGAAACAGCCAGCTGGCGACTTTTCTTGCGTGGTACTGCTTTAGATCCTGTTCGCTCGGCTCAATACCGCGTTGAGCAATACATCGCAGCCCTTGCTGACATCGTCCGGCAAGGCGTCTTCGGCCTCGTTATGACTGAGGCCGCCGACGCACGGGATGAACACCATAGTGGTCGGGCAATGGCGGGCCAGGTGGATGGCGTCGTGTCCGGCGCCGCTGACGATGTCCTGGTGGGGATAGCCCAGGGTCTCGACCGCGTTCCTCACGGCGGCGATACAGGCGTCGTCAAAGGGGGTCGCCGGGCTCAGCCAGTGCCGCTCGACACTCACGGCGAGGCCGCGCTTGGTGGCGATGGTGACGATGAGGTCGCGGGCACTCGCCTCCATGGCGGCGATTTCTTCGTCCAGGTGATGACGCAGGTCCAGGGTGAAGGCAACCCGGCCGGGGATGGTGTTGCGCGAAGACCGGGCGATGTTCAACTGGCCAACCGTGACCAGGCCCTTGGGGGCGAAATCCCTGGCCAGTTGCTCGAGCGCGGCGATCATCTCGCCGACGCCGAACAAGGCGTCCTTGCGCAGGGGCATGGGCGTAGTGCCAGCATGGGCGGGCACGCCCTGGACTTCGACATCCAGCCAGCAGATGGCTTGGCCACCGGTGACCACGCCTACGGGCAAGCCGTTGTCCTCGAGAATCGGACCTTGCTCGATGTGCGCTTCGAAATAGGCGTCGAAGGCTCTCGCCAGCGGTTCCTCGCCGGCATATCCGGACTGCTCGAGAGCCTCCTTCATACTGATGCCGTCGGCATCCTTAATCGCCAGGGCCTTTTCCAGCGGCAACACCTGGGTGAAGACTGCAGAACCGAGCATGGCAGGCGTGAAGCGTGCCCCTTCTTCGTTGGTCCAGACCGCGATCTCAATGGGCTTTTCAGTCTCGATGCCCTGGTCCCTCAGGCTACGCACCACCTCCAGGCCGGCCAACACACCATAGATACCATCGAAACGGCCACCCTTGGGCTGGGTGTCCAGATGGCTGCCCATGACCACCGGCGGCAGCGCGCCGTTCCTGCCTTCGCGCTGGGCAAAGAGGTTGCCGATGCGGTCAACCTTGATCGACATGCCGAGCTCCCGGCACCAGCTTACGAACAGCTCGCGACCGGCGCGATCCTCGGCCGACAGCGCCAGCCGGCAGTTGCCACCGTTTTCCGTGGCCCCGACCTTGGCCATCTGCATCAGGCTGTCCCACAGCCGTTCGCCGTTACTCTTCAACATGCTTGATTCCTCTCATTGGCGGCTGGGTGAAACAGCCTTTTCTGTCCTGGGATTGCCAATCGGGCGCCCGTCAGTAGCCGAGCCGGGGGTCGACCAGGTTTATAAGTGGCAGGCCCTCGGCCAGGCGCCTGGCGTTCTCCGCAATCTGCCGGGCGATACAATCGTGGGAGGCGGCCGAGGCCATATGCGGCGTGATGATGACCCCGGGGGTAGTCCACAGCCGGTTGTCGAGCGGTAGCGGCTCCTTCTCGAACACATCGAGTAGCGCGCCGCGCAATTGCCCCTCAGCCAGCGCCTGTTCCAAGTCGTCGCCCCGCAGGTGCTGCCCGCGCCCGCAATTGACGATCGCGGCGCCCGGTTTAAGGGCGTTGAAAGTGGCAGTGCAGAGGATGCCTTTGGTCGCTTCGGTCAGGGGCAGCAGATTGACCAGCAGGTCCAAGCCACTCAGAAAGGCGGCGAACCCGGCCTCGCCGGCAAAGGTCTCGACACCCTCGAGCGGTTTCTCGGTGCGGGCCCAGCCGCGCACGGCGTAGCCGGCTTCGGCCAGTTCCGCGGCGATGGCGCCCCCCAGAGAACCAAGCCCCATCACGCCCACCTTGTAGACGGACGCGGGGACCTGTGGATGGCGCCGCCAGAGCTGCCGGCTCTGTTGCTCCAGCGCCCGGTCGAAATCACGGTGGTAGTGCAGCACTGCCCAGCGCACGTACTCGGCCATGCCCTGCCGATGCGCAGGATCGACCACCCTACAGACCGGCAAAGCCGGACGTTCGGGATCTGCGTCGAGGTGATCCACCCCTGCCGCCACGGAGTGGATCAGTTTCAGTGCTGGCAGCGACGCCAGGCTCCCCACCGGTGGAAACCAGCAGGCAGCGATTTCCGCGTCCTTCGCGGCCGGGTCATCAGCCAGTACCACCTGAAGTTCAGGCGCCTGGCGGGCGAACGCAGCGCGCAACTGCCCAAGCAGCAGCGTATCGCTCGATAACAGAACCAGCGGTTTCATGAGCAGTAGGACTCGCGTTGATCCTGAATCAGTGTCAGTGCCGCCTGCCAACTCAAGTTGACGATCTCATTCGCCTCATCGCGCTCGAATTGCGCAGCGGTGTGCTGGCGGACGTCCTCGGAGGGGAACAGCAACTTCGAACCACCTGACAGGGCCTGGACCTGGGCCTGGCAAGCTCGTTCGAGGAAGTGGATTTCGTGGAAGGCTTCGGCCACGCTTCCGCCACCGGCGAGCAGACCGTGATTTCTGAGAATCATCGCCTTGTGCGGACCAAGATCGTCAATCAGGCGCTCACGCTCATCCAATGAGAGCGCGATACCCTCATAGGTGTGGTAGGCGAGCTTGCCGTAGAACTTGAGCGCATGCTGGCTGATTGGCAGCAGCCCATGCTCCTGCGCGGATACCGCAATGCCAGCCGCCGTGTGGGTGTGAACGACGCACTTGAGGTCAGGACGAGCCATATGAATCGCAGAATGAATCACGAAGCCAGCAGCATTCACCCGGCGCTCGCCAAATGCGCTATCCACCACGTTGCCGAGTTGGTCGATCCGCACCAGGTCCGATGCTCTCATCCGATCGAAGATCACACCGTAACGGTTGATCAGGAAGTGATGTTCCGGTCCAGGAATACGCAAAGTGATATGGGTATCGATCAGATCGGTCATGCGGAAATACGCGACCATTCGATACAGGGCCGCCAGCTCGCAGCGCGCCTGCCATTCGACATCGCACATGTTGTCGGGCTTGCTCATGAGTTCTCCTAGTTAACGAGCGAGAGCTGGGGTCGCATCGGTCTCGCCACGCAGGCGGGCGAGACCACAGACCCCAATCAGGGATACGGCGGAAAGAAGCGTGAAGTACACGGCCAATGGGAGCCATTGCCCAGCGAATTTGCTGGCCAACAGCGTCCCGATCAGTGGGGTCGTACCCCCTGCCACTGCGCAAATCAATTGATAGGCGATCGAGATACCCGAATAGCGCAGACGTGCCGGGAATGCCTGGGACATGTAGCCCGCGATCACCGCGTACAGAGCAGAAAGGGTCACCACTGCCATGGAGATTCCCAGGGTCATTAGAATGAGGTTCTGCGTTCCAACCAACAGGAACATCGGATAGGGCACGGCCATGCACAGCAGGGCCACCAGCTTGAGGAACCGCCCTTCACCGATTCGCTCGGCGAGCAATGCCGAGCAGGGTTGGGATATGAACTGAATGATGGTGACCAGAAAGAGGCAGTCGAGAATGGTCGAGCGAGCGATCCCCTGATACTGGGTCACGTAGGTGATCATGAAAGTATTGGTGAAGAAAAAGCCTGCAGAGCCAATGGTGACTGCCGCCGCAGCAAACAATATCTGTTTCCAGCAGGTGCGGATGACTTCCAGAACCGGGTACTTGGCCGTCTCGTTGTTCTCTCGCACTTCCTTGAATTCGGGCGATTCCTGTACACCAAAGCGAATCACCAAGCCGACGCACATCAGAACGCCACTGGCCAGGAAGGGAATACGCCAGCCCCACTCCAGGAAGTCTTCCTGCTCCAGCGAGGTCGCCAGGCGAAAGGCAATCAATGCCAGTAGCAACCCGGCAGGGCTACCCAGTTGGGCGAAGGACGCATAGAAGGTTTTGCGCCCGGCCGGAGCGTGCTCGCTGGCCATCAACACGGCGCCGCCCCACTCGCCACCCACGGAGATGCCCTGAATGAAGCGGAGGGCAACCAACCCGATAGGGGCCCAGATTCCAGCTGTGGCATAACTTGGTAGCAGGCCAATACCGGTTGTCGCTATCCCCATGAGAAACATGGTGAAGAGCAGCATCTTCTTGCGGCCCAGGCGATCGCCCAGATGCCCAAAGACCATCCCGGCCATGGGACGAGCGATGAACCCGACGGCAAAGGTGCCGAAGGCAGCCAACGTGCTCAGCATGGGATCCTCGCTGGGGAAGAAGATCTGCCCGAGCACGAGAGCTGCAGCGGTCGCGTAGATATAGAAGTCGTAGAACTCGATGGTCGTGCCAATGAAGGCCGCAGCCGCGGCTCGCCGCGGCTGATTGGAGGTGCGTTGCATGCAAGTGCCCTCTTAGATTCTTTGTAAGGCGGTTTTCTGGACTGTATCCGGTTGCGCTCTATTGGCGCTTTGCAGCTTTATCGCCCCCAGGCTATGATTAGTCAATTTTCTAATTCTTATTCGCCGTATTAGCCTGACTAATACATGGAGTTGTTATGTCCATCCCGCCGTCGCAATCTGACTCATTGGTCAACAGGTGGGAGGGGCGACGCTTTCTGAACGATCGGCTGGACTGGAACCTGCTGCGCACCTATCTCGTCATTGGCCAAGAGGGCAGCATCAGTCGTGCGGCTGCGCGTCTGCACATCACTCAGTCCGCTGTGAGCCAAGCCCTCAAGCGCTTGGAGGAGCAGCTCGATTGCGCGTTAATACTGCGGCGTGGCCCAAGGTTCGACCTGACAATTGCGGGCGAAGAGGTACTGCGCATCGCGACTGATATCTATGGCGATATTTCGCGGATAAGTGCCGCTGTTGAAGATCGACACGATGGGGTAGTTGGCAAGGTGAGGTTACTCAGCATCAGCCGAGTCCAGTCCCTGTTGTATGAGGAGTTCCTCGCTGAGTTTCACCAGGACCACCCGCGTGTCGAGTTGGAGATCGAGGTAATGCGAAGCTCCGACATCATCAGCTCACTACTTCAAAAGACGGCAACAGCCGGACTGGGCCTGTGCCGTATTCCCCAAGCTAAATTGGAGCAGCGGCAATTATTACGTCAGAGGTATGCATTCTTCTGCGGGAAGCGTCATCGTTTCTTTGGGCGGAGTGACATAGCGCTCGAGTTGTTACAGAGTGAGGACTTCGTGACTTTTACAAGCGACCAGATTGGAGGAAATCTTTCCCCTCTGGCGGTCTTCCGCGACCAGCAAGGCTTCACCGGCAGAATCGTTGCCTCTTCATCCAGCTTTGAGGAGATTCGCCGTCTGGTTTGTGCAGGATTCGGCATTGGCTGTCTGCCAGAGCATGTGCTGAGTAATGACATTGACGAAGGCTTATTGTGGCGCCTCCCCCCTGCTGAAGGCATTGTGGACGTGGATATTTATCTCCTGTGGAACCGTGAGCAGAAGACGACCATCGCTGAAAACGTGTTCCTCGAAAGCTTTCAGCACAAACTGGCGACTAGCGAGAGCAATTAAAAGTTAAGTTTGCGAAGCCCACCTTCTTGATGACGCCAGAAGACAAAGGGTCGAGTCAGCCCTGAGTTCGTAGCTAGATCGGTTGTCCGTATATGGACTCCTCCTCATTGCAAGCCCCCTTCGCTTTCGCTCCCGTGCCGACTGCACACGTATATTCGACCTCTGACTGCGGCATCGTATTGATGCTGGGCCATGATGGGCTATTCGCGCGCCGGCTCCCAATCGCTTCTACGTGCTTTTCGCACCTGGACAGTTGAGGGTTTTGCCGACGCCGGTTCGACCGGTTTGCCATCGTTCGGGTTGCTTCGTAATCTGGGTAGACGAGTTGCTTACTCGTTGAACGTGACGGTTTAGTAGATCAGGCCGCTGCCCGATCCGGTTGGTAATCAGTGCCGTTGCGCAGCATCGCCCAGGCCATGCGAGCAGTTTTGTTGGCCAGTGCTATAGCGGCCACATTGGGATGAGATCGCTCAGCTAAACGGACGACCCACTGGCTGAGTCGATTGTCGATCGTCTTTGGACTTGGCCGTACGCAGCGCCGACCGTGCACCGTGAACCATCAGTGTTCGCAGATATGCATCGTCGCGTTTGCTGATGCCAAGCAGCCGATCCTTGCCGCCGGAGCTGTGTTGCCTCGGCGTCAATCCTAGCGAGGCGGCCAATTGTCGGCCGTTGGCAAACTGACGGGCATCACCGATGGCAGCAACGAGTGCAGTGGCGATCATCGGGCCGACCCCGCGCAGTTGCTGCAAACGAACGGCAGTTGGCTCGCTTGCCGCGATTGCAGATATCTCGCCGTCGAGCTCGACCACGCGCTTATCCAGTGCGCAAAGATCGCCCCACAAGCCATCCAGTGAACGACGCAAGCGTACCGTCAAACCGTTATCTGCTTTTTCCAACCAGCACGGTATCGCACGACGTAGCATTAGTAGTTCTTTTGGGGCGATAAGGCCGTACTCGGCGACCAGCCCACGAATCTGATTGGCTTTGGCCGTCCGCTGTTTGATTAAGCCGGCCCGGATGCGATGCGTCGCCTGGATATCCTGTTGTTCGATGGTCTTGATGGCGACGAAGCGCATGCTGGGGCGGCTAATCGCTCCGATGCTCAAGGCTCATGTAGAGACCTGGTTCGCTAATCCGCAAGCGGGGATGCTGTCGCTGTCGGCTGCCGGACTGGTTGGGGTATGCCTGCTGTGGGGGCTCCATGGAAGCCGCAGGCAAGGCGACGAGCCCCGGCAACAAAAGGCCGAACTCGCAAACTAATAGTTAGATGGCTTGGACCGGATTTACCTTGCCGGGGCCATTCACGGCCCCGGCAAGGTGCCGACGCTTCCCTTCAGCGATAAAATCCTGACGTGCTACGGGATCGGCGTCACCGTTTTCGTACCCAAGATGGTCACCTCCGGTACGAAAGTAGCCGCCGGCTCGGCCGGGATGACAGCACCTGATCTGACGTTTTTCAAGCGTTGCGAACAGGCTGAAGCTGCATCGGTGCTGGCGTTCGCATTGCTAGAGTTGTGCCCTGAAGGAACGCTACACACCCGTTTCACAGCGCCGAGTCAGCTGCTAGGCGCATGAGTTGGCTCTCGGCATAGTGCAGAGCCCGGTGGATCAAGCCCGTCCCTGCCGCACGTGTAAAAGGACAGCAAGATCACCAATGGTTTGGCCTGGATCGTGCCTGCGGAGTTGCACGACCCGATCAGGCAGGACGCGCCGATCGTTTTCAGTGGAATGGATGGTTTATCCGGCTCTGGCTGCGACATTCTGCCCGACAGCCCACTGAAAGCCTTGTGGGTCGGGGGCTGGGCAATCTGTCGAAAACTCGTATGGCTCGGTCGAAACAGGGGGAGCGCGAGTCTTGCCGATGCTCAGGCGTCGAATACTCGGAGATCGCCATATCCGACCTGTCGCGCTTGGGTCGTAATCTTGCCCTGCTTAGTGCCTGTCACTCCGAACTTTGCGCCCTGCATATATCTTTACTATCCACGCAGCACGAAAGTTCACTCACTTATTGCGCAGCAGCGCTATCAAATCAGCTTCGTCGTAAAAACCATTCTCTGAGCGCCAACTTAATTATTGAGCGCAACGCTAATATCATGCTGCCATCACCTTTCAGGCAACGTCACCGAAATATTATTCAATGTAACTTTCCCGTGACAAAAAAATTCCACGGAAAGTCCAATCTTTAGATTTTATGATAATCGCAATAAATACGTTGTATTTCAGTTGTTTATCGAGCATTCAATTTGAATATCAAAGTAGCTTTCTGCACTAGGCAATCATTCTGCCACCATTGAAAGATGGCACCTGAAATACTTTCATAACACTCCAAGTGAAACGATTCAGCTGCGGAAAGGATAAATAGTAAAAATTTATCTGTGGCTACTTAGATGCCGTTTACATCAATCGTTGTCGATATACCGCAGAACACAGACATGTCTTCGGACAATGCCAACGACCTTGCCCCGCCTTCTCACCACCTACGGTAAAGGAAGCACTATGCACATATCAGTAAGTCGACGTTTATCTGTTTCCCTGCTCAGCATCGCGATAGCAGGCCTGGTGTCAGGAACTGCGACTGCAGCACCGCCCGCGGGCACTATTGAGCAGGTGCCCGATGGCAACGGCGGTGTGAAGTGGCGTAAGGCGCAGATCGGCGACCCGGACGAGGATCCCAGCCAGCGTGAGCGCAGGAAGAAGCTCCTGGGTATCCAGTCGATCACCACAGGCCCGGACGGCGTCAAAGTCGAGGTGGGCAACTACAGAGGCAAGGTCCGGCAGGCCGAGCAGGGTGATGTTTTCGTCTCCGGCGATAAGCTCGATGGGCATGTCATCCTCCAGGCATTCGCGCTCTATCAACCGAACGACAACGCAACCTACTGGGCCTTGGCCGAGAATGCCGGGCGACTTGCGCAGTGGGGAATCACGGACGTCTGGTCGCCCCCGCCCTACCGCGCCGCTTCCGATTCGAAGTACGGTGAGGGGTACGCTATCGCAGACCGTTACGACCTCGGCGCCTACGGCAAGGGCCCGACCAAGTATGGGACCGCTGACGAGCTGAGGACGGCCATCGGTGCCCTGCACGACCAAGGCATCCGCGTCCAGGTCGACGTCGTCCCGAACCAGATCATCGGGTTGGCCGGCCGGCAGGTGCTCCCCGTGACGGCAACCGATATGTACGGCACTCCGAACAATCCCGCCATCGACCACCAGCTCTACGCCGCCTACAGCAAGGGCACCGCACCGGGGCAGACCGAGCACGGTTTGATCAAGGAGTGGGACAACACCTACTTCAACGGCACCTCGCCGCAGAACCAGGGACTCTCCCGCGTGCTCACCGATGCGGCTCAGGTGCCGTGGCGGTACTTCGGCCCGAATGATTCCCGCAACTACCTCCCCGAGTGGCTCGCCGCCAGCGACGCAGCCCGGTACGGCAAGATCAACACCGTCGACGGCTACCTGACCGCCGACAGCTGGTACGCGATCGAGAACGCGAGCAGCGGATCCGATGCGGTGTACGGCCCTGTCCTCCTCCACTACGCCGAGCCACGCTCCGGTGTCGTCAATGAGAGCTTTCTCGACTTTGCGCGCAACAATGGGCTCGCCGGAACCGACTATGAGGTGCGTGCCACTATCATCGCCGGCTTGAAGATGACGCCAAACCCCATCGGCCCACTGGTGGATGCCTACCTGGCCAAGCAACCTGGATACTCAGCAGGCTCCGAAGTCGGTATCAATACCCTGCGATTCGACGGTCCCGGCAACGACGCCTCGCATATCGGGCAGAACCTGATCGATTTCGAGTTCCTCGTGGGCAACGACCTCGACACCACCCGCGTCGAAGTGCGTGAGGAACAGGCGAACTGGCAACGCTACCTGCTCGACTTCGGCTTCGACGGATTCCGCATCGACGCCGCTTCCCACATCAACATGCAGGTGTTGCGCGACGAAACGGAGCAACGGCTGAAGTACTTCGCCGGCGACGACGTCAACAACCACTTGAGCTACATCGAGTCCTACGTGGCGTCGCAGGTCGACTTTCAGCAGTCGAACAAGTTCGGCCAGCTGGTGATGGATGCGGGCCCCTTCTCGGGTTTCCTCTTCTCCTTCGGGCGCGATTGGGCCCCCTTGCGCTACGCCTTCACGGCATCGCTCGTCGACCGCGTCAATCGCGCCGCAGCTATGCCCAACTGGTCGTTCGTGAACAACCATGACCAGGAGCACAACATCCTCGCAGGTATTCCCCTGACGGCGGAGGAAGCCGGTGGCACGCAGCCGGGCTCGCAGCCCTACGAGTTGCGGCAGTTCGCCAAGTACGATGAGGATCGCAATAGCGTCCAGAAGCAATGGGCCCCCTACAACGTCCCTGCCTCGTACGCGATCCTCCTGACAACCAAGGACACCGTGCCGACCGTCTTCTATGGCGACCTGTTCTCGTCCACGCAGCCGTACATGTCGACGCCGACGCCGTACCACGACGACATCGTGAACCTCCTCACGATGCGCAAGCACTTCGCCAAGGGCGAGCAGGTAATCCGCTTCGAGAACAGCAACACCGGCACCAACGGTGAAGACCTCGTCACGAACGTGCGCCTCGGCAACGACCGCACAAGCGGTGTGGCCGTGGTCGCCGGCAATGACCCGGCGCTGGATACGACGATCACCATCGACATGGGGCCCAAGCACCGCAACCAGTGGTTCGTCGATGCCATGAGTTACCACCCCGAGCGGCTCAGGACGGACAAGAACGGTGTCCTCACGGTCCAAGTCCAAGGCACGCAGAACGTGGACGTGAGGGGTTACCTAGCCGCGTGGGTTCCAGACGTGGCGGCGAGGGACTGAGGCATTTCGGCAGACATGCGGGCGACTCGTTATCGGGCCGCCCTACTCTCCCGATCTATTGACCCGAGCCGTCTGGGGGCAAGTCTGTCGAATTCGAAACACGATCCACCTTAAGAACTACTTCGTCTTGCATGTTGCTGGGCAAAAGCGACGTGAGCGAGCCGGTGTTGCACGGGTATCAGGTCGACAAGAGTCATGCGGACTCCCAGTCGGGCAGATCAACGGTCTGGCCGGCGAGAGCGTGGGGGCAACTGGATACGGCCATCGGTAACGAACAAGTGGCCGACATGGGCTTCAGGGCAGGCGCGACCTTGGTTGACCAGAATAGAGGGGGTAAACGTCGGACGATCAGCGTTGCCGTTCCATCCCCAACCGGCCCTGATCGGCAGCGCGCCATCCTGATCCTGGCGAAACATTTCAGACACAAGTTCAACCCCGGGGCGAAGGCAAGATCGTCGAAACGATCTAGTGAAACGGAACTTCCAGAGCCAGGTCCGGGTACTCGCCTGGGCGCCAGCGCAGCCGCGGCGCTGCTGCAGGTTTGACCGCGCGCGCTCCAGGTCGTGCGGGTGCGGTCAGTACCTCAACCTAAGCATCCGGATACTCCTCGGCGACCACCTCGAGGAAGGCCTCCACCACTTTCTGGTCGAACTGCTTGCCGATGCGCTCGCGGATATAGGCCAGGGCCGTCGGCAGCGGCCAAGGCTCCTTATAGGGTCGCCGGTTCACCAACGCATCGAACACATCCACCACCGCCACTATGCGCGCCGACAGAGGGATCTGCTTGCCACGGCGGCCTTGCGGGTAACCGTTGCCGTCGACGTGCTCGTGGTGCCCACCGGCGATCTCGGCGCCGATCGACAGATAGCTTTGCCCCTCCACCATCTGCGCCGCCCGTTGCAGGATAGCGGCGCCGATGGCGGCATGCTGGCGCATCACCTGCTGCTGCGCCGGGTCGTGTTGGCCGGGCTTGAACAGGACGTTGTCCGGCGTGGCGACCTTGCCGACGTCGTGCAGGATGCTGGCCGTGCCGACCAACTCCAGGAAGCGCGGCGTCAGTTCCTCCGGGTAATCCCCGCGCTCCGCCATGCGCCGGGCAATCCGCGTGGTCCAGCGCTGCACGCGCAGCACGTGCTCGCCGGTGTCGCTGTCGTGGTACTCGGCCAGGTCCGCCAGCGCCACCACCGTGGCCTCCTGCGCCCGCGCCATTTGCATGTGGTAGTGCAGATTATCGAAGGCGGCCGCGATGCGGCTGCAGAACACCTCCAGCAAATCCTTGTCCACCTCCGCCAGCGGCCAGGGCGGGGTGAAATAGAGCACCAATTCGTGGTTGGCCTGGGTCGGGATATAGAGCACCTCGTTCGGATGCTCATAGAGGCTGTGTTGCGCGTTGATGGCCTGCAGCATCGGCAGGTAGACGGGATCGCTCTGGTCCAGGCAGTCGCGTTTCGCCAGCTCGGCGAAAGTGCCGGTGGCGCCCAGCACCTGCAGCACCGGTGGCGTCGCGCCGGGCAGTGCGCGTACGCAGAGGATGCCCTGCGTCCCGACATCGAGCGGAGGCCGCGCACCGATCTGCCCCACACGCCCGAGGGATTCGCGCGCGGTGCAATTGATAGAGGATTCGCCGAGCCGTTCGAGGATCTTGCTCAAAGCCCTGGCGGCTGCGTTTCGATGGTTCACGCAGGCTCTCGTAGGCGCGAACGAGGCGATGCCCGTGGTGTAGAGCTTTTGTACGGTCAGTTGGTCTTGCCTTGTAGTCGTTGGAGTCGTAGGCGAGGACAACGCCTCTGTTCCGGCGCCTGGCCGGCTGGCCGGTACGCAGCACTATGCGCACCAGCCCGTTGCCGCTCTTCGCGCACCCGCTGATCAGTCGCAGCCCGGCATCATCTTTTCCATCACCAACGTTCGAGAGCCCCAGGCGATATCCCGCTGCGTTCGGCGCAGGCAGCTCGAGCCCTCCTGCCCGAATAGGCACTCAGCAGTTCGAGGCCGCGGCCTTGTATGGAAATGCGCGCAAGGCCAGCTGCGTCCACCCGGTGCACATCGGGCTCGTCGCGGGACCACAGCAGCCGCCAGGGCGCGACGGCGGCTGCGGCGCCGCCGCCGCTGTCGTCAACCCGCAGTCGTCCTCTCGCGTGGGAGATCGTTATACATGGCTGCCTACTCTCTGCTGGCTGCGGGGGCGACGATGGGCAGCGCCGAATGGTGAAGCGGCGTTAGCCCTGCCCCCGGCGTTGCTATCCACGTCGATCTGGCCGCCCATTCGCTTGGTCACAATGTTGTAGACCACATGCAAGCCAAACGCTGGCCGCCGACGCCACGGACAGTGGTGAAAAATGGATCGGGAAGCTCCGCGCAGGTGTTCAGGTGCAATCCCTTGCGTCATCCTCGAACTGCAGCGTCACCCAATCGCCCTCGGCTGCGCGCGAGGCGTGACTGCCCCGCTGCGCGCTGCGGAGCGCAAATGGGTCAGCGCATTGAGCCAGCAAGGGTTGTCACGCACCTGGCCAACTGCCTGGGTAGCCGTCCACTGGGATGTCTGGCGCGCACAGGCGTTGCGCACCCTGGATCGGCAACGTTTATAGTGGGCCGCAGGCTCTCGACAACCTCGTCCATAAAAGATAGTCGCGAGGGTTTGAACTCGCGCGGCTCGCTGTCTGGTCGACCGCCACCTGCTTGAAAGCTGGCACAGATGGGCCGCCGATTGGGTTAGGCCAGGATCAGCTCTACGCTCTCCTGGGCGTCTGCAGATGCCTTTGTACGTCGACTTCCTTTCAGGCTGCCGGCGTCCAGCTGCGGCGCGAAGCGCCGGGTTTCTCGGCCAGCACGCTGGCCCGGTCAGGGTGATGCCGGAGGCGGCGTAATTGGATCTCGGGTGGTGCACCCCCGCACAGGCGCCCAGCGCTGCAGCTTTTGCCGGCCTGTATGCAGGGAGGGCGCTGGGTTTGCTTCAGGTGTTCATTAGGCCAGGCGGATTTCCACCTCTGCCTGGCGACCTCCTCCAAGTCGTCGGCCAGCCGCTGCGCGATAAGGTTGAAGCCGCGCACCACATCGCCGAATCGTCCTTGCGCTCTGCAGGCAGCATCATGGGAACCTCCGAGGGCCGCGGTGTTCCGCCGCCATGGTGTAGCCCATCGGCGCAGTGCGGGTCAGTGCTTGGCACCAGCAGGCGCAAGCTAACGAAAAGGCGGCGAGCCAACACAGATCCACGCGCGAGGGATTCCAGCGAGCGCGCCAAACCTGCTCGCGCAGCGGTGCTGTGCCATCTCCTTGCGCGACAGCACGAAGGCGGGCCACACGCCCAAGCAGCTGATGGCTCAAAGCATTCGCGCCGAACAGCGAGCATCCAGCCGGTCGAGATGCGGCGCCGCTGCTCCTGCACGCCGGCAACACCCGCTGCGGAGCTGCAAACTCGCCAACCGTGCGAGTAGACGGCGATCGCCGCACGCGGCGTTTCACTTCGCCGGACAGGTTTTCTTGCAGGTCGTATATCGCAGTTCCAAGCATTGACCAGATTGGTTGCAGGGCGCTCCTGCACGGCAGAGCGCGTGGGGAACTGTACTCGCTGCACAACTGCGCACGCATGCTCCAATAGGCGAGAGCCCCGAGCAAGCCAAGCAGCACAGTCACCAGCAGGACAAGCAGGGCATTGAGACGAAACGCGTGCTGTTTTCTCATCCACGCTCCCCCGCCGGCCGCAGTACGATGGACGTCGCCCACGGATCGGCAGCGCGAGACGGACGTTAGGTGCTTAGTTACTTATCACGATAGCCCATGCGGAAGTCGCTGCGGTTAGCTAGGCCGCCGCGGACTGGTCTATAGGTTTGAGTACAAACAATCTCATCAGGTTTCCTCCGGTCTGTAGGCCGTAAGGAAGGGGTTAGTCGAGTTTGTTTTTGATTGGATAAATGCACTACTCCCTTTTTGCGTTATCGGAAGTTCCCGTTAAAACCAACTGGTATAAGCCGGTGGTTTGAATCCGGTGAGGAGCATCACGGTGAAATAGTTATATACTTAAGTCCGATTTATTCAATTTTATTTTAGTTATTTATTTGAAAAAGGTTTTCTTCGCGCTCAGTGCCTATTTCTGGGTTATGGCTCGGCAAATGGTGTTCAGGCTGGCGAGTCTTCGACAACCTTGGCTGCCTTGCGCCACTGTCGAATTTCCACCATTTACTTACCTGGCTGAAGGGAAAGCTGACAGGCGTTGATCTTGATTTGATAGATGAAATGGCCAGACGTATCGGGGTAACGTCAAAATTCAGGTCTATCCTTGGGCCAGAGTCAAAGCTCCCTCAGTCAAAGGAGAGATTGACGGAAGGCTTCGCGCTTTCGAAACGGAAGACGAAAAGAGTTCTGCCTTATGTCGGGGTTCTGGCATTTTAAGAATTCTATTATTTTTGTTAGAAAAAGGCAATGAGTTTTTCTTTATCAAGTGTTTGCGACCTTCTTACGGGCAAACCATAGGACAAAAAGACCGTGGCGTGTTTGTGAACGCCGAGTTCGAGCGGAGCGCAAAAAGCAGGAAGAATAAAACTCGATGATTAATGATATGAGTATGTCGAACGTCAGAAGCTAGATGCCGGAAGAATACGCTGCGGCCATCGCCGATCTGGGGGGTGATGCGCTATTATGCGAAATTATTGGGGGTAGAGAAGATATTCATTCCGCTGTAAAGCGTATACGCAAACCAACGCCGGCCTATCTGGTTTTATCAAAGAACTTCGCCGCTAGAAGTAAAGGCAAAGTTGCAAAAGACAATGCAGGGAGCATTGGCTGAAATGCGGAAAGACGGGACATATAAGCAGATTTTTGACCGACATGTTGCTAAAGGCAAATAGTGTTCTGATCTCTAGGAATGTTTAAAGAAGGGGCAATATTTTTGGCTATGGAAAATGAATCTGTGTGCCCCAGTACAAACTGGTAAGTGGGAGCCGGTGCAAGTCTGATACGAGAAAGAAGTGGCGAGTCATCTTGGCCCCGAGTCATGCGTTGGTCGTCGTGATTCGGCCAGCGAAGCGTTGACATCCGACGCTCCTGTTCTCTATCAGCACGCTGCTCCTCCGATTGCCGTTTCTTAAGCTCTCGTGCTTGTTCCTGATCCAATCTCTGCTGGGCTCCCCCAGAAGTACTCTGAACTAAAGATCCAAAAAAACACGCACTAATGATCCCAAACGGAATCGCCACCTCCATTTTGCATCTTCATTTCACTACGCCTAGCGGACTAGCCTCTATTGAGTCTTCGTTGGTCCACGGCAAAGCACGCGCGTCTCATCGAGGTTAATCAGGGCAATCTTCGACAAGCGGGAATCCATAGGATGAATCGCCTCAGGTTTCGCAAATACCTCTAAAGCCGGCTATAGGTCGGGAGCAAGCTTTCATAAGAGGCTGCTTTCGACCCAATATAGATAGTCCCCCATTACTAGTCTTCGTCTTATTCATAGACCTGCAACCTGCGGTTTGATCGCCAGAATGCTGCAAGGCACGTGGTACAGGAGATGCTCCGTGGTACTGCCGATCAGTTTGTCCAGCCCCTTGCGGTGCATGCTCCCCATCACAATCACATCGGCCTGGTTGTGGGCGGCGAAATCGGCGATAACCTTGACCGGCAGCCCCAAGATGAAATGCTGACGCTCAGGTGGTACACCGTAGCGCTCAGCCAGCGTGATGAAAGACTTATGCAGCGAACGGCGTACGTCACTGGCAAAGCCCGGCAAGGTCACCGCGCCAGCACCCGCGTCGGCGAGGTGTGTCTGCGATTGATCGTAGGCATGCAGCAAGTGCAACTCGGCATCGCATTGCAGGGCCAGCCCGTTCGCAGCCTCGATGATGCGGTCGTTGAGACCCGAGGTCTGCATCTCTGGCTGCGATGGATCAACTGCCGCAACCACCACGCGTGGTAGCGGGCACCTGACCTCGCTGACCAGATGCACAGGCACCGGGCACTCGCGCAGCAGGTGCGAATCCAGCGGGGTAATGAACGCGCGCTTGAGCGCCGGCTCGCGCTGCACGTCCTTGATCAGCAGGTCCGGCTGCATTTCCGTCACATGAAGAAGTATTTCCTGCAGCACGTTGTTAACCGAGGCCACCTCTGTGGTCACGTTGATGCCCTGCGCGCGCAGCTGTTCGGCTTCATCCTTCAACCACTTTTGATGCTCTTGCAGATAGTTTTCGCGAGCGTGCTCACTCATGCCCGGCAATCCCAGGGTGCCGGAGGCTTCGACGAACGCCGCGATATGCAGCGCTGCACCGCTGATCCCGGCCAGGGCAACAGCCCGTTGCAGCGCCGCAGAGTGGCGCATGGCTGGATCGGAGATAAGGAACAGTCGTTGATATTGGCTCATGAGACACCTCCAAGCGTTCTGAGTTATCCGACGCCTTGTGCTGATGTAACCGCGAATCCCGTCAGTCAGGGAGCCAGCTGACATACCTATAAACTGCACCCCACGAATCGCGATCGCTCTGATAAGCCTCGATTCGTCATGCCACCGGTGGCCTGTGGCGCCTCGAATGCCTACATTTATCAATATCAATATAGGCCCGTTACACGTCAACGCATGCAGTGGACGTGCTGGTCGCGCAATAACAGGAGAGTAACCGGGTATTTGCCGGTTTCAGCCCTTTCGGTGGACAGATTTCATGTCGCCCATTGATCCGCCCTCCTCCCATGGCTTTTCCCGCGTTGCAGCCTGTAGTACACGGGCTGAGCCGGCGGACCCATGCGCCCAGCTGACGTTGGCCCGAAATTCCAGCACAGCTAATAAGTGGAGTAAGGTCGCGGCATGGGCTCCTTTCCCGGTAGGAGAGCGGCGATGAAAAAGTCGAGATTCACTGAAGCGCAGATCACCTTTGCACTTTGCCAGGCGCAAGCCAGCAGGCCCGTTGCGAACGTCTGTCTGGTCTGTCTCCGAGTAGATGGGCAGGCGGCCATATGACAGCGCTCGACGACAAGCCGGCAGCGCAGCCCGCCCGCCCCTCCAGCGATACTGCAGCCGACGCCGCCGAGGACAACGAGTCCGGCGCCGCGCCGGTCGAACGCGCGCCCAGCGCCCGTGGTGACATCGAGGTGGTCGCCGCGTTGCTGCCCTATCTGCGCCCCTACGCCGGACGCATCGCGCTGGCGCTGGCACTGATCTTCGCTGCCAAGCTGGTCAACCTGTACATCCCGATCGCCCTCAAACAGATCGTCGATGGGCTCAATATCGAGCCCAGCCTGCTGATGCTGCCGGTCGGCCTGCTCCTCGCTTACGGCGCGGCGCGCATCGGCACCACGCTGTTCAGCGAACTGCGCCAGGTGGTGTTCGCCCGCGTCATGGCGCGAGCCTCGCGGCAGATCACCCTGAAAGTGTTCCGCCATCTGCACGGCCTGAGCCTGAAGTTCCACCTCGGCCGCCGTACCGGTGGCGTGGCCCGCGACGTCGAGCGCGGCGGCAGCGCGATCTCCGACCTGCTGGACTGGACGCTTTACACGATAGTGCCGACCCTCCTCGAGGTGCTGCTGGTGACGATAGTGCTGGTCTGGGCTTACGACTGGGGCTTCGCCTTCATCACCTTGGGCACGCTGTTGGCCTACGGTCTGTGGACCTTCGCCGTGACCGAGTGGCGCACCCGCTTCTACCGCGCCGCGGTGGAGGCCGATACCCGCGCCAACGAGCGCGCGGTGGACTCGCTGCTCAACTACGAGACGGTCAAGTACTTCAACAACGAGGCCCACGAGGCCGCGCGCTACGACGAGAACCTGCGGCACCTGGAGAACGCCCGGGTCAAGGCAACCAAGTCGCTGGCCCTGCTCAATCTCGGCCAAACCGTGGTGGTCGCCCTCGGCGTCACCGCCATGATGTGGCGGGCCGCCGCCGGCGTGGTGGCCGGCGAGCTCACCATCGGTGATCTGGTGCTGGTCAACGCCTACCTGCTGCAACTGTCGGCGCCGCTATTCGTGCTGGGCATGATGTACCGCGAGGTGAAACAGGCGCTGACCAATATGGAGCGGCTGTTCGGCCTGCTCGATCAACGCCAGGACGTGCAGGACTCCCCCGCCGCCAAGCCGCTCGCGCCCAGCCGGCCACGGGTGCGCTTCGAGAACGTGTACTTCGGCTACGACCCGCGCCGGGAGATCCTGCATGGGGTGGATTTCGAGATCCCGCCCGGCGGCACGGTGGCGGTGGTCGGCCGTTCGGGCTCGGGTAAGTCCACCCTGGCCCGCCTGCTGTACCGCTTCTACGACATCGATGCCGGGCACATTCGCATCGACGGCCAGGATCTGCGCGAGCTGACCCAGGCCTCGGTACGCGGCGCCATCGCGATAGTCCCGCAGGACACGGTGCTGTTCAACGACAGCATCTACTACAACATTCGCTACGGCCGTCCCGAGGCTAGCCGCGAGGAGATCGAGGCCGCCGCACGCGCTGCCCATATCCACGACTTTATCGTGCGCCTGCCGGATGGCTACGAGACGGAAGTCGGCGAACGCGGCCTCAAGCTTTCTGGCGGCGAGAAGCAGCGCGTGGCGATTGCCCGCGCCCTGCTGAAGAACCCGGCCATCCTGATCTTCGACGAAGCCACCTCGGCGCTGGACTCCAAGTCGGAGAAGGCCATTCAGGCCGCGCTCGAGCGCATCCAGGTCGGCCGCACCACTCTGGTGATCGCCCATCGGCTTTCCACGGTGATGGATGCCGACCGCATCCTGGTGCTGGACGCCGGCCGCATCATCGAAAGCGGCAGCCACCGCGAGTTGCTGGAGGCCGGCGGCAGCTACGCACAGATGTGGACGCTGCAGCAGCAGGAGCCCGCCGCCGAATCGCCGCAGCCTGAGCAGACCGGGTAAGAGTGCCTCCGTCCCTATCTATCGGCACAAGTCAGCAGTTGTCCGATCCAGCTGGGTAAGCTCACGCCCCAGCGCCTCAGTAACCCGTCATCTCCAGGTAGCCCACCCCTTGATGGCTGCCGCTAAAACGAATAGGCCCTTCCCAGTAAGGGAAACGGGTATCCATCCAGGAATTTTCCTGCAGAGCGGTGCTGGTGATCTCGAAACCCTCGCTGGCAATGCGCAGCGACCAGCGGGTCGGTAGCTGACGACCCGCGACGTGACTTTGCTGCAAAGGTGTCAT
The DNA here is from genome assembly GCF_003596405.1 of Pseudomonas cavernicola. Taxonomy (NCBI): domain Bacteria; kingdom Pseudomonadati; phylum Pseudomonadota; class Gammaproteobacteria; order Pseudomonadales; family Pseudomonadaceae; genus Pseudomonas; species Pseudomonas cavernicola. The sequence continues at coordinate 701,262 of NZ_QYUR01000008.1, forward strand.
GACGATGTCCTGATTACCCAGCACGCGGGTCTGGCCCGTGGCGCTGATCCAGGTACCGGCGCGGTAGTGTGCGCCGTCGGCATGGCGCAGCTGGAACAGCATGAGCTTTTCGCCCGTGCTCAGATGCAGGGAGAACCAGTCCCAGCCTTGCTGGCCGGGCGCCAGGGGCTGACTGCTCCATTCACGATCCAGCCAGGCCGGACCTTTGACCCGATAGGTTTTACCCTCCAGCTGGATTGCACCTTGAGCCTGAAAGAATGGCTGGCTGTAGTAGTAGGACGCCTGCCCTTGTCCGGACTTCTGGCTGAAACCCTGCTCGCCCTGCAGGACTGGCGGGAGGCTACTGACCAGCCGCAGGCGATAACTGAAGGCGCGACCCTTGGCGTGCAGTTCCAGCTCCCCCAGCTCTGCGTTCGCCGGCTTTTGGCTGCTGAAGTGCCAATCATCGATCCAGGCCTTGAAGGGTGAACTGTCGACGCCGGCCTGGCCGATGCCGCCGCGGGCAAAGGTTTCTGCGTGGCGATGGCCGTAAGGGCCGGTCAGCCCGGCATGGCCCATCCACAGGTTCTGGTTGCTCCAACCTTCACTCACAGAGCCGGGCTGCAAGGCACTGCGGAACAGCGTCCATTGCACGCCCCAGGCGCGGCCCTGCTCATCTTCCAGATTGGCCGTCACATACCACCATTCGATGCGGTAATCCGGATGCGCGCCGTGGTCCACCGGAAAACTGAAAGCCCTGCCTGGGCTGACGCGGGCAAAGTTCGCGGCTTCGCTGCCGAGCCCGGCAAAACCCTCGCCAGTGGGCGGCTCGGCATCGCAGGCGCTAATAAGTAGCAGCACGCCCGCGAGGAGCGCCAGGTTAACGCTAACGTTCATCGGCGAAGGTCCTCAGCAGCTCAGCCGGGGTTGTCCGGCCGAGTTTCCACAGCGGCCAGGCGGCGGCCAGCAGCGTGGCCAGCAAGGCCATGGCCAACAGTTGCAGGAGCTGCCCGGGAAACACATGCAGCGGCAGGCGCCAGCCAAACGCCTGCACGTTGATCACCGCAACCAGACACCAGGCCAGCAACAGCCCCAGCGGAACCGCCAGCAGCAGCGTGATAAGGGCCAGCAACAGGGTCTGGCCGAGGCTGAGCAAAGCCAGCTGCGGTCGACTCACCCCCAGCGCCCAGAGCGGTGCCAGCTGGCTCAGGCGAGCTTGGCCGAGGGTCAACAGGCTGATGAACAGCGCCACACCGGCAACCCCCAAGGTCAGGCTGTTGAGCGCGGCGGTGGCGGCAAAGGTGCGTTCGAACACGCGGGTCGACCAGGCCTTGAGTTCGCTCTGATCGATAATCCGACTGCTATCCAGGGCAAATGCCTTCTGCAGGGCCTGCATCAGCTCGGGAACCTCGGCGGCTGGCAGATGCAGGCTGTAGCTGCTCGGGCTCAGCCCCGGCCAGAAGCGTTGCAAGCCCGCAACATTGACCAGCAGATGACCTTTCGGATTGCCGTAATCGGCATAAATGCCGGCGACCACCAGCGTCCATTCACCTTTGGGGGTGGCCAGGCTCAGGCGCTCGCCCACATGCAGGTTCAAGCGTCGCGCCAACTGCTCGCTGAGCATCAGGGCCTCTTGCCGGGCCAGCTGGCCCCAGGCATCGGGGCTGGTGCTCAGCAGTGGCCAGTGTGCACGGTAGGCCGGGTGATCGAGTATGCCGGTGAGCTGCGCCGGCCAGCCCTGCAGCTGCAGGTCGACCCGCCAGCTCGGCAGTACCGCGCTGACCTGTGGCTGGCGGGTCAACCAGGCGCCTATGGCCAGTGCTTGCTGAGGGTCTTGGGGGGTGAGGTAAAGCTCGGCGGCCAGACGCTGATCGAGCCAGCCGTCAAAGGTTTTGCGAAAGCCCTCGGTCATGCTGCCGACGCCGATATTCGCCGCCAGCGCCAGCAGCAGCGCCATCAGCGCCAGCGCCAGGCCAGGCAGCTGCTGCCGACTGTCGGCGATAAACCACTGCGACAGCGGCGAACGGCAGCGTGGTAGCAGGCCTTCCAGCAGCAAGTTCAGGCACAGCGGCAAACATAGGGCCGCGGACAGCAGCAAACCGGCGAGCAAGACAAACCCTGCGATCAGGCTGTTGCCGCCAATCAGCGCGATTAGCGCCAGCAAACCAAGTGCCCCAGCCAGTAGGGCTTGGCGGCGTAACCATAGCGCCTGTGCCTGCTGCCAAGCCTCGGGTTGGGCCAATGCCAGCAGCGGTAACCGCGCGGCCCTGAGCAGGCTGCTGGCACCGGCGAGCAAGGCACCGAGCAGGCTGATGGCCAGTCCGCTCAGCCACCACAGTGGGCTGAGCCTGAGCTGCCCGGCAACCTCGGCGCCATACAGGCCGCGCAAGCTGGCCACGACATCCGGCAAGAGCAGACTGGCCAGCCAGTAACCGCTGACCACACCAGCCAAACCGCCGAGCAAGGCCAGGCCGCAGAGTTCCAAGGCCAGGGCGCCGAGCAGAGTACGGGCGCTTACCCCACAGGCCCGCAGGGTACGCAACAGCGAGCGGCGCTGCTCCAGCGCCAGGCCAATAGAGGCGTGCACGATAAACAGCCCGACGACAAAAGCCAGCAAACCGAGGGCCGTGAGATTGAGATGGAAGCTGTCGGTAAGTCGGCCCAGATCAGCCGCTTCGCTGCGGCGGTTCAGTACGAGTTGTTCGGCCAGCTGAGGTGGCAGGCTCGGGTTGTCTCGGGCGAAATCGCCGGACAGTAAGAGCCGGGATAGCTGTTGCGGTGCATCGAGTAGTCGTTGTGCGACACCGATATCCACCAGCAGTACGCCGGGCGCCAACTGCGGCCGCACCTCCAGCGGCGGTAAGGCTTGCCCGGCCTCACTCAGCGGTTGCTCCCCGGCTTCAAGGTTGAGGGCCTTGAGCGTATCGGGCGCAATCCAGGTGCGGCCGGGTTGGCCGAGAAAGGTTGCCAGGTCCAGGGTGTCGACAGCTTGCCCCGCCAGCGAGGTGCCGGTTGGCAATGTCAGAGGTTCGATCCCAACCAGTTGCAGGCGTTGCTCGGGCTCTCCCTGCAGGCGCAAACGACCCTGCAAGAGTGGCGATACTGGCCAGCCGGCACGCCGCAGTTCAATAAAGTACTGCTGCGCAAATAACCCGCCGTTGTGTGCGCTGAGAGTGTATTGGTTATCGCCGGCAATCAGTTGACTAGCCCGTGCATAACTTTCCCGAGCCTGGCTGTTCAGCGCCTGTACGCCAGTCCACAGACTGGTGGCCAACCACAAACCGGTCAATACACTGAAAAACTGCACAGGATGCCGACGCCAATGACTAAACAGGCCGCTCAGCGTCCAGTAGAAAATCCGCATTTCAGGCTTCGCCTCGATCCAACAGGCGGCCGCCATGCAAGGTCACGCGCCGGTCCAGGCGCGCAGCCATACGAGGGTTATGGGTCACCATCAAGAGACTGGTTGTACTGTCGGCGAGCAGTTGCAGAAGCAGGTCCAGCACCTCGTCACTGGTCGCCTCATCCAGGCTGCCGGTGGGTTCATCCGCCAGCAATAGAGGCGGTCTGGCGGCCAGTGCACGCCCCAATGCCACCCGTTGCTGCTGCCCGCAGGAGAGTTGTTCGGGATAGCGCTTGAGCAACTGGCCAAGGTCCAGCCGCTGGATCAGCTCCGCCTGCCAGTGCGGATCATGGCGGCCCGCCAGACGGGCCTGAAAGGCCAGGTTGTCCTCGACCCGCAGGCTGGAAATCAGGTTGAACTGCTGGAAGATCAGGCCGATTCCCGTGCGCCTCCACGCCGCCAACTGGCTTTCATCGAGCGCTGCCAGTGAGCGCCCGGCAATGCAGATGCTGCCGGCATCGGCGCGATCGAGGCCGGCGACCAGATGCAGCAGGGTGCTCTTACCGCTGCCGGATTCGCCCATCAACGCCAGACTGCTGCCCTCCTCCAGCTCAAGGTCGATGCCCCTCAACACCGCTAACGGCCCCTGGGGAGTCGGGTAGCTTTTGCATAAGCCCTGGATTTTCAGCATCAGTGTGCGGCCTTATCGAGGGTGTGCCGGCGATGATTTTTTCAAACGAACAAATACGCCCAGTGGCACGACCGAGCATGAGAGAGCCCGAGGGGGCGAAGGCACGGCGTTTCCCCTTCGTCATTCCCGCTTATGCGGAGATCCAAACGACAGCAGTCTTCATGTCATTCCCTTGTAGGCGGGAATCCAATAAACAGCAGCGCTCGATTGATCCTGTGAACTCTGATTGTAGGCGGCTCTATTGGGTCCCCGCGTTCGCGAGGACGACGGGGCGCAGGCACGGTGTTTCTCCTTATTCCCGCGTAGGCGGGAATCCAATAAACAGAGCACCAACAAGCCGTACGCCTGACCGTCGACAACAGCGGGCCCGGCATCGCTGCCGAGGGCTTGCCGCACCTGTTCGAGCGTTTCTATCGCGGCAAGCAGCCAGGCACCACGACGGGAACCGGCCTTGGTCTGGCCATCGTGCGCTCGATCATGCTGTATCACGGCGACCATGCCTTGGCCGAAAGCATTCCCGACCTAGAAGCCCGTCTGCAACTGGTCTTCCCCTCCCAGCACTGAGCGGGAGGGGCTCCAGTCACGAAAAGCCCTGGCAAGACCGGCCTACCGCAAGCATGGGACGCTCGCGGTAGGCCGGCGAAGGTTACAGGCGAGTCTCGGCGAACCGCCGCAAGGCCCACTCTTGCCCCGCTGGATCGGTACCCCTGCTTCCACCTGCTCGGGCGTCGCCCCGCCAAGCACCAGATCGATCAGGCGGATCGCCTGGCGACTCATCTGATCTGGTTTTTATTTGAAAATCTGAGTCTGTTTTCAATACAGCACCACGCCGATCATTCGCCCCATCCGATAAAAGCCTGATGGGGCAAACGCCATGACCGAACGCATTCCCGCCAAGATCGTCGAGACGATCGATAGGCGCAATCCAGTGCGAGTGACTCCCGCACAAGCCGGCGATGCCATCCATACCCGCAGCTTCAGCGGTTTCTTCCGTAACCTGCGCCTGTACGGAGCAGGCTTGCTGTTCCTGCTGTTCTTCGGTACAGCCTGGCTGAATTGGGGCGACCGCCAGGCCGTGCTCTGGGACCTGGGTGGGCGGAAGTTTTACATTTTCGGCGCCACATTCTGGCCGCAGGATTTCATCCTGCTCTCGGCACTGCTGATCATCTGTGCCTTTGGCCTGTTCTTCATCACCGTGCTCGCCGGCCGTGTCTGGTGCGGCTACAGCTGCCCGCAAAGCGTGTGGACCTGGGTGTTCATGTGGGCGGAAAAAGTCATCGAGGGCGACCGCAACCAGCGTATCAAGCTGGACGCGGCACCCTGGTCGGTGAACAAACTGCTGCGTCGCTCGGCCAAACACACGCTGTGGCTAGCGGTGAGCCTGGCCACGGCGCTAGCGTTCGTCGGCTACTTCACACCGATCCGCGAGCTGGTGCGCGACTTATTCATCTTCGAGCTGGACCTGAGCAGCGCTTTTTGGGTGTTCTTCTTTACCACCGCCACCTACCTCAATGCCGGCTGGTTGCGCGAGAAAGTCTGCCTGCACATGTGCCCCTACTCGCGTTTCCAGAGCGTGATGTTCGACGAGAACACCCTGAACGTCTCCTATGACGCCGCCCGCGGCGAAGGCCGTGGCGCACGCAAGAAAGACGCCGACTATAAGGCCGAAGGTCTGGGCGACTGCATCGACTGCACCATGTGTGTACAAGTGTGCCCCACCGGCATCGACATTCGCGACGGTCTGCAACTGGACTGCATCAGTTGCGGCGCCTGTATCGACGCTTGCGACAGCGTGATGGACAAGATGGGCTACCAGCGCGGCCTGGTGCGCTACACCTCCGAGCAAGCCCTGGCCGGTGGCAAGACTCACCTGCTGCGCCCGCGACTGCTCGGCTACGCCGCCGTGCTGTTGATGATGATCGGCGCCTTCGTCTGGGCCCTGGAAACCCGCCCGCTGGTATCCCTGGACGTGACCAAGGACCGCGGCCTGTTCCGCGAGAACAGCCAGGGGCAGATCGAAAATATCTACACCCTCAAGGTCATCAACAAAACCCAGGAGCCGAGCAGTTACGTCCTGTCGCTGGTCGATTCAGGCCCCTTCGAGTTGCAGGGCACCCGCGAGCTGCGTCTGGAGCCGGGAGAAATCGTCGACCTGCCGCTCAGCGTGGTGCTGACCAGCGAACGCGCCGCCAGTTCGTCCGAGACGCTGCATTTCGAGGTGACGAACCTGAACGATCCAGATATTCGCGTCAGCGCCAAGAGCACCTTCGTCTCGCCGATAAATCGCTGAGCGTGATCGCATGCTCCTCGAAGTGCCAGTAAAGTGCCTGCTCCAGACCTCGCTGCCGGTGAACCAGGACAAGATGAAGCGCTACGAGAAGTTTGCCGATGAAATCGCCGACCTCATCCGCACCGGCGTATTGGCCCCCGGCGAAAAAGTCCCCTCGGTGCGGCATGCCAGCCGCACCTATGGGGTCAGCCCCTCGACGGTGTTCCAGGCCTACTACCTGCTGGAAGATCGCGGTCTGATTCATGCCCGGCCGCGTTCCGGCTACTTCGTTCGCGAACATGCGCAGAGCCCGCTGCATGAGCCGGAGATCAGCTCGCGTCAGGCGCAAACCACTGAGGTCGACGTCAGCGAACTGGTGTTCTCGGTGCTCGGTTCATTAAAGGACCCAAACACCGTACCCTTCGGCTCGGCCTTTCCCAGCCCGCACCTGTTTCCCCTTGCGCGCCTCGCCCGCTCCATGGCGCAGAGCATCCGCCACATGTCGCCCCACGAAGTGATCAGCGATATGACCGGCGGAAATCCCAATCTGCTGCGCCAGCTTGCCCTGCGCTACATGGTCAGCGGCGTGATGCTGTCGCCGGACGAACTGGTGATCACCAGCGGCGCCATGGAGGCGCTCAACCTTTGCCTACAGGCGGTAACCAGCCCGGGCGATCTGGTCGCCATCGAAGCGCCGGCCTTCTACGCCACCCTGCAAGTGCTGGAACGACTGAAACTGAAGGCAGTGGAAATCCCCGTACATCCGCGCGAAGGCATCGACCTGGATACTCTGGCCGACAGCCTCGCCCGCCTGCCGATCAAGGCCTGTTGGTGCATGAGCAGCCTGCAGAACCCGCTGGGCGCGAGCATGAGCGAAGAAAAGAAGCGCGCGCTCTATGCCCTGATTCAGCGGCATCAGGTGCCGCTGATCGAGGATGACGTCTACGCCGAACTCTACTTCGGCACACAGCCACCCAAATCGGTGAAAAGCTTCGACCGCGATGGTCTGGTGATGCACTGCAGTTCGTTCTCGAAAAGCCTGGCGCCGGGCTACCGGGTCGGCTGGGTGGCCGGCGGGCGCTATGCCGAGCAAATCAGCCGGCTCAAGCTGATGACCACGATTTCGCCATCGGTACCTGCCCAGGCGGCCCTCGCCGACTACCTGCAACATGGCGGTTATGACCGCCACCTGCGCAAGCTGCGCCATGCCCTGGAAGCGCAACAGGGTTCGATGCTGGCCTCGGCTGCCCGGCATTTTCCCGCCAGTACCCGGGTGACTCACCCCACTGGTGGCTATTTCCTCTGGTTCGAATTCCCCGAGCAGGTCGATTCCCTGAAGTTGTTCCAGCTCGCCCTGGCGCAGGGCATCAGTCTTGCACCGGGTCCGATTTTCTCTGCCACCCGGCGCTTTGGTAACTGCGCCCGCCTGAACTATGGTCACCCTTGGGATGCCCAGAGCGAGCAGGCGATGGCGGTACTCGGGCAGATCATCGGGTCCTTCTGATCCAATCGAAATACCCTGATCTGAGACTGTTTCGCTTCAGGTGCCTCCCTCAATCGCATCGAACGGCAAAGCCCGTTCAGGCATGGGTCAGGTGCTCAGGAGGCTGCGCATCAACCAGCAAAAAAAAAAGCGCTCAGTGAGCGCCCTTCTTTTTGCCTTGGCGAGCGCTCAATGGAATGGGAAGAGGTAGTTCATCCACGCCGTCATACTCCGAGCGACTGGATGCGGGTTCGCTCAGGCCAACGAGACAACGCTGTTCAAGAGAGTTTTCACCAGCAAAGCCTGACGCGTGGCGCCGGTCTTGGCGAACACACCGCGCAAATGGGCCCGCACGGTATTTTTCATCACTCCGAGTTTGTCCGCTGCTTCATCGAGGGTCAGGCCGTCCATCATCAGTAACGCCACCTCGGTTTCGGTCGCGGTCAGCTGGAACAGTTTGCGCAGCAACCGGCGCGAGGCCTGCGGCGAATCCGCCGGGTCGCGGATGAACACCGCGACCGCCGGGCGACGGGTGCTGTCATTGGCCTGGTAGTTGAGTGGAATCGGCCGCAGCAGCAGGTTCAGCGGCATCTCCCCGGTCGGTCGCGACAAAGCGATAACCTCGACGCTGCTGGTGGCTCCGCACAGGTGAAGCCGCAGTACCGACTGAATCGCTTTCTGCAACGCGCGGTTCTCGCTCGCGGAATGCGCGCAGAGTTTGTCGTGCCGGCTGTAGAGCCCGTCTTTCGCCGCCATCAGACGGCTCGCCGCTGCATTGCTCTTCATCACCTTGCCGCTTTCGTCGAGGATCACCGTACCGACCAGCATGCGGTCGATGGTTGCGGCATAGAGCATGCGCTCCGATTCCAGCTCGTCCAGGCTCGAGTGCAAATCGACCGCCCGTTTCAAATGCGGCAGCAGGATGGACACGAGTGCTTTCTCGGCGTCAGCGAAATCGCAGTCGAGGTGGTTGCGGCAGACGAAGAACGCGCAGTCCACGCCCGCATCAGTGCGGATATTGGCGACCAGGATGTAGCGTAGGTCGAGCGGTTTTAGATACTGTCGGTAAAAGTCGTGCTCACTCCAGGTCGCCGGACCGAACACCTCGTCGGCAGTCGCCACCCGATCCACAGGCCAGTCGATGAATGGGCAGATCGAATAGTAGTGCTCACTGTACGAAGGCTCTCCCGGCAGCAAGGGACCAAAGACCGAGGCGTTGACGATCAGACCAGGCCGATCACTCGCAGGGTTGCGCAACACCAGGGTGACGAAACTCGCTTCGAGTCGCTGGCGGATCATTTCAAGAAAGCCCGACCAGGGTATCGACTCCTGCGGCCCCTGATAAATGCGCCCGAGAAACTCGCTCAGGCCAGCAGGATCGACCGCCGCGATGTCATACAGTGCAGGCGTTACCGTAGCGGTGACAGATGGCGTTTCGCTGATCATGCTTTGCCTTCTCCGAGCCTGGGCTCGCGATGGTTTGGTCGACCTGTACTGCGAGTATTCAGCAGCGCCCCTATGGGTAAATCGTCCGTTTAGCCTACTTCATGCTCTCCCCCCTAATGCTCAGTCGATGTTGTCGACGCGGGCGAGCAACCCGCCCGCGTCGGCATCCCGCTGCGCCCCGTCAGCCCCCCAGTTTGGCCAGCACATGCTCGACGATGCGCTCTGCCGCCGCCTCGGCGGTGTCGGTGCAGGTATCGATGCAGATGTCTGGATTCACCGGCGGCTCGTAAGGCGAATCGATGCCGGTGAAGTTCTTCAGTTCACCGCGCCGGGCCTTCTTGTACAGCCCCTTGGGATCGCGCTGCTCGGCGACCTCGATCGAGGTGTCGATGAAGATCTCGATGAACTCGCCATCGCTGGCCAGGTTGCGCGCCATCTCACGCTCCGAACGGAACGGCGAAATGAACGAAACCAGGGTGATCAGCCCGGCATCCAGCATCAGCCGCGCCACCTCCGCCACCCGGCGGATGTTCTCGACCCGATCGGCCTCCGAGAAGCCCAGGTCCTTGTTCAGACCGTGGCGCACGTTGTCGCCGTCGAGCAGATAGGTGTGCCGCCCCAGCGCGTGCAGCTTGCGCTCGACCAGATTGGCGATGGTCGATTTACCCGCGCCGGACAGGCCGGTGAACCACAGGATGCAGGGGGTCTGGCCCTTGAGCGCTGCGTGCGCCTGGCGGTTTACGTCGATCGCCTGCCAATGCACGTTCTGCGAGCGGCGCAAGGCGAAGTGCAGCATGCCGGCACCGACCGTGTTGTTGCTCAAGCGGTCGATCACGATGAAGCCGCCGGTGTCGCGATTGTCGGCGTAGGCATCGAAAGGAATCGCCTGATCCAGGCTCAGATTGCCGACGCCGATCTCGTTCAGCTCCAGGGTCTTGGCTGCCAGTTGCTCGAGGGTGTTGACGTTGACCTTGTACTTCAGCGTTGCGCAGGTCATCCCCAGGGTGCGGCTGCCGATCTTCAACAGGTACGGCCGACCGGGCAGCATCGGCTCCTCGCCCATCCACACCAGCGTCGCTTCGAACTGATCGGCGACCGCCAATGGCGCATCGCTCAGGGCAATCACGTCACCACGGCTGATGTCGATTTCATCTTCCAGGGTCAGTGTTACCGCCTGGCCGCAGATCGCGCCTTGCTGTTCGCCAGACGTGGTGATGATGCTGGCGATGCGGCTTTCCTTGCCCGAGGGCAGCACGCGAATCCGCTCACCACAGCGAATGGCTCCGGAGACGATGCTGCCGGCGTAGCCACGGAAGTTCAGGTTCGGTCGGTTAACCCACTGCACCGGCATACGGAATGGCGACTGGCCGAGGGTCTCATCTTCAAGTGGAACGTTTTCCAGGTACTCCATCAGCGTCGGTCCTTGGTACCAAGGGGTGTGCACACTGGACTCGATCACGTTGTCGCCGCGCAGGGCTGACATCGGTATGCAGACGATGTTGTGCAGGCCAATCTGGGCGGCGAACTCGCGGTACTCGGCTTCGATTCGCTCGAACACCGCCTGGGAATAACCGACCATGTCCAGCTTGTTCACCGCTACCACCACCTGGCGAATGCCGATCAAGGAAGCCAGGTAGCTGTGTCTTCGGGTCTGGGTCAACAGGCCCTTGCGTGCATCGATCAGCATCACCGCAACATCGGCGGTGGAAGCGCCTGTCACCATATTGCGGGTGTACTGCTCGTGCCCCGGCGTGTCGGCGACGATGAACTTGCGCTTGTCCGTCGAGAAGAAGCGATACGCCACATCGATGGTGATGCCTTGCTCTCGCTCGGCGGAAAGGCCATCTACCAGCAGCGCGAAGTCGAGCTCGCCGCCCTGGGTACCCATCTTCTTCGAGTCAGCCTCGAGCTGGCCGAGCTGGTCCTCGAAGAGCATCTTCGATTCATACAGCAGTCGGCCGATCAGCGTGCTCTTGCCGTCGTCGACACTGCCGCAGGTGATGAAACGCAGCAGCCCCTTGGTCTGCTGCAATTGCAGGTAACGCTGGACATCCTCGGCGATCAGATCAGAAGCCTGTTTCATCAGAAGTACCCCTCTTGCTTTTTCTTCTCCATGGAACCGGCCGAATCGCTATCGATCAGCCGTCCTTGCCGCTCCGAGGTTTTCGTCAGCAGCATTTCCTGGATGATTTCCGGCAAACTTACCGCCGAGCTCTCGATCGCGCCGGTGAGCGGGTAACAGCCCAGCGTGCGGAAGCGCACCTTGCGCATTTCCGGCACCTCGCCGGGGAGCAGCGGCATGCGCTCGTCATCGACCATGATCAGCGTGCCGTCGCGGCACACCACGGGGCGCTCTTTGGCGAAATACAAAGGCACGATGGGGATATCGTTGAGGTAGATGTATTCCCAGATATCCAGCTCGGTCCAGTTCGAGATCGGGAAGACCCGCAAGCTCTCGCCCTTACGTTTGCGCGTGTTGTACAGGCGCCACAGTTCGGGTCGCTGCATTTTCGGGTCCCAGCGATGCTGCTCGGAACGGATGGAGAAGATCCGCTCCTTCGCCCGTGACTTCTCCTCGTCGCGACGGGCACCGCCAAAGGCCGCATCGAAGCCATAGTGGTCGAGTGCCTGCTTGAGTCCCTGGGTCTTCCAGATATCCGTATGCACCGCCGAGCCGTGGGTGAACGGGTTGATATTGCGCTCGAGTCCTTCGGGGTTCACATGCACCCGCAGGTCGAGGCCCAGGCGTTCGACCGTCTGGTCGCGGAACGCGATCATTTCGCGGAACTTCCAGGTTGTGTCGACATGCAGCAGGGAAAACGGTGGCTTGGCCGGGTAGAACGCCTTCATCGCCAGGTGCAGCATGACCGCACTGTCCTTGCCGATCGAATACAGCATCACCGGGTTTTCACACTCGCCCACCACCTCTCGCATGATGTGAATGCTCTCTGCTTCCAGCCTTTGCAAATGAGTCAACATCTCTGATCTCCTCAGTCTTGCCGGGCCTATCCACTGTGGTCGGGCCCTGCTGGAGAACACGGTATTCAAACCGTCGATGCGGACTCTTCGTCTAACCAGACTAAGAATTCCGGGCCGGGAATATTCCGCGCGGCGGGCGCAGGGCGCGCGGAAAGCGCCGCGGACGTGGAGCGGAAAAGCTATGTCCCGGTTACCTGTTGAGCGGCGTACTCGCTGCCACAGGGCTCTGCTTTTGTCCCCTCGCCCCTTTGGGGAGAGGGCTAGGGAGAGGGGATGGAGTGATCAGGTCCACGCCTTGGCTGCCGATTACCCTCTCCCCCAACCCCTCTCCCGTAAACGGGAGAGGGGAGCCAGGGCGACGCTGTACCTGCAACAGGTAACTGGGACAGAGCCAACGAAAAAGGGGCCGTGGAATTGTCACGGCCCCTCGCGCACGCCGCCTCAGCCGAGATGCGGCGGGAATAGCGGCAACCGCTTCAAACGCGCTCGCGGTACAACGCCTCTGCCCGGAGCTTGAGGCTATGCGCGATCGCATCGAAGCCCTGCTTGACCCAGGGACCATGGTGCTCCATCACCGTCGGCGCAGTTGGCCCGAGGAACAGGTCGGTGGTGTGATAGCGACAGCTCGCCTCGCCGGTGGCTTCGATGTGCTGGTCGCGGCGAGCCGCATCAGGGTTGTCGGCCGTGGCGTACATCTCCCACGACAGCAGCGTTGGGCGCTCGAAAGCCGCCAGGTACTCGACCACCTGTATCAGCTCGCCCGGGTGCGTCGGGTCAGACAGGAACAGGTTCACCGCCTCCCCCATCCGCAAGGTCGACTCGACCTTGACCGTGAAGGGATTCCACTGCGGGTAACGTTCGAGGTCGACCAGCACCTCCCACACCAGCGCAGCGGGTGCGGCGATATCCACGGTCACTGAAGTCACTAGATGGTTCTGGACGGATAGGTTCTGAGCAGACATAGGATTCTCCTGTGCGCGGTGCTGTCACTGCGCTGGAAAGTGCCGAGGGCACAAGGGGGAAAAGACCGGGCGCGAAGAGCCCGCTCCCCCATCTTGCCCAGTGCCTTGCACTAACCACCTCGTCTACCCGGACTAAATCTCGCTCGATCATCGCACTGCCCTTCACCCCCTCAATACCAGCGCCTCTGCGAGGCTGGCAGAGACATCTGCCGGGTTAGTCCGGTCAGACGAAGAATGCCAGCGCCCGGCATTTATATCGTCCGTAGCAGTGGTCTGGGCATACACCGCCCCACCCCGCTACGTACCCGCGAAACCTACCGGTTTCAGCCTTCCCTGCCCGATGCCCAGGGCGACAGGAGATTCAACATGGCAACAGACTCGATTGACGAGCAATTGCTCAGCGGCCAGACATGGAGCACCTTCTGCGATGCACTGAAACGCAGCGGCGAACAGATCCTCCGTCCGGAGGCCCCCGCCGATGCCCAGACCCGCGCCGAAGGCTTCCGCTACCTGAGCCGGCTGATGCGGATCGCCCTGGAAATGCACGTCGAGTTCGCCGACCCGGACTTCCCCGGTTTCTTCTCGCCATCCCACGAAACCGCCAAGATCGGCGCGGACAACCCGGACAACCTCTACCAGTACGCACGCCTCAACGGTAATAACGAATACCGCGTCAGTGGCCAGCGCGGCAGCGTGGCCTACCTCAGCTTCGGCACCCAGAAAGGCGGCTACGAAACCGACGGGACGATGACGCCCACCGGCTTCATCGACGCTGAGCAACTCGAACTGAACAGCGATGGCAGTTTCGAGATCACCCTCAGCCAGCATCCCAGCGCAGGCAACTGGTTGCGCCTGGAACCGGCAAGCAACGCCCTGATCGTCCGCCAGACCTTCCTCGATCGCAAAGCGGAGAAGCCTGCGCAATTGCGCATCGAGCGCATCGGCAGTAGCAACCAGCCGGACGCCCTCGACCCGCACCGCCTGCACCAGGGCCTGCAACGCGCCGCCAGCTTCGTGGAGAACACCGCGCGCCTGTTCGCCGACTGGGCCATGGACTACCAGCGGCACCCCAATCAGCTCCCGCCAGCCAACCAGGCCCTGTGCCAGTCGGTCGGCGGCGATCCGAACATTTTCTATTACCACTCCTACTGGTCCCTCGCCGACGACGAAGCGCTGCTCATCGAAGTCGAGTCAGTGCCTGAGTGCGACTTCTGGAACCTGCAGATCAACAACTACTGGATGGAGTCGTTGGACTACCGCTACCACCGTATCTGCCTGAACAAGCACTCGGCCCGCTACAACGACCAGGGTGGCGTCACGCTGGTGCTCAGCGCCCGTGACCCCGGCCTGCCGAACTGGCTCGAAACCGCCGGACATCGCCAGGGCACCCTGTGCCTACGCTGGGTCGGCGCCAGCCATCACGTCCACCCGACCACCCGCGTGGTCAAGCTCGACAGCCTCAAGGAGGCCCTATGACCAGCCACCCTTCACCGACCCCGGAATTCGACGTTGACAGCCTGCTGGCCCAGGCCAGCGCTCGCGCGGGAGGCTTGAGCGACTTCGGCCCCGGCAACTACCGCGAGGCACTGCAGGTGATGTTCGACTCACTGCGCGACGAAGCCGGCCTGTCCGCCCAGGGCCGGGCCCTGCTGCACGAGAAACTGCTCGGCCAGCTAGCCAATCGCCTGGTGATCGAAGACTACTGCCGACGCTATCCAGAGATCGAACAGCAACCCCTCGACGATCCACTGGTCATCGTCGGCCTGCCGCGCACCGGCACCACCCTGCTGCAACGGACCCTGGCGGTGGACCCGCAGTTCCACTCGGCGGCCTGGTGGGAAACCCGTTATCCCGCGCCGCTGCCGGGCGAGTCCCTCGACGATCCGGCCCAACGCACCGCTCGGGCCTGCGCCGAAGTCGCCAGCATGCTGGAGTACCTGCCGCAGATCCTTGCAATTCACCCACTGGACGCGCTGCAGGCCGATGAGGAATTCATGCTCATGGAGCATTCCTTCATGTCCGCCCTGGATTCCTACGCCAACGTGCCCAGCTATACCGCCTGGCTCGACCGCCAGGACCAGACCCCGGTGTACGACTATCTGAAGAAGATGCTCCAGTTCCTCCAGTGGCAGCAGCGCCGGCGCGGCCGCCCGGCTGGCCGCCGCTGGCTGCTGAAGAGCCCGCAACACCTGCACACACTGGAACTGCTGTTCAAGACTTTCCCCCGTGCGCAGGTGATCCTCACCCACCGCGAGCCAGGCAAAACCATTCCCTCCATCGCCAGCTTCGTCCACACCCTCTGGCAGATGTATAGCGACAGCCCCGATCCGCGCCTAGTGGGTGCGCAATGGAGCACCCGCATGGCGCGAGCTATCCGCCACAGCATGGAAGTGCGCGACGGGCAGCCGGCCGAATGCTTCCTCGACGTGCGCTTCGAGGACACCTTGGCCGACCCGCTGGCCGTGATCGAGAGGATCTATCGCTTTGCCGGCCTACCGCTAGGCGATGACGTGCGCGCGGCGATGGCGGACTGGCTCGCGCAGAACGGCCGCGAGAAACGCGCGGCACACGGCTACAGCCTGGCCCAGTTCGGCCTGAGCGAGCGCCAACTGGAGGACGATTACGCGGACTACCGCGCCCGTCACCTCAACGCCGAAACCCGGATCTGAATCCCCCACAGAAGGAATCGTCAGCATGTTGCTAAAAGACAAAGTGATCATGATCTCCGGCATCGGCCCCGGGCTGGGTGTGAAACTGGCCGTCGAGGCCGCCCGCGAAGGCGCTGCCGGGGTAGCCATAGCCGCCCGTACCGAGCAGAAACTGATCGACGCCGAAGCGCAAATCCGCGCCATCGGCAGTGCCTGCGAGGTGCTGCGCCTGCCCACCGACATCAGTGACCGCAGCGCCTGCAAGCGTTTCGTCGAGGCCAGCGTGGAACGCTTCGGCAGGATCGACGGCCTGATCAACAGTGCCTATATCCATGGCGACTTCATGCCCGTGGAGTCGGGCAACCTGGAGCACTGGCGCGAAGTGTTCGACATCAACCTGTTCGGCACCCTGACGCTGACCCAGGAAGTACTGCCGCAGATGAAGGCGCAACAGGCCGGCGCCATCGCCATCATCAATACCCTGGGCGCCCAGAAGCCCTATGCCGGCGGGGCCTGCTATGCCGCGTCGAAGGGCTCGCTCGCGGTGGCGGTGCGTTACCTGGCCAGCGAACTGGCGGCGCATGGCATTCGCGCCAACAGCCTGGCGTGCGGCTGGATGTGGGGCGAACCGGTGCAGGCGCATATCCGCCAGACTGCCGCCACCCACGGCATAGCCGAGCAGGAAGTGATCGACCAGTACAGCGCGCAGATCCCCGGGGGGCGGATGCCGACCGACAGCGACTGCGCCCGGGCCGCCCTGTTCCTGGTTTCCGACTATGCCGGCGCGATCAACGGTGCGCTGCTCGATGCCAACGGCGGCGAATACATGCGCTGAGAACCTGTCTACGATCTGCTGCGCGTCGGCCATACGGCGTCAAAAATGGTTCATCGCATCTTTCCGGGGAAGGCCGCCTTGATTATGAGGAAGAAGTAGGCCGTATCCCTGAAGCCATAGGCCATGCGTTTGATGACCTTGATGCGGTTGTTGACCCCTTCAAGCAAGCTGGTATGCATGGGGAAGTGCGCACTCGCCAGAATGCCTCTCGCGTAGCGTTTGAGGTTTCTGGCGAAACGCTTGAGCGGCTCCAAGCCGCTTTCTTGCGCATGCCGCAGCCAGGCCCGCCAATGCCGCCAGCCCTCGAGCACACTGGGTGCATACCAGAGTTCCTTCAGCGCATCCTTGAGCAGGTAAACCGTCGCCAGTGGTCGATTGGCTGCCAGGAGTTCTTCCAGGTGAACGGCTTGTTCGGTCTTCAGGTTTTCCCGGTTGCGCAACAGCAACCAACGGCTTTGCTTGACCACTTTGCGGGCCGGCTGGTCATGGCGCAGGGCGTTGGCCTGATCCACGCGGATGCGGTCGACCACCTCGCGGCCATAGCGCGTTACGACCGCTCATCGCGACGGCGCAGGACTGCCGCGCGATGCTGGCGCATGCGACGTAAGTCCTAGGACATAAGTCTTAGATAGCCGTTGGCAGTTTGCCCGGAGTTCACCTATAAACAAAGGACTGTCCATCAACACGAATAGGTTCATTTTTCAGTGAGGCGTTGAAGGGAATGTCGGCCCCCATGAAACCGATACGCGTGATGCTGATCGATTGTCGGCCCCTCGTTCTCATGGGCCTTCACGACCTGATCAATGCCAGGAAGCCCCGGATGGAAGTGAGCGGCCAGGCCACCACCTATGCCAATGCGCTGGATCTTGCCGATCAGTTGCGTCCCAATGTCATTTTTTTCAGTTTCTTTCCGGATGCGCTGGACCCGCTAGAGGTCGTCGCGGGACTCACCCGCAGCGCCGAAATGAAAGTGCTGGTGCTCAAGGGCCTGTACGAAGCCGTCCCCGTTGCCCAGGCGATAGAGGCGGGCGCACGCGGCGTCGTGCTGGCGGAAGACCCGACGGAATCGATCATCCAGGCCATCATCAAGGTCCACCATCGCGACATCGGACTGGATAGAGCCTGGGCCGGTGGGCTTGCCGGCTATGCCGCGAACGGGCACATACCCCTGAAATGCAATCTGGAGCAGGCGAAACAGGCGCAGCTGACGTTGCGTGAGAGGGAACTGATTCGCGCCATCGTGGGGGACCCGTCCGCCAAATACTTGAGCATCGCTGCGCGCCTGGGCATCAGCGAGCACACCGTGCACAACCACCTCAGCAACATCTATCACAAGCTCAATCTCATCAACCGCATCGACTTGCTGATGTATGCGCTGAAACACGGGCTCACCAACAACGAAGAACCGCCTGAGTCCACTTGGGTGGAATTGGACTGACTGGCGCGCGCCACGGTGCGGCGCACGCAGTCATCGGGCAGGGGACAAACGTGTTCTTGTGCGCCCGGCAATCCCGGCAATAGCATCTGCCCGACCCAAAACACCCTGGACCAATAGTTTTGATGTGCTGCAGCGCCAGATGCTGTTTGCGGCGTTGGCGTGTTTGGCGTCAAAGGCTTCAGCACCCCCTTGAACCCGGGAAGCTCGTCTGGCCGCGTGGGCTCAGGAACGAAGCGGCCCAATGAAAACGGCCTGGCCCCCTTGCGGGAGCCAGGCCGTGTGCCCGCAGCGGCGTTCAGTCAATGTCAGTGAATGCCATGTCGGTCACACCGACCAACTGGATGATGTTGGTGATACCAGCATCGTCGCCGTCGAATGCCAGGTAGCCGTCGCCTCCAACGCGGCCGAAGTAGTAGTTCGTCGGGCCGTCCAGCGCGGTAACGGCGGCGGCTGTGAACGCCGCCAGGTTGGTGGCCGGCGCCAGCACTTCGGTGTAGTTCTCCACGGAACCCGCCGCCGTGAAGTCGAGCGTGTCAAGGCCGGTGGCAAAGCCGCCATCGATGACCGTCATGACCATGGAGAGCAACCCGTCGACGTCGGTGTCGCCGATCACGAACGTATCTGGGTCCGTGCTGGCAGTAACGCCGTCGCCGCCAACAATCGTCACGTCCAGGGTCTGCGTGGCCGTCGCGTCACTGTCGGCATCCGCCAGCACCACATCGAAAGTCAGGTGGGCGTCCGGCGTCGTCGTGGTCACGAAGCCGATGTCGGTGATCTTGATGACGTCGCCGTCCCAAGTGGCCGCCTCCGCCAGCCCACCGATGGTGTCCAGCTGATTGGACTTCTCGCCGTTCTGGTCGCCGAAGGCCTGCTGCGGACTGCTGAGGGTTGCCCCGTCGTTGTCACCGGTCACGTTCGAGGTGGCGACGAAACCATTGAAGTTGTACCCACTGCCGCTGAGACCCTGGGTCGAGACCAGCACTTGCGCGCCTGTGATCTCGTAGTTCTCGGTGCCAAAATTGAAATCGTTGCTCTCGAAAATCACCGCGCCGTCATTTTGGTCGAGCACGATTCCATACTCGGCGGGATTCGCAATACCGGTGCCACCGCCATAACTCTTCTGGATGATGTCCTTGTTGTCCACGATGAAGGCACGGGTCGTCGTGCTTTGGTCGTCAGGGTCGATCAGCTCAGCCAATCACCAAAATCCTCCTTTGTCCAGCGCCCAGGCGATGCCGTAAGAACTTGAGGTAAATCGCTTCGCGTAGCATGGCCGGTGCGGGTGGTGTCCCCTTCGGATTGACCGTGAAAAAGTCCAGGTCCTTACTTTCGCCGGGCTGTAGCGTGTTCGCTGGCACGCTCAGCGGCAGCGGAACACTGGACGCGTGCTCGCCGGCCGGTGCACATCGCTCGTGCCGAAGGCGGTGGGCACGTTGACGCGCCGTGAACTGACGGGGGTGTTGCGCCGCTCCTGGAATCAATGAACGTTGCACTTGGAAGTCCTCGGCGAGATTGGCCACAGAGAGGTCCGGCAACCCGCTGTTGTCTTCCACCGTACTGTTGAGCTCATAGCCTTGAAAACCCTTCGCGGTCGAGGTCTTCAGGATGCTGAAGCTCTCAATCTCCTGATCCAGTTTCAAGGTGTAGGTGTCAGCCACCTTGTCGAAGGTCAGCGTGCCGGTGGCGTTGGTGGTCGCTCCCTGCGTTGGATTGTTGGACACGTAGGTAAAGGCCAGGTTGAACACCGCCTGGCTATCAGTCTCCGAGTCCCAACTCACCACCTTGTTGGTGATGGCGTTCGCGCCCACCGTGACGCCCGTGAGGGCCACGGACAAGAAGTCAGAGTTCAACGCGGAATAGATACCGGTGTGCTTGTCCGCGCCAATCGAGTAAGCGAAGACGCCCGTTCCACCAACGTCCGTCACAGGTGGCTCATTGCTGGTGTTCGCGTAGACCAGACTCGACTTGGCCGTCACGACCGGCGTGTCGTCATCGACGTTGATGGAGAGCGTGCCATCGGCCGTGTCGCCATCGCCATCGGTCACCCGGTAGGTGATGGTGAAGGCCTGGTTATTCTCGGTCAGGCCCGCCGCATGGAGGATCGGGTTGTCTTGCACCACCGTGTAGAAGCCCGTTGCCGCGACCATCGTCAGCGTCAGCACCGTGGTCGTGCCCTGCTTGACCAACAGACTGGTGCCATCGGGCACATAGGTGAAGCCTGTGGGCGCTCCGCTGGTCAGATAGGCCACCGTGCCGGCCCCGTCCTGCCCAAAGGCGTGGCCCAGAGTGCCGCTCACGTCGGCCGAGTTCGCATCGTCGCCCGAGCCGCCCGGGTTGCCGCCCGTGAGTGCGTCGTCGTCGAGCAGCACCGTGTTGTTGGCTGACACCGTCGGTCCGTCGTCGTCGAAGTTGATGTCGTCGCCGATGCCGAAGCTGTCGGTGCTGGTGTCGCCGTCGCCGTCGGTCACCGTCACCACCGCGTTGACCAGGCCGGCCAGATCGACCGCTTCGTCGTAGCTGCCGACCGGGGTCGTCCCGTCGCCGGGGGTGCCGTGCGTGAGCGAGACATACTGCGCCACCGCCACGTTGCCGTCCTGCAGCAGCGCGATCGCGAACGCCGCCGAATCGGCTACCGTGACCGCGCCATTGGCCACGTCATAGCGGCCGACAATCAGATCGCCTTCCTTGAACAGCCGAATGATCTTGCCGTCGGTCGTGGTGAGGAGGGAGTCGGTGTTGTCGCCGCCCACAATCGCCAGCGACAGCACTTTCGTCGCACCCTCCTCGTCCTGGCCAAAGCTGCTGAGCGCCGTGGTGGCCAAGGGCGTGGTGCTGATCGCGAACTCCGCCGGACTCAAGTCCGTGCCCTTGTTTGTCACTTCCGTGTCGAACAGCGCCAGAACCGCCGCCGCGTCGCTGTCGTTATCCTGGTTGCCGGCCGTCTCGTCGATCGTCACCGAACCGCCGCCATCGGCGACGTCCGCGCTCGGTCCGTCGTCGTCGAAGTTGATGTCGTCGCCGATGCCGAAGCTGTCGGTGCTGGTGTCGCCGTCGCCGTCGGTCACCGTCACCACCGCGTTGACCAGGCCGGCCAGATCGACCGCTTCGTCGTAGCTGCCGACCGGGGTCGTCCCGTCGCCGGGGGTGCCGTGCGTGAGCGAGACATACTGCGCCACCGCCACGTTGCCGTCCTGCAGCAGCGCGATCGCGAACGCCGCCGAATCGGCTACCGTGACCGCGCCATTGGCCACGTCATAGCGGCCGACAATCAGATCGCCTTCCTTGAACAGCCGAATGATCTTGCCGTCGGTCGTGGTGAGGAGGGAGTCGGTGTTGTCGCCGCCCACAATCGCCAGCGACAGCACTTTCGTCGCACCCTCCTCGTCCTGGCCAAAGCTGCTGAGCGCCGTGGTGGCCAAGGGCGTGGTGCTGATCGCGAACTCCGCCGGACTCATATCCGTGCCCTTGTTCGTCACTTCCGTGTCGAACAGCGCCAGAACCGCCGCCGCGTCGCTGTCGTTATCCTGGTTGCCGGCCGTCTCGTCGATCGTCACCGAGCCGCCGCCGTCCGCGACGTCCGCGCTCGGCCCGTCGTCGTCGAAGTTGATGTCGTCGCCGATGCCGAAGCTGTCGGTGCTGGTGTCGCCGTCGCCGTCGGTCACCGTCACCACCGCGTTGACCAGGCCGGCCAGATCGACCGCTTCGTCGTAGCTGCCGACCGGGGTCGTCCCGTCGCCGGGGGTGCCGTGCGTGAGCGAGACATACTGCGCCACCGCCACGTTGCCGTCCTGCAGCAGCGCAATCGCGAACGCCGCCGGATCGGCTCCCGTGACCGCGCCATTGGCCACGTCATAGCGGCCGACAATCAGATCGCCTTCCTTGAACAGCCGAATGATCTTGCCGTCGGTCGTGGTGAGGAGGGAGTCGGTGTTGTCGCCGCCCACAATCGCCAGCGACAGCACTTTCGTCGCACCCTCCTCGTCCTGGCCAAAGCTGCTGAGCGCCGTGGTGGCCAAGGGCGTGGTGCTGATCGCGAACTCCGCCGGACTCAAGTCCGTGCCCTTGTTCGTCACTTCCGTGTCGAACAGCGCCAGAACCGCCGCCGCGTCGCTGTCGTCATCCTGGTTGCCGGCCGTCTCGTCGATCGTCACCGCCCCGCCGCCGTCCGCGACGTCCGCGCTCGGCCCGTCGTCCTCGAAGTTGATGTCGTTGCCGATGGGGACATAGTCGGTGCTGGGATCGCCGTCGAGGTCGATCACTGTCACCACCGCGTTGACCTTGCCGGTCAGATCAACCGCTTCGTCGTAGCTGCCGGGCGGGGTCGTCCCGTTGCCGGGGGTGCCGTGCGTGAGCGAGACATATTGCGCCACCGCCACGTTGCCATCTTGCTTGAGCGCTATGGCAAAGGCGGCTTCTTCATTGCCGTCGGTACCCGTGTTGCCATCGTTGTCCGCGTCATAGCGACCGACGATCAAATCGCCTTCGTAGTAGAGGAAGATGGCCGCGCCGGCGGTGGTGGTTAGACCAGAGTTGGTGCCGTCGCCATCATCCACGCCGTCGATGCCGCCGATCTGAAGCGAGAGCTCGGTCGTTCCGGGGCCGTCATTGCCATAGACGCTGCCGGATGCGTCGGCCAGGGGCGTGGTGCTGATCGCGTACTCGGTGGGGCTCAAATCCGTGCCGGTGCCGGTCACGCCACTGAACAGGGCAGCGACAGCCGTCGTGTCGGCGCCGTCGGCGCTGTCGTCATTCTGGTTGAGGGCCGTCTCGTCGATCGTCACCGCCCCGCCGCCGTCCACGATGTCCGCCGTCGGCCCGTCGTCCTCGAACACCAGCGCCGCGAACGGCTCGGTCACGGAGACGGAGCTACGCAGGGCGAACTGGCCAATGTCGAAGGCGGCGTCAATGTGCGACTGGTTGCCGGGGTTAACGGCCGAGTTCGCGATCACCACGCGGCTGTGGTTGAGGGCGCCGCTGGCGTCGCCGGTGCGGTACTCGATCACATCGAGAGCTTCGACACCCTCCAGGGTCACGGTTCCGTTGGCATCGAAAGTGACGGTGACACCGGTAACAGGGTCTGGGATGCCGGAATCAGCGGGGCCAAATTCGTGAAAGACGGGATCGCCATTTTGGTCCAGCACCGGCACCACTTGGTTGCCGACCTTTTTCTGGAGGCTGACCTTGACGTAGTTGATGTTGACGAACCCATCGTCAAACAGCTTCAGTTCGTCGATGTAGGCTCCCGCTGGGGCAAAGTCGGCCTCGCTCGCGCTGATCGTCAGCGTGGCGGCCTTGTCCTGCTGCAACTGGACAATGGTAAAGGTGGCACCGGTGGTGGTGTGAAGGCCGGTGAACTTGATGTTGCTCTCAACGTCGGCCTCGTTCTGGTCCAGGTTGGGAACGATAACGTCATTATTTGCAGTGCCCGCATTGGTCACAAAGGTGAAGGCCAAGGCTTCGCCGGGATCGACCATCTGGTTGGTGTGACCCAGGGTGGTGCCACCGCCGCCCTGGCCGGTATTGACGGTGCCGCCGGTCGTAATGTTGAGGTCGTCAGACGTAAACAGCGGATCCTGGTTCGGGCCGGACTGATTCACGGCATTGGTGGCGGTGACGATGATCGACACTTCATTGGCCGGGTCGCCATTGTCGTCAACGCCAGGCGTGCCATCACCGAACATCAGGAACAGGTTCTGGCCGGAGGGCGCGCCTGTGAGGGAGAATTGGCTGAATTGGTCGACCGTGACGAAGAGGTTGGAAATCGTCACGGCGTCATCGGGGTTGGTAGCGTCCGGGTGTGAAAGCGGCTCGAATTCCACCAGCCAGATCTTGGCGCCCGTGGCGCCGGCATCGAGTTCTTCCGTGGCTGCAACGCCAGTGATGGTGTTGGTGTCCAGGTAGGCGAGGAAGACGATGTCGCCGTCCGGATCGGTCGCGCCGCCAGCGGTGGCCTTGCGTCCGATGACGGCGTCATTGCTGATGCCTGAGGGGTAGAGGTAGATCTTGTAGCCGTCGGCGGTCAGCAGGTCGTGCTCCAGCAGGTCGGCACCGACGTACTTCGCCGTGATGCTGCCATCGAACGGGTCGCCGTCCGTGTCCTGGCTGAACTTGACATCGATAATGGGCGTAGCGCCCAGTCCGGTGAAGTCAAGAATTTCGGTCCCATCCGGGTCAGCGAATGTGGAGCCACTCAGCGCGATGGTGGTGGTTGCCGGGTCCAGCACCTGCGCCGATCCGCCCTCGTTCAGCGCATCCGTAAGAATTGAGTCCAAGGGGGCTGGTACCGCGATACCACTTAACGCACCGACGCCAAAGTCATCGTTATCGGCGTCGCCGTCGTCGCCCAGACTGCCCGGGCTTTGTATACCCGTCGTCTCGTCGAGCGTCACTGTTCCAATGGTGATAGCCATGATTCACTCCCGAAAATTCCGGTCATCGAGGCCTGGCCGGTGGCCTTTTTTTGCTACAGGCCGCAACTATGGATAAGCGCCGGGGATTACGCATCGACCGATACTCCCAGCCGGGGTGGGAGTTTCAGACTACTTGGGATGCGGAACCGGGATGTGGAAGCGATGGGGCGCCGCAAATCCCGTTTGTGAATGAGGGCATGGCGCCGGTGCTCAACGCCGCCCGGGCTTTAACCGTCAGCGCGTCGAGCTGGACCTGAGCCAGTTCAGGCCGCCGGGTGCGGCAGGCAGCTTTTTTTGGCTGCGGCTAGTGCAGCCCGCAGCCAGGCCCGCCAACGCCGCCAGCCCTCGAGTACACTGGGTGCATACCAGAGTTCCTTCAGCGTGCTCATTCACCCGCCCACAGCGCAAACAGTCGACCCGGCGTATCGGCACGACCAACTGGACCCGCTGATCGAACAGGTCGCGGTCGCGTACCCGCCGCAGGCGTCGGTCATGGATCAACGGACAAGGCTGCCGGCAGCGGCTACAGCGCGGCAGGCCGGTCTTGGAACGCTCCAGGGTGATAGTCAAGATCGAGTTGGACGTGACATGGCCGGCTATGTCGAAGCCTGGCCAGAAGGCGGCGAGATCAATAGGATGCATGCTGACAGCAGCGGGCAGGTGTTGGTGTGTTTGGCGACTGCCAATTGACCTAATCCCCGACTGTCAATTCCCTCTTCCCCACGAATTCGCGAAGAACCTAAAAATGGCCTCGGGATGCTCATTTACAACTCGTAAACTCCGCTCCCTCGGCCCCTTGACTCGCTCCGCTCGCCCTTCGGGCCAGCCTTCGGCTGTTACTTCCGTTGGTCGTTGTGCCTTGTCTGGCTCTAGCTCGCGAGATCGTAAACAGGCGCTGAGCGCCCACCACGGAGTCTCTACGAAAATGGCCGATTACTTTGCCTTCAACGGCGATGCGGATGGATTGTGTGCATTGCAACAACTACGCCTTGCCGAAGCACCGCAAGCGCTGCTGGTCACCGGTGTCAAACGCGACATCGCCCTGCTGCGCCGAGTCCAGGCCGGCAGCGGCGACCGAGTCACAGTGCTGGATATCTCCCACGAGCAGAACCGTGAGGAAGTCGCCCGCCTGCTGCAGGACGGCGCCAGCATCCGCTATTTCGATCATCACTTCGCCGGGGAACTGCCGGCTCATCCAGGCTTCGAGTCGTACATCGACACCGCCGCGGATGTCTGCACCAGCACGCTGGTCAACCGTTACCTGGGCGGCCGCCATTACCGCTGGGCGATCGTCGCGGCCTTCGGCGATGGGCTTCCGAAGCTCGGGCTGGCGCTGGCGAAACACCACGGCCTGCCCGTCGAACACATTGCCGAGCTTGAGCAACTGGGCCTCTACCTGAACTACAACGCCTACGGGGAAAGCATCGCCGATTTGCATTTCGACCCCGCCGAACTGGCCGAAGCGCTACGCCCCTTCGTCGACCCGCTCGACTTCATCCGCAGCAGCGAGACCTTTGCCACCCTGCGTGACGGCTACAGCGCAGACATGGCCAAGGCAGCCAGCCTGACACCCTGGCGCGGGATTCCGGGCGCCACGTTATATCGCCTGCCCGCCGCACCTTGGGCGCGTCGGGTGATCGGCGTGCTGGCCAACCGGTTACTGAGCCAGCGCCCGGACCATGCTCTGGCGCTGCTCTCCAGTAATACCGATAGCGGCTTCACCGTCAGCGTGCGCGTCCCACCGGAACATCCGCTGGCCGCAGATGCATTCTGCCGCCGCTTCGCCACCGGTGGCGGACGCAAGCGCGCCGCAGGCATCAACCACCTGCCCGCATCCGCTCTGGCCTCATTTGCCGAGGCTTTCGAAAACGCCTACGGCAGGCAGCCGGACGATCTCGTCCCGTCAGCAATTCTTAGAGAGCAGGAGCAGCCATGCTGAGCGTGCAGGAAATATCCGATCGTCTGGAAATCATGCAGAGGCCGGCTGGCGCATCGGCCGCCACATCGAGGAGAAGTGCTATGCCCACAACGTTCCACCCGGCCTGAACGTCGACGCCCACTGATCGCCCGCTCGTGTATGAGTCGTCCCCTTCCCACTCGCTGGAACCGCATGTAGCCGCGTCCTCGAATGAGCAACGACAAGTCCATCCAGCCCAGGCTTCACGCCGCCCTGAACACAAACGCCCGGCAATGCCGGGCGTTTGTGTTCAGGGCGGGCGCTCTGCAGGCTGTCAGAACCTGTAGTTGGCACTTACCTCGAGGGTTCGCGGCGCACCAGGGGTGATCAGGTCCACCGAGCCGTGAGCGGAGGCGTAGTATTCCTTGTCGAAGACATTGCGCAGGCGCAGCGCCATGTCCCACTCCGGCAGGTTGTAGAGCAGCGCAGCATCCACCGTGGTGTAGCTGGGCATGACCACCACGTTGTCCAGCGCGGTGTAGCGGTCATCCACGTAGTTGGCGCCCATGCCCACACGCCATTCCTGGGTCAGCGAACGCACCAGCCAGAGGTTGGCGCTGTTACGCGGAGTCAGGGTCGGCGTCTGGCCTTCGTTGGCCACGCCGTTGGTCTTGCTGTTGGACTTGGTGATTTCCGCGTCCAGGTAGGCGTAGCCGGCATAGACCTGCCACTTGTCACTCAACTGGCCAGTAGCGGTGAGCTCGAAACCATCGGTGCGCTGCTCGCCAGCGAGCACCTGTAGCGCCGGGTTCGCCGGATCGGTGGTCTTCATGTTGGTGCGCTCGAGGCGGAAGATCGCCGCGGTGACCGCCAGACGGTTATCGAGGAAGTCCCATTTGGCCCCGAGCTCGTAGTTGGTGGTTTCTTCCGGCTCGAGATGCTGGTTGGTCACGCTGACGGCGAAAACCTCGCCGGAGGGCTGGTAGCCGCGGCTCACCGAGACGTAGTAGGACTGCACCTGATCCGGCTGATAGACCAGGCCGGCGCGCGGGCTCCAGGTCTTGTCGGTACGGTCGAGATCGGTATTCACCGGGCGATCATCGTCGTACTCCTGGCCAAAGATGTCGTAGCGTACGCCGAGCAGGGCCTTCCACTGCGAGCTCAGCTCGACCAGGTCCTGCACATAGAAGCCGGCGGTGTCCTGGAAGTTGGTGCCCTTGGAGGACAGGGTGCTGGCGTGCTCCGGCACGGCGACCAGGGCATCGCGGAATACCGGTACCCGCGCCACGTTGTTCTGGCTGAACACCCGTTGGTGTTTGTCCTGATGACCCAGTTCCATGCCATAGAGCAGGCTGTGCTGCATGCCGGCGAGCTGGGCCTGCTGCTTCAGTTCCGTCTGGTTGAACACACCGTATTCGTCGCGCGCGACGTTGCCGCGGTTGAGCTTGACCAGCAGTTCGCCGTTGGGCGCGGTGACGAAGCGCGTCGGGCTGCTGTCGGCCAGGGTGTTGTTGCGGTCCAGGTCGTAGTGGTAGTAGCGGCTGGTGTTACTCAGGGTGAAATCGTCGTTGATGCGATAGTCGAGGCCGGCGGTGAAGGAGTACACCTCGCTGCGGGCGTAGTCCTGGTCCGGATCGCCCGAGCCGAAGCGCTTCTCGCGGTCGACGTCGACCGGGCGGTTGCCCAGCGCCGGGATGCCGAAGTCGATCAGGCGTTTGTCGTACAGATAAGTCGCGCCCAGATTGAGTTCGAGATCGTCGGAGAGTTTGAAGAAGGCCGAAGGGGCGATGGCCTTGCGATCGATGTAGGCATCGTCGCGAAAGGTGTCGCTGTCTTCCAGCGCACCGGTGACGCGGAAGGCCTTGTCGCTCTGCTGCTGATCGGCCCAGCCGGTGTCGAACTGGGTGCGCTTCTTGCCCTCGCTGTCGAAGGTGGCGCCGACTTCCTGCTTGGGCGTGAAGCTGGGCTTCTTGCTGACGCTGTTGATCAGGCCGCCGGAAGAACCACGACCGTAGAGCACCGCAGCCGGGCCTTTGATCACTTCTACCCGCTCGATGTTGGATAGGTCACGGAAATACAGCGCGTCGTCGCGGATGCCGTCGATGTACATATCGCCGATGGCGCTGAAGCCGCGGATGGTGACTTGATCGCGTTGCCCGTCGCCGTTGGACAGGCCGATGCCGGGGACATTCTTCAGCACATCCTCCATCGACTGTGCGCCCTGATCCTTGATCACACTTTGCGGAATCACGTTCACCGTCTGCGGGATATCGCGCAGCGGCGCATCGATCTTCAGAGCGCTCCGACTGTCGGTCGGCATGTAGCTTTGCTCTTCGTATGCGCTGGTAACGGCAGTTGCCGGTATGGCCAAAGCTTCTTTCGTTTCCGCATGCAACGCCGGTATTACCAAAACGCCCAGCAACAGCAGAGAGACTGGGTTAATGCGCAGTAAAGCCACCATAAGCTCCTTATATGAATTATGGCGCTAATGATAATGATTCGGCTTTGTAAGTAAATATTTAGATTCAGATACTTTCAGATCCAGCCGTTAGAAAAGCCCCCCTCTCCATGCCAGGGCGAGCATGCCTTTTGTCTCGATAGCGGCCGTGAAGCCTGTTTTAGCGCTAATCGGCTAACCACTGAGCAGGTCGGCCGAGGGCCTGAGGATGGGCTGATATGCTTATTAATATCTGCGATTAGCCGTAACCGGCTCCCGGGGGGAAGTACCGGAGTGATATGTGCATCGCCACAGATGCTGCAGATTCGGATTGGCCGCTTTTCGGTCTGCCCGCCTTTGATTGTGCTGGCATTTGGTTAGAGAACGTTGACCTTGTCCCGTGATTCCAGCAGTGGATTGCTCGTGGCGATCGCATAACTTGACTTGGAGTACATCATGGCTCGTACGACGCCCATCGAACGCTATCGAAACATCGGTATCGTCGCGCATGTCGATGCAGGCAAGACCACCACAACCGAACGCATCCTGTTTTATACCGGGGTCAACTACAAGATGGGTGAGGTGCATGATGGCGCCGCGACCATGGACTGGATGGTGCAGGAGCAGGAGCGCGGCATCACCATCACCTCGGCGGCGACCACGGCGTTCTGGACCGGGTCGCGCAAGCAGTTGGACAAGTACCGCATCAATATCATCGACACCCCTGGGCACGTCGACTTCACCATCGAGGTGGAGCGTTCGCTGCGCGTGCTGGACGGAGCAGTGGTGGTCTTCAGCGGTGCCGATGGCGTCGAGCCGCAATCCGAGACCGTGTGGCGTCAGGCCGACAAGTACCACGTGCCGCGTATCGCCTACGTGAATAAGATGGATCGCGCAGGCGCTGATTTCCTGCGCGTGGTCGGACAGATCAAACAACGCCTGGGCCACACACCAGTGCCGATCCAGCTGCCGATAGGCCAGGAAGAGAATTTCCACGGGCAGATCGACCTAATCAGGATGAAGGCCATCTACTGGAGCGAAGACGACCAGGGTATGACCTTGCATGAGGAAGATATCCCTGCCGAACTGCGTGATGAGGCCGAAAAGTGGCGCTTGAATATGGTCGAGGCGGCTGCAGAGGCCAACGATGAGTTGATGACCAAGTACCTGGATGCAGGTGACCTGAGCCACGAGGAAATCAAGGCTGGCCTGCGCCAACGGACCCTGTCCTGCGAGGTGGTGCCTGCGGTCTGTGGATCCTCATTCAAGAACAAGGGGGTGCCGCTGGTGCTCGATGCGGTGGTCGAACTGCTGCCGGCGCCCACCGAGATCCCCTCGATCAAGGGCGTGCATCCAGACAATCTGGAGCGAGCGGATGAGCGCCACGCCGATGACAAAGATCCCTTCTCAGCGCTGGCGTTCAAGATTGCCAGCGATCCCTTCGTCGGCACTCTGACCTTCATTCGGGTCTATTCCGGGGTGCTGAACTCGGGCGATGCCGTGCTCAACTCAGTCAAGGGCAAGAAGGAGCGGGTCGGCCGCATGGTACAGATGCACGCCAATCACCGCGCTGAGATCAAGGAGGTGCGGGCCGGCGACATCGCCGCGCTGATCGGCATGAAGGACGTCACCACCGGCGACACCCTGTGCGACCTGAACAAGCCGATCATCCTCGAGCGCATGGATTTCCCCGAGCCGGTGATCTCCATCGCGGTGGAGCCAAAAACCAAGGCAGACCAGGAGAGGATGGGCATCGCCCTTGGCAAGCTGGCCCAGGAAGACCCCTCGTTCCGCGTCAAAACCGACGAAGAAACCTCGCAGACCATCATTTCCGGCATGGGCGAGTTGCATCTGGACATCATTGTCGACCGCATGCGCCGCGAGTTCAGCGTCGAGGCCAACACCGGCAAGCCGCAGGTGGCTTACCGGGAGGCCATCCGCAAGACATGCGAGATTGAAGGCAAGTTCGTCCGCCAGTCCGGCGGGCGCGGCCAGTACGGCCACTGCTGGATACGTTTCGAGCCGGCCGACGAAGGCCAGGAAGGGCTGCAGTTCACCAACGAAGTAGTGGGCGGGGCTATCCCGAGGGAATTCATACCGGCCATCCAGAAGGGCATCGAGGAGCAAATGAGGAATGGCGTCCTCGCTGGCTACCCACTGCTCGGCCTAAAGGCCGCGGTATTCGACGGCTCATTCCACGACGTGGATTCCAGTGAGATGGCCTTCAAGATTGCTGCATCCATGGCCACCAAACAGCTGTCGCACAAGAGCGACGCGGTGCTACTGGAGCCGATGATGAAACTGGAGGTGGTGACGCCCGAAGAGTACATGGGCGACATCATGGGCGACCTCAACCGCCGCCGTGGCCTGATCCACGGCATGGAGGACGGTGTCTCGGGCAAGATCGTCCGCGCCGATGTGCCACTAGGTGAGATGTTCGGCTATGCCACCGATGTTCGCTCGATGTCCCAGGGCCGCGCGAGCTTCTCAATGGAGTTCACGAGGTACGCACAAGCACCACCCAGCATCGCCGATGCCATCATCAAGAAGCAGGGCTGAACAAGGCATCAGGCAGCAATCTGCAATGGCTTCGGCGCGGCGCGCCCTGGCTGAGCACGAGCAGTTCGTAGGGCGGGTGAAACCCGCCAAATAAACACAACACAACAATCTCAGCCAATCATCAGCTATCACCGCGCGGGTTTCACCCACCCTGCGAAGCTGTAGGAGCTAGCTCTGCTAGCGAAGCCTTTGCGTTGCCTACATTCGCTCGCGATGCTCGCTCCTACAGGGTCAGCGTTGCGCTCAGGCTTTTGACAGAACCTAACCATTCATTTCCTCCACCAGCGTCCTGATCAGTTCAGCCGCCGGCATCTCACGGGCGAGTGCTGCGCCCTGCCCGGCCCATTGCACGGCGAAATCATTGCTGCCCCTGGCGCTGGCGGCAGCGTGCAGAGCCTTCGCCGCATCGTAGGTGATCGGGTAATCCGGCAGACGATACGGCCCGGGCGCCCCGACCTCGCTGAACATCCGATTGATGATGCCGCGTGCCGGCCGACCGGATATCACGCTGGTGATCTGCGTGTGCCTGGCGCGCTCGCTTTTCATCGCTTGCCTGTAGGCCGCATTGGCAGAAGACTCAGGGCAGAGGATGAAGGCGGTGCCCAATTGCACCGCGCTGGCACCTAGAGCCATGGCTGCCGCGATGCCCTGCCCATCCATGATGCCGCCAGCCGCGATGACTGGAAGCCGCGTCTGCTTCGCTATCAGGCGAACCAGCGGCAGTGTGCCGATACCCTCATCACCCTGCTCCGGCTCGAACACCCCCCGATGTCCGCCTGCCTCGATACCCTGGGCGACGATGAAATCGACTTCTGCCTCTTCCACAAGGGCCGCCTCTGCGGGTGTGGTTGCACTGGCCAGGAGGATGATGCCGGCCTGCTTCAATGCACGGATCTGCTCCTGCGGCGGTAAGCCAAAGTGGAAACTGACCACCGCAGGACGCTCGCTGAGCAACAACTCGAGCATCGCCTCGTCCTGCAGGAAGCTTTTGTAGATTTCCTTCAGTTCTGCGGGTGGTGTGGCGCCGAACTCCGCGAAGTAAGGTCTGAGGTATTCCAGCCAGGCGGCCTCTCTCTGCGCATTGGCCATGGCCGGGCGGTGGCAGAACAGGTTGACGTTGAATGGTTTGTTGGTCAGCACGCGGGTTTCACTGATCATCGCCCGCGCCTGCTCCGGCGTGCTGGCACCTATGCCTATTGAACCGAGACCACCAGCATTGGAGACTGCCGCAGCCAGCTTGGGCGTTGAGACACCGACCATGGGTGCTTGGATGATTGGAAACTCAACCCCTGGGATGTGCGTGGCCTTGTCTTTCATTAGATTCCACCTGAAAAGCACCTGGAGAAGGCATCGGTATCGATGCCGGTAAAAGCCTGATCAATGTATCTCTGCAAAAGATTATTTTAGTAAATATAATCTCACAATGAGAACAAGGAAATTCACCATGGATCTGTCAGCTCTAGAGATCTTTCGTGCGGTAGCCCAAGAACGAAGCATCACCCGCGCCGCGCTGCGTCTAGATCGAGTGCAATCCAACGTGACCACGCGAATCCGGCAGCTCGAAGAAGAACTCGGCGTGCAACTGTTCCTCCGTGACGGCAAGCGCATGACGCTAACTGATAGAGGACAGCATTTCCTCGAATACACCGAAAAACTGCTGGCGCTGGCCGAAGAGGCGCGCCAGTCAATGCACCCGGATATTCCCAGTGGCCATCTGCGCATTGGCTCGATGGAAAGCACCGCCGCCAGCCGCCTGCCCAGCCTGCTGGCGCAGTATCACGGTCAATGGCCTGGAGTCAGTCTGGAAGTCACCACCGGGCCAAGCCGTGATTTGCTGGAGGCCTTGCAGGAGCGTCGGCTCGACTGCGCTCTGATCGCCAATCCTGTGACCCTGACAGCAGGCCAGTGGGTTGCCGAAGCGTTGGCTTCAGGCCTTCAAGGCGAAACGGTTTTCACTGAAGAGTTGCTACTGGTGATGCCGGCTCAGCACCCACGCGTGCATGGCCCCGCGGATGTGAAAATCCGCACTCTGGCGGGCTTTTCGCGCGCTTGCACCTATCGCCAGGTCGCGGAAAACTGGTTGTGCAGCCATGTCGAAGGTGTGCAGAAGAACCTCAAAGTCCAGGAAGTCGGCTCCTACCACTCCATTCTGGCCTGCATCAGCGCCGGCTCCTGCGTAGGAATCCTGCCCAGGTCGGTGCTCGAACTGCAGCGCGAACCACCTAAGGTCCGTACACACCCTGTGATGAACATCGACACGCAACTGGTCTGGCGCACGGGCTATGGCACTGCTGCTTTCGAATCCTTCCGTGATCTCTTACAGAGCAGCTATCAATCACTTGCGGCTACGGCACGCACAGTGCCCATGTAACTCCTGAGCACTAGTGGCCTGTACGGCTAGTTGGTTAACTCAAGTTCGGATGCCTGGAGTCCTGAGACAAGGCGCCGTGACGAGTCATAGCAGGGCTATTTTGATCCGCAGCAACGCAGTATCGGGGCTTCAGGCGCCGGAATTGCCTAATGGAACTAGCCACACAGGCCACTAGCAGGTAGCCGGTGACTTTGCGGCCCCCGCTTAGCATTGAGCGAGTCGGGGCACAGGCTAAGCGTTACAAAAGGCCCTCCCCCGGTTGGGCTATAAAGTGAATTGAAACTATCCTGAATGCCAGGTGTGTGGACGTTTCCGTCCGAACCGCTACAACCCCAGAGTGCTAGTCCATGATTGGATCAATGGTCAGCCAAGTAGTGGGCAATACCACCTGCTGTTGCACGAATCTTTTGTTGCATGAACCTTTTGTTGCACGAATCTTGTCGCAGGAATCTCCAGCTATCCGTTTCGCGTTTTTGTATTACCGCCCAATCAAGAGCGCCTAGGAGTTGCACGGATGTTTACAGAAGCGAAGGTCGAACCAAACGCTGAGACTGTTGCCCCGGACGCGGATCAGGCGTCACTCGAACCAGCTTCGAGGGCACCGCTCCCTCAGCCAAATACGTGGTGGCAGACTGCGCGGAATAAACTGCGAGGGCTAAATCGCTCTATGCAGTTCGTGATTGCTGCGGCGATCATTCTGGGCATAACCATGGCGTTTGTTGGCAATCTCATCAGTCAAAGGATCAAGCACGATGCTACTCAGAGCGCTGGCGAAGCGGCGGCGCTCTACATGGAGGCCTTTCTGGCCCCCTACATCCAGGAGCTGGCCACGAGCCGAGAACTCTCTGCCGCGAGTACCCTGGCAGTCGACAACCTGATGGCAAACACCTCGATCAATCAACACATCGCGTCGATAAAAATCTGGCTGCCGGATGGCACGAATATCTACAGCACCAGCAAACTGCCGGTGTTCAGAAACTACCCGGAAGACCCTATCGAACAGGTTATGCAAGGCAAGATCGTCACGCGTTTGGCCGCCTTTGATAATTCAGAGCATGACCATGAACGCAGCCTGGGTATCCCGCTCTATGAAACCTATGTACCGCTCAGGAAAGTCGGTTCTGGGCAGATTCTCGCCATCGGCGAGTTCTACGAAAAGGAGCATGAAATCGATAACCTGCGTCAGGAGGTCTGGTCGGTCATCGGCGCGGCAACGCTGGCTATGCTTTTGCTGTTGTTCTTCATCGTTAGACGTGGCGACCAGATCATTGAACGGCAACAGATGACTCTCAAGTTGCAGATGCAGGAGCAAGCCCAGTTGCACTTGCAGAACACCAACCTGCAAGATCGAATCACAACGGCTAATCACGAGTTTTCAAGGATCAACGAGCTCACACTCCGCCGTCTCGGCGCCGATCTTCATGATGGTCCCGCTCAGCTGTTGACCCTTATTCTCCTGCGCCTCGATGAGCTTGGAGTTTTGCAAGACAGTTACCCGCAGGATAGCGGCCTCTTAGGGGGAAACGTACTCGAATTGGTTAGAAGCGCTGGTCAGGAGGCCCTGCGTGAAATCCGCGGTATCTCCCTCGGGCTGGCACTCCCAGAAATCAATGAGCTGAGCTTGCGCGAAGAATTGCTGCTGGTTGCGCACCGGCATGAGCTGCGGACCGAAACGGAAGTGAAGCTGACGCTTGGTCCTCTTCCCGACGATGTTCCGTTACCGTACAAAATCTGTATTTATCGCTTCACCCAAGAAGCGCTAAACAATGCCTTTCATCACGCGGGCGGAAAAAGCCAAAAAGTCAGCGCCTCTCACCACAAGGGCCTGCTTGAAGTGCAAATTGAGGATGCGGGCGAGGGTATTCCAACGGCAGGTTCGGGTGCGGCGAACCGCGGCAGAACGCCTCTAGGCCTGGTCGGTATGCGCTATCGCATCGAGTCGCTCGGCGGCGTATTCAGCATTGACTCCGCGCCTGGGGCCGGAACCAGGCTCAAAGCACAATTCAATCTTTGATCAATGCCTTCGCCGAGCTTTTGCGGTGGCTTGAGTGCCATCACCATCCGCCACCGGCAAATTAAGCAGGATCGCTCGCTGAACTAGTTCTGCGAGCTGTCATCAGCCTGCATGTCTGTGCCGGGCAGGATCATGCTTATGCTTGACGCTCTCTGATTCGCCCAATGCTGCTGAGCTGCCGTGACCGCCTCCACCCGATTGCGTGCGTGGAGCTTCAACATGACTTGCGTCATGTGGTGCTTAACTGTCTTCTCACTAATAGAGAATTTGATCGCCACCTCGCGATTGGTAAGCCCCGTCGATACCTCTCGAATGATCTGCTCCTCGCGTGCGGTTAGCGCTACTTGCTTTTCTCCCTCTTCAGACCCGCGAAAATTGCTGAGGAGCTTTCTGGCGATCATTGGCGTTATGACGGTCTCACCACTGGCAACGTTTCTGATTGCCTGCACAAGCTCTGGGCCGCTCACCCCTTTCAGCACATAGCCGTGCGCGCCAGCTTCCAGCGCGGAATACACATCGTCTTCAGATTCAGACACGGTCAACATCAAGACTTTAACGGTCGGCCGGGATACTGAGATGGCTCGTACCGCGGCAAAGGTATCGCCGGGCATACTCACATCCATCAACAGCACATCGGGCACAAAGCGCATGGCAATATGCTGAGCGTCTTCGGCACACGCGCCCTGCTCTACGACTTGAAAGTCGGCTATTTTTATCAGCGTCGCGGCGACACCCTGCCTTAAGAGCGGGTGATCATCCACAATGCCAATCCTGATCAGGGACTTCATAGGACACCTCCATGGGCTTCTGCTGATCATTGCCAGTGCCTTCAACCACGATGCCTCATCTTTCGGCACCCTGACAGTCGCAATGCATTCCGACATCTACAGTACTCAAATCAGTCTTGAGTATTAGCAGGTTATCGCTGTTTTTGCTTACCGACATTTAACTGCTTCATAGCCCTGGCAGCGCTGGATGGACAGAACATGTCTTCTCTCACGCGGGCCAACCGGCAGCTAAAAATACTCAATTCCCCGCGCTAGACGAACACGGCAAGGTTCAGATTCGCGTAATCGTTATAATCACGCCCACATTCAATCCCGGAGAGTCCTATGACCATTTCCCTGTACGCCGCATCCATTCCCGTGTTCAAGCAGATGCTGAACAGCTTGAGCGATATTTTGGTTAAAGCCGAAGCTCACGCTACGGCGAAGAGCATCGATCCCAATGCGCTGCTGCAAGCGCGCTTGTTCCCAGACATGTTCCCGCTGACCCGCCAAGTGCAGATCGCTGCTGATTTTGCCCGTGGTGTATCGGCCCGTCTGGCCGGTGTAGAAGTGCCCAAGTACGAAGACAACGAGCAATCTTTTGCTGATCTGCAAGCCTTGCTCAGCAAGACCCTGGCTTTTGTCGATGGCTTCACCGCCGCCCAGATCGATGGCAACGAAGCGCGTGAGATCGTTACCCGCCCAGGTACGCCGAAAGAGAAGAAATTCACTGGCCAGGCTTACCTCTTGAGCTATGGCCTGCCGCAGTTCTTCTTCCATGTCAGCACCACCTACGCACTCCTGCGTCACAACGGTGTTGAAGTGGGTAAGCGCGACTATATGGGTGCTTTCTAACACTGAAGAACGCAGAAAGCGGTTGGTTCTGGGCTGAATATCCGGCCTGCCGGGCGAGGCGCGGGTATAGAGCACCGTCATTCCTGCGCAGGCGGGAATTCAAGCAAGTTCGAGACCATGCATGGGGAGTCGCTAACGACTCCTTGTTGGGCATCACTGCGTTCAGCACCAACCTACGGGCCGCCGTTTGTCTGTAAGGCTGCGTGAAACCGTTGGCGCTGAGTCAGAGACGATGCCCAACGACCGGCCTGCAAGGCCGGGCGTTTGAATGTGCCTTACGCACTTAATCGGCAGCTTTTTGATCGTTCCCACGCTCCGCGTGGGAATGCCGCCCGAGACGCTCCGCGTCTCGCTTTCGCGGCTGAAGCAATTCCCACAGGGTCGCCCGGCCCAGCTCTATTCCGACTTTTCCCGCTCCGGCTCGGCCAATTGCGCCACCTGCCAGCCGCCCCCCAAGGCTGCGATCAACTGCACACTGGCGGTCAGACGGCTGCCGAACAGGGTCAAGACGTTGCGTTCGTTGGACAACGCGGTGGTCTGCACCGTGACCACATTCAAGTAGTCGATGGTGCCGGCCTTGTACTGGTTGTTGATCAACCGTAATGACTCACGAGCCGAATCCAGGGCCTCCTGCTGTACGCCGCTCTCCTCCTCTAGCACGTCGAGTTGCACCAGGTAGTCTTCGACCTCGCGAAAGCCGGTCAGCACGGTCTGCCGGTAGCTGGCGACGGTTGCATCGTAACTGGCCTCGGCCTGCTCCACTCGCGAGCGGATCAGCCCGCCATCGAACAGGGTCATGGCGAACTCCGGGCCGATCGACCAATAACGGTTCGGCACCGTGAGCAGCTGGCTGAGGCTGTCATTGCGGTAACCACCGGCCGCGGACAAGGTTAGGTCCGGGTAGTAAGCAGCCTTGTTCACGCCGATCAGGGCATTGGCCGAAATCACCTCGCGTTCGGCGGCGGCAATGTCCGGGCGTCGTTGCAGCAGTTGCGAAGGTACGGCTGCTGGAATCTCCGGCAGGCTAGGCAAGCTGTCCAGCGCTGCCAGGCTGAATTCCGCCGGCGCTACGCCCACCAGCACGGCAATCGCATGTTCCAACTGGGCGCGCTGGTATTTCAAGTCGATAGCCTGAGCCTCGGTGCTTTTCAGTTGGGTGCGTGCCTGGGCGACATCGGACTTGGTGACGATCCCGGCGCGGTATTGGTTCTCGGTGAGCTTGAGCGAGCGGGCGTAAGCCTCGACAGTGGCATCGAGCAGACGCTTTTGCGCATCCAGCACGCGCAATTGCAGGTAGCTCTGCGCCAATTGCGACTGCTGGCTGAGCTTGGTCGCGGCGAGGGTCGCCTTGCTCGCCTGCGCACTGGCGCTGTCGGCCTCCAATTGCCGGCGCAGCTTGCCCCAGAGGTCAAGCTCCCAGCTCACGCCAAGGCTGCTTTGGTAGCTGGTGGAAATGCCGCCGGTGCTGGCGCTGTTGACGGTCGAGCCATCGGCCAGGCGCACGGTGCTGCCGCCAGCGCCCTGGCCCGAGCGGGTCTTGCCGAAGTTCGCCGACAGGTTAGGGAAAAACGACGCGCGCGCGCCGCGCGCCAAGGCTTGTGCCTGGCGGTATTGCGCCTCGGCCTGGGCCAGCGTCTGGTTGGATTGCTGCAGCCGCTGTTGCAGGCCGTCCAATACCGGATCGCCATACAGCTCCCACCAGGCGCCACGGTGCAACGCATCGCTGGGCTCGGCGATACGCCAGCCTTCGGCCTGCTTGAAGCTTGCCGGCACTTCGATACTCGGCTGTTGGTAATCCGGGCCAACGGCGCAGCCTGCCAGCGTGGCGGCAATCGCCACAACCAGGGCCGACGCCTGGGAAAGACGGCATGGATACAGGCTCATAACGGATTCTCCAACGAGGCGTCCGTCCGCACGCCACGACGGCGATTAACCCAGTGGCGCAGACGATCTAGGTACAGGTAGACCACAGGTGTGGTGTACAGCGTGAGCAGCTGGCTGGCGATCAACCCGCCGACGATGGTGATGCCCAGGGGGCGGCGCAGCCCGGCATCGCCACCGACTCCGAAAATCAGCGGCAGCGCGCCCAACAGTGCCGCCAAGGTAGTCATCATGATCGGCCGAAAGCGTTTGACGCAGGCTTCGAGAATCGCCTCGCGCGGGCTCAGGCCCAGGCGGCGCTCGGCCTCCAGGGCGAAGTCGATCATCAGGATGGCGTTCTTCTTGACGATACCGATCAGCAGGATGATGCCAATCAGGGCGATCAGCGTCAGTTCGCTGCGGCAGATGATCAAGGCCAGCAGCGCGCCGACTCCTGCCGACGGCAGTGTTGAGAGGATGGTCAGTGGGTGCACGTAACTCTCATAGAGAATGCCGAGCACG
Source organism: Pseudomonas cavernicola (assembly GCF_003596405.1). Classification (NCBI taxonomy): domain Bacteria; kingdom Pseudomonadati; phylum Pseudomonadota; class Gammaproteobacteria; order Pseudomonadales; family Pseudomonadaceae; genus Pseudomonas; species Pseudomonas cavernicola. The sequence goes on from NZ_QYUR01000008.1 coordinate 741,027, forward strand.
ATGTACACCGAGACCAAGGCCAGCACAATCAGCCAGGGCATGTTGTTTTGCGTCTGCTGCACGGCACCGGCGTTACCTTCGAAGCTGGCCTGGATATCCAGCGGCAGCTGCAAGGGCACCAGCGCCGCCATGATCGCGTCCCGCGTTGGGCCGATCAGCGCTTTCGGCGCCAGGTTGAACGACAACGTAATGGCGGCGAACTGCCCCTGGTGGTTGACCGACAGCGGTGCGGTGCTCGGCTCGAAGTGGCTGAACTCGGCCAGCGGCACGCGCTGCCCGGCACTGCCGATGACGTACACCTGGCGGAGGATTTCCGGGCTCTGCTGGTACTGCGCGCCGACTTCCATCACCACGTGGTACTGGTTCAGCGGGTTGTAGATGTTGGCAATCTGCCGCTGGCCGAAGGAGTTGTTCAGCACCTCATCCACCAGTGCCATGTCCACGCCGAGGCTGGCGGCACGGTCACGGTCGATCACCAGCAGGCTTTGCACGCCCTTGTCCTGGGAGTCGCTGTTCAAGTCCACCACCTGGGGCACAGCGCGCATCGCGGCCTCGACTTTCGGCGCCCATTCACGCAGTAGTTTCAGGTCATCGCTGCGCAGGGTGAACTGGTTGCTGGCGTTGCTATCGCGGCCACCCAGGCGGACATCCTGGCCGGCGTTGAGGTACAGCGCCGCGCCCGGTATTTTCGCCAGTTTCACGCGCAGGCGCGCCAACACGGTATTGACCGGGTCACGCTCACCGATGGGTTTCAAGGTGACGAAGAATGAACCGGTGTTGCTCGATTGCCAGCGCCCACCGCCGACAAAGCCTACAACGTTCGCTACCGCCGGATCTTCGCCTAGGATGCTGCGAAAAGCGTCCATCTTCTGCTGTAATGCCTGGAAGGAAATGCTCTGGTCGGCGACCGCGAAACCGCGTAGCCGACCAGAATCCTGTTCGGGCAGGAAGCCTTTGGGCACCACGGCGAACAAGTAGATATTCAGTGCGATACAACCGGCCATGATGACCAGCATCAGCCGTGAATGGCTGAGCGCCCACTCCAGGCTGCCCTGATACCGCCGCATGACACCCTGGAACAAGCGGCTTTCCTTGCGCGACTCAACCTGCCCCCCTGGCTTTTGGTGCGATTTCAGCAGGCGTGCGCAGAGCATCGGCGTCAACGTCAAGGAAACCACCAGCGACACCAGGATCGCCGCCGACAGCGTCACCGAAAACTCGCGGAACAAGCGGCCCATGATCCCGCCCATCAGCAGGATCGGAATAAACACCGCCACCAGCGACAGGGTCATCGACAGCACCGTGAAGCCGACCTCGCGTGCGCCATGGATCGAAGCTTCGAGCGGCGACTCGCCCTCCTCGATCCGTCTGGCGATGTTCTCTACGACCACGATGGCATCGTCGACCACAAAGCCGGTGGCGACGATCAGCGCCATCAGCGACAGGTTGTTCAGCGAGAAGTCGCAGAGATACATCACCGCGAAGGTGCCGACCAGCGACACCGGCACCGCCAACGCCGGGATCAGCGTGGCGCGCGGGCTGCGCAAAAACAGGTAGACCACCAGAATCACCAGCACGACGGAGATCAGCAAGGTGATCTCCGCCTCATCCAGCGAGGCGCGGATGCTCGGGCTGCGGTCGTCCATCACCTTGAGTTTGACCTGCGGCCCGATCAACTCCTGTAAATCCGGCAGCAGCGCGTGGATGGCGTCGGTGGCCTCGATGATGTTGGCACCCGGCTGGCGGGTGACGATCAGCAACACCGCCGGGTTCTTCCCGGAAAAGCCGGCGTTGCGCACGTCCTCCACCGCATTGCTGACTTGGGCAATATCCCCCAGGCGCACAGCAGCGCCCGTTTCGGCGCTGTAATGCACGATCACCGGCAAGTAGTCGCTGGCTTTGCGCAGTTGGTCGTTGGCGTCCACCTGCCACTGTCGCTCATCGCTCTCGATCGCGCCCTTGGGGCCATTCGAGTTGGTATTGGCGACGGCCGTGCGCACGCTATCGAGGGAGATGCCGAACTGGTTCAAGGCATCCGGGTTAAGGTCCACGCGCACGGCCGGCAAGGAGCTACCACCGATGCTGACCTGGCCGACGCCCTTCACCTGAGACAGCCGTGGCGATACCAGGGTCGAGGCCATGTCGTACATTTCACCACGGGTGTAGCTGTCCGACGTCAGCGTCAGCACCATCACCGGCATGTCCGAGGGGTTGGCCTTGCGATAGGTCGGATTGCTCGGCATGCCGCTGGGCAACAGGCTACTGGCCGCGTTGATCGCCGCCTGAACTTCCCGCGCCGCGCCCTCGATGTTCTTTTCCAACTCGAACTGAATGATGATCGTGGTCGTGCCCAGCGAGCTGGTCGAGGTCATATCGCTAATGCCGGAGATCCGCCCCAGCGCGCGCTCCAGCGGCGTCGCCACCGAAGAGGCCATGGTCTCCGGACTGGCCCCAGGCATCGCAGCGTTGACCATGATGGTCGGGAAATCCACCTGCGGCAGCGGCGCCACCGGCAACAGGCTGAACGACAACCAGCCGGCCAGCAGCAACGCCAGGGTCAGCAGTGTGGTCGCGACCGGGCGACGGATAAACGGCGTCGAGAGGTTCATGCCGGCCTACACCCGTAGGGTGGGTTAGCCGCGAAAGCGGCGTAACCCACCCTACGATAAAGCGCCTCATGCGTGCGCCTCTACCGCGCCGCGCTGGCCGAAGCGCCGCGCCAGGCGGTCGAAGGCCAGGTAGATCACCGGCGTGGTGAACAGCGTCAGCACCTGGCTGAGCAGCAGGCCGCCGACCATGGCGATCCCTAGCGGCCGCCGTAATTCGGCGCCGGCACCGGCGGCGAACATCAGTGGCAGCGCGGCGAGCAGCGCGGCCAGGGTGGTCATCAGAATCGGCCGGAAGCGCAGCAGGCTGGCCTGATAGATCGCATCCGCCGGGCTCATGCCCTGGTTGCGCTCTGCGTCGAGGGCGAAGTCGATCATCATGATCGCGTTCTTCTTGACGATGCCGATCAGCAGGATGATGCCGATGATCGCCACGATGCCGATCTCCTCCCCCGCCAGCATCAACGCCAGCAGCGCACCGACCCCGGCCGAGGGCAGCGTGGAAAGGATGGTCACCGGGTGGATGAAGCTCTCGTAGAGAATCCCCAGCACGATGTACATGGTCACCACCGCCGCCAGGATCAGCAGCAGCGTGCTCGACAGCGACGCCTCGAATGCCTGCGCCGCACCACGGAAACTGGTCTGCAAGCCGACCGGCAGGTCCATCTGCTGCTCCAATGCGCGAATCGCCTGCACCGCCTCGCTCAACGCAACGTTTGGCGCGAGGTTGAAGGAGATGGTCGCCGCCGGAAACTGGGCGATATGGTTGATCGCCAGCAAGGTGTGCCGTTCCTCGATGCTCGCCAATGCCGAGAGCCGCACCTGCTGGCCATCGGTGCCGCTGACGTAGAGGTTCTCCAGCGCCTGCGGGCCGAGTTGGAACTGCGGCGCCACTTCCAGCACCACGCGGTACTGGGTGGCCTGAGTGAAGATGGTGGAAATCAGCCGCTGGCCGAAGGCGTTGTACAGCGCGCTATCGACATCGGCCAGGGACACGCCGAGACGTGACGCGCTATCGCGATCGATGTTGACGAAGGCCTGCAAGCCTTTGTCCTGCCAGTCACTGGCAACATCGGCGAGTTCCGGCAACTGTTGCAGCCGCTCGACCAGAAGCGGCACCCACTTGGCCAGCACCTCGGGGTTGGAGTCCTGCAGGGTGAACTGGTACTGGGTTCGCGCAACCCGATCCTCGATGGTCAGGTCCTGCACCGGTTGCAGGTACAGGCGAATACCGTCGACAGCATCGAGTTTGGGTTGCAGCCGGCGGATCACCTCCGTGGCGCTGACATCGCGCTGGCCGTGGGGTTTGAGGTTGATCAGCATGCGGCCGGTGTTCAGCGTGGCGTTGCTGCCATCCACACCGATAAAGGAAGACAGGCTTTCCACCGCCGGGTCATCCAACAGTACCTTGGACAGATCCTGCTGCCGCGCCGCCATGGCCTGGAAGGAGATCGACTGTGGCGCCTCGGCAATGCCCTGGATCACCCCGGTGTCCTGCACCGGGAAGAAACCCTTGGGCATAAAGGCGTAGAGCAGCCCGGTCAGCACCAGGGTGCCGATGGCGACCATCAGGGTCAGCGGTTGATGGCGCAGAACAATCTTCAAGGCGCGGCCGTAACGCTCGATCATGCCTTCGATGACGCGGCCGGCCGCACGGGCGAAACTCCCTTGCTTTTGCTCGGGGATGTGACGCAGCAGCTTGGCGCAGAGCATCGGCGTCAAGGTCAGCGAGACGATGCCGGAAATCAGGATCGCCACCGCCAGGGTGATGGCGAATTCGCGGAACAGCCGCCCCGCGACGTCACCCATGAACAGCAGCGGAATCAGCACGGCGATCAAGGAAAAGGTCAGCGAGATGATGGTAAAGCCGATCTGCTTCGAGCCCTTCAACGCGGCCTCCAGCGGGCCGTCACCTTGTTCCAGATAACGGGTGATGTTCTCCACCATGACGATGGCGTCGTCGACCACGAAGCCGGTGGCGATGGTCAGCGCCATCAGCGACAGGTTGTTGACCGAGAAACCGGCCAGGTACATCACCCCGAAGGTGCCGATCAGCGACAGCGGCACCGCCAAGCTGGGAATCAACGTGGCGGAGAAATTGCGCAGAAACAGGAAGGTCACCATCACCACCAGGCAGACGGCCAGCACCAACTCGAACTGCACATCGGCGACCGACGCTCGGATGGTCGTGGTGCGGTCAGTCAGCACCTTTACTTCAAGGCTACCCGGCAGGCTGGCTTGCAGCTGCGGCAGCATGGCCTTGATGCGGTCGACCACCTCGATGACATTGGCGCCCGGCTGACGTTGGATGTTCAGCACCACCGCTGGCGTCGTGTTGGCCCAGGCAGCGAGGCGGACATTTTCTGCATCGTCCTCGACACTGGCAACATCCCGCATGCGCAGCGGCGCGCCGCTCTTGTACGCCACCACCAGTTCTCGATAAGCCGAGGCGGATTTGAGCTGGTCGTTGGCATCCAGGGTCGAAGCCCGGGTCGGGCCGTCGAAACTGCCTTTCGGGCCGTTGAGGTTGTTGTTCGACACCGTGCTGCGCAGGTCATCCAGGCTCAACCCGGCGGCAGCCAGGGCGATCGGATTGGCGCGAATGCGTACCGCCGGGCGCTGCCCACCGCTGATGCTGACCAAGCCGACGCCGGAAATCTGCGAGATTTTTTGCGCCAAGCGGGTGTCCACCAGATCCTGTACCTGCGGCAACGTCAGATTTGTCGAGGTCACCGCCAGCGTCAGGATTGGCGCATCGGCCGGGTTCACCTTGCTGTACGAGGGCTGGTACGGCAGGTCGTTGGGCAGCAGGTTCTGCGCGGTGTTGATTGCCGCCTGGACCCCCTGCTCGACCACATCCAGGTCGCTTTCCAGGGTGAATTGCAGGGTGATCACCGAGGCTCCGCCAGAGCTGCTGGACGACATCTCGTTCAGGCCGGGGATCTGCCCGAGTTGGTTTTCAAGCGGTGCGGTCACCGAGGACGTCATGATCTCCGGGCTGGCGCCGGGATACAGGGTGACCACCTGGATCGTCGGATAATCCACTTCCGGCAAAGCTGAAATCGGCAAAAAGCGGTATGCAATGATCCCCGCCAGCAGGATCGCGACCATCAACAAGGTGGTCGCGACCGGCCGCAGGATGAACGGGCGCGACGGATTCATTGCGCGGCCCCGGTCTTACCCTCTGTACCTTGCGATGTAGCGCTTTGAGAGGCGCCATCGCCCTGGCCGAACGGCTTCTGCCCGGCTTCTTCGCCCTGGTCTTTCTGCACTTGCTCAGCCGCGGCGACACGTACCGACATGCCATCGCGCAGGCGGTCGGTACCTTCGATTACGACCTGCTCTGCGACTGCCAGGCCCTTTTCCACCACAACTTTTTCGCCTTCGCTGATACCCAGGGTGATCGCGCGCTGGCTGACTTTGTCGCCTTCGCCGAGCACATACACATAGGTGCCGTCATTGCCTCGCTGCACAGCGTTAGCCGGGATCAGCAGTACGTCATGCAGGGTCTCGGCGAGCAGGCGCACGTTGACGAACTGATTGGGGAAAAGCGAGCGATCGGCGTTGTCGCCGCTTTTATTAGCAAATTGGGCTTTGAGCTTGACCGTGCCGGTGGTGGTATCGATCTGGTTGTCCACGGCGATGAGCTCACCCCTAGCCAGGGTCAGGTCCTTATTGCGATCCAGCGCCTCTACCGGCAACGCCTGGTTGGCGTTGAGTTGGCGCACCACGGTTCCGAGTTGCTGTTGCGGCAGATTGAACACCACGGCAATCGGCCGCACCTGGGTGATGACCACCAGCGGCGTGGTATCGCTGGAGCTGACCAGGTTACCGACGTCGACCTGGCGCAAGCCCAGCCGGCCGCTGATCGGCGCGCGAATCTCGGTAAACGCCAAGTTCAGCTTGGCATCATCCACCTGACCCTGATTAGTCTTCAGGGTGCCCTCATATTGACTGAGCAAGGCCGCCTGAGTGTCCAGCGTCTGTTTGGCGATGGAGTCTTCGGCATACAGGCCACGGTAGCGTTCGAGGTCGATCTCGGCGTTTTTCAACTGCGCCCGGTTTTGCTGCAACGTGCCCTCGGCTTGTGCCAACGCGGCACGATAGGCTCGCGGGTCGACCACGGCGAGCAAGTCGCCAGCCTTCACTTCCTGGCCCTCGGTGAACAGCACCTTGACCAATTCGCCACTGACCCGGGGCTTGATATTCACGGTATTGAAGGCGGTCACGGTGCCGAGCGCGTGGTAATGCACGTCAAGATCGGCGCGTTCTACCTTGCTGACACTCACGGTCATTCCGGCTACGCCACCGGGCAGTCCCATCCCCGGCCGCCCTCGTACCTTGCCCTCGTCGGACGAGGCCGAACCAGTCGGGGTGGATAGCCAGATGACCAGCAACACCACGCCGGCAAAAGCGGCGGCGGTGATTAACCAGGGGCGAAGTGTGCTGAAGGTGAAAGCTTTACCGGTATGCGAGCTCATGGTCATCGTCGATTACTAGATTCGAGCCCGAACGATAAGCACTGTGAGGCCCGGCGGAAAGCCTCTTTACCGGCTTTTTACTTAACCCTGACTTTTACCAATGCCGAGCTGGGCTGCCGCTCGTTGTAGGAGCTAGCTCTGCTAGCGAATGCAGGCAACGCAAAGGCTTCGCGAGGCCGCAGCCGTTCCCTACGGCTTGCGGCATTCCCCACATCCATGTGGGTCACAGGTTCGCTACGGGGGCGGCGTTGCTCTCAGGGTTTTGCGCAGCAGCCAACTCAGGCAGAGCCAAATGAAAACGGCCTGGAAGCCAGGCCGTTCAAAGTGTTGCAGCTTGTTACTTGAGAGCGTGTTACTTGAGAGCAGCTACAGCAGCCTCATAGTTTGGCTCGCTGCCGATCTCGGCAACCAGCTCGCTGTGCAGCACCTTGTCGTTCTCGTCCAACACTACCACTGCACGAGCGGCAACGCCGGCCAGCGGGCCGTTGGCGATAGCGACGCCATAGTTCTTGAGGAATTCGGCGCCGCGCATGGTCGATAGGTTGACCACGTTTGCCAGGCCTTCAGCGCCGCAGAAACGCGCTTGGGCGAACGGCAGGTCAGCGGAAATGCACAGCACCACGGTATTGGCCAGTTTGCTGGTTTCGGCGTTGAACTTACGCACGGAGGTGGCGCAGGTCGGGGTATCGATGCTTGGGAAAATGTTCAGCACCTTGCGCTTGCCGGCCAAGCTGCTCAGGGTTACATCGCTTAGATCGGTACCAACCAGGCTGAATGCCGGGGCTTTTTGGCCAGCTTGCGGCAGCTCGCCGTTGACTTGTACAGGGGTGCCTCGCAGGGTTACTTGAGCCATGAACTGAATCCTTCTTATGAGGTTAGTGAGGGGGCATGAGTTAAACACGAAAGGGCTAACGAGCCTATGAAAAGCCTCGCTGAATGAGGCTTTTATCAGTGCTTTGGGGGCGCTTCAGACTGATGACGCGCCCCTCTCGAATCGGCAGTTAGGCCGATGGCTATTTCTTTCTGGGGTCCTCCGCCGGATTGAGGTAATTGATGCCCCAGGGGCCGGTGCCGTGAATCTGAATGATCGCCCCGTCATCACCAGTGAAGGCGAACATGGGCATGCCTGTGGGCATCATGGTGACACCGCCTGCCGGATAGGCTCTGGCTTTGGCAGGTTCGAACGTCTCGCCGATGCCCAAATGGAAGGTTCCCGACAGCACGGTGACCCGCTCGAAGATGGGATGGGTGTGGGTTGCAATCTTGGAGTTGGGTGGCAGCTTAATGCGGAAGGTGAACGGCACGGCTTCCTTCAGATCGCCTTCCAGAACGGCCATCTTGACGCCAGGTCCGATGGCGGGGGCATCGACCCACTTAACTTCGGACGGAATAATCGAAACGTGGCCTTCCATGACCGGTTCTGCTGCCAATGCCGGAGCCGCGATAAGCGCCCCTAGAGCGAGCACGGTTGAGGCTGTAATAGCTTTTGCTGCGTTCATTTTCTTCACCTCTGCGATCGAGCAATTTGCCGCCCCCTCCCAAGGCCGGTAGTGACCCCATGAAAATCCCGGCCCTAACACTCAAGCTCTAGGCTCTGTTGACGCAAGCGAACGCGCCACGCCTTGTTGGACCGCCTGCCTAGCGCTTCACCCTCACCACCATTAGGAGACCCAAGCGGACTCGGTGCCGCCCGGCTTGGTGGCCGTGACTATGAGGGTTGGCATCGCGAAAGCGACCGCGCCGTCGGTCGTCACAAACGCTCGGAGCGCCTGCTCAGCTTCCTTCTGTAGCAGCTCGAACTGCGCGTCGTCGAGCATGCCGCCAAGCGTCCACACGCACGCCCGCTCGGTGGAGATCATGGATTTGATCGAGGCGAAGCGAACCGTTCCCAAGTGCTGCATGACTTTCGCCTCGGCAACCTCCGCCTCGCGACAAATGGTAAGCAACAGTTCCGGATCACCGAGCACGAAGGGCGCGCGGAACGCGTCCGCCACGCTATCGCCGAAAAGCCGTTGCAACAGCTCGGCGAGCGCGGCGTAGCCGGGCGAATGCTCGAGCGCATCGCACACGGCGACGGCCAGTCGCCCGCCCGGCCGCAGTACCCGCAGCATTTCCCGCAGGGCGGCACGCCGATCCTCGAAGAACATGAAGCCGAACTGGCTGACCACCGCATCGAAGCTTTCGTCCGGGAAAGGCAGCGCCTCGGCCCGCCCGACCTGCCACTCGACCCGCGCGCTCTTGCGCCGGGCCACCGCGAGCATCTCTTCGTTGGGGTCGAGGCCCACGACCGCCCCGCCGGGCCCGACGATCTCGGCCGCAGCGCAGGCAAGCACACCAGTGCCACAGGCCACATCAAGCACCCGCTCACCCGGTTCTATGCCCGCCTCGGCCGCGACCCGCCGCCCCCACTGCTGAAACAGCGCCGGGACGAAAAATTCCTCATACACCTCGGCAGGCGAGCGGGTGACTCGCCCTTTTTCGCTCTTGCTCATCTGACACCTCCTTCACCACCTGGCCATCGCAGCTAACAAGGGGGCGGCCTGCTCGTCGGTTAGCGCTGGATAAACCGCCATTGCGAGGTAGCCTGGACACTCGACCTATGGCTAGCGTCCCAACATAGCCACCCCTGAGGGTGGCGCACCTCCGGTTTTCAGGGAACCTCGATAGCGGTATTGCGATATTCAGGACGAGTTGACCAGATGATTGAGAAGGAATAGCAGCTCACTGCGCCACACGCATGACCACTGGTCCACCGAGGCCAAAAAACCGGCCCGCTCCTACGGGGTTTGGCCCAGCCTATGGGCTAGAAATCGCGCTTATAGAAAATATCGAGAGAACTGGCCACGCCGCTCGCCGCTTCCAAATAAAGCTTTTTGGTCAGTTCGTAGCGCAGGGCGATGCTACTCGCGGGCTCGAACACGCCAACGCCGTAACGCAGACTCAGACGCTCCGACAGATTGCCGCTGGCCACCACGCTGGTATTGACCCCAGTGCCGCCGGTGTCCAACTGGAAGTCCTGAATCCCCAGCCGCTGCGCTAACCCGCCGGTAATCGATGAGCTGCCCGCCAGCCCCAAGCCCAGCGCGGCTCCGGCGAGCATATTGTTATCGCCGCCACCGCTGTTCAGCGGACGACCCAGCACCAGATAGGACAAAGCTTGCTCCTCGCTCATCGCTGGTTCGGAGAAGACCACGGTTTTCGGTTGCTCGGCATTACCGCTGATGCGCAGCCCGGCCGTCACGGCGTCGACTTTGCGAATCGCCTCGATATCCAGATAAGGCTGATCGATGGGGCCCGCGAACAACAGCCGTGCGCGGCGAATGTTCAAGCGCTGGCCGTAAGCCCGGTAGCGGCCATTATTCAGGTTCAGCTCACCGCGGCTATCGAGGTTGTCGCCGATATGCAGCTCGCCGACCAGATCGGCGTTCAGACCGAAGCCGGCGAAGCTCAGCTTGTCGCGCCCGACGTCCACGTCGATATCCATCGCCATGCGCAAGCGAGGCTGGCCTTGCTCGGCTTGGCTGCCGACTATCACCGCGTCATCGGAAACCTTGACCGTCGAGGGTGGCAACTCGCGGATCTCAATCTTGCCGCGTGGCACCAACACCTTGCCGGCCACGGCCAGGCGCTCGCCCTCCATGCGCACGGTCAGATCGGATTCAACCTCCAGATTGGCATAGGGCTCGACACTGACCGGCAGGCGACTGCCCGTGATGTGCATCTCGACATCCAATGCATCGCCCCACGCCAGCTGCCCGGTAACCTTGCCCTGCCCGTCTTTACCGCTACGCCAAGCACCGTCGAGTTGCAGGCTCTCCCCGGCTATTGACGCTTGTAGTTGGAGCGCGTCAAGACTGATCGGCAATTCGCTGCCAGCGACTACGCCATCAGCCAATGCCAGCCGACCGTTGACCTTGGGCGCCAGCAGCCCACCGGAGAGCGTGCCGCTGCCATTCAGGTGACCGGCCAAGCGCTCGACCATCGGTACAAAAGGCCGCGCAATCGCCAGATCCAAACCGCTCAGGTGAAACTCGCCAGTTAGCGGCTTGCTAGTTGGTCGTGGGTCGATCTGCGCTTGTAGCAGCAACTCGCCCAACTGCGGGCCATGGAAGTCCAGCCGAGTGTCGATACGCTGTGGGCGCAAGGTGCTGTCCATTGTGAGGCGGTCATAGGGGAAATCCAGCCACTGGCCCTTATCGCGCAAGCGCAAGGTGCCGCTGCCCGCATCGACCAACACGCGGCCGTTGGGGCCGGTCGCTGGCAAATCGAGCTTTAGGTCGGCGTTGAGCTGGCCTTGCCAGGCGAAATCATCGGGGAACAACTGAGCCAGGCTGTCCAGCGGGAAATTTCTCAACTGATAACGCAGGCGCGGTTCGGGCAGCAGACGCTGGTCCTCGCCGCAGAGGCTGGCCTCGCCAGAGTTCCAGCAATGCGCGCCGACGTTCACTCGGCCATCCGCCAGGCGTTCCAGCTTCGCCGGATGCTGCAATGTCCAGTTCTGGCCGCCACTCTGCAGTTCGCCACTGGCCAGCCGGCCGCGCCAATTCAGGCCTTTAAGCGCGTCACGCTCCAGCTTGCCATTCAGGTCGAGACTCAGCTGCAGTTGCGGCCCTTGTAGACTCAGATCGAGTTGTTGCTGACGGCTATCACCCCGGCCCGTCGCGCTGAAGCGGCCGAGAGAGGTATCCCCCGCATGAATACCCGCGCCGTTCAGTTCAACTTCACCACGTTGCTGGCGATCAAGCTTGGCTGCCAGCGTGAGGCTTCGAATGCGTTTATCGGCAAGCGCCAATTGCTGCCCTTGCAGATTCAACTGGCCCTGCGGAGCCTGCAGGGTGCCGGCCAGATCTAGGCGGCCGCTGAGCCGACCGGACAGCTGCGGCCATAGTTGGCCAAGCTGCGGCAGTGCCAGGTCGAGTTGACCCGCCAAGTGCTGGTCGAGACTGCCGGCGCCTTTGATCTGGTTATCGCCGAGGCGCACGTTAAGCCCAGCTACTGTCCACTTCTCAGCGCAGCCCTCGGCTTGTGCCTGAATCAGGGCCGGTTGACCGCGCAGGCGGCCTTTGAGGTTCAGGTCAGCCATCAGGCGCAGTTGCTGGTTTTTGTACTCGCCTTTGCTACGCAGCGGCCCAGCCAGCTCTCCGGGTAACTCGGCGAGCCAATAGGCCGGATCGAGATCACTGAAATCGATGGCGGTATCCCAGCCAAGGCCTTCGGCAAAGCGCAGGGTCAACTGACCGTTGGCCTTACCCTGCCCGGCCAGCAGTTGCAGCTCGGGCAGATGTACCTGAGTCAGATTGCCGCTCAACCGGCTGACCAAGGTGAAAGCCCCCGCGGGGCCATCCAGAGCGGCATTGAAATTGCCCAGGTAGTTGCCGCCCTGGTAATGCACTTCGCCTTTGAAGGTGCGCAGCGCCACCGGCGCTTCGTCCAGGGCCGGAAAGAGCCGACGCCAGGGGAAGTCCTGCCAGTCGAGCTTGGCATCCAGGGTAAGACTTTCACGCCAGTCGAGCGCGCCACTAACGCTCAGGTGCTGCTCTGGGCTGGTGCTGAGCTCCAGCGCCGCGATCTCGGCGCCCTCGGCATCCACCCTGCCCTGCAACGCCAGCGCAACGGCACCACCCTCTCCCGGCAAGCTGGCAGTGCCCTTTACTTGGTAGCCCGCGTTTAGATCGCCGTCGGCGGTCAGTTCGACCTGCTTGAGCACCAGCGTTTCGGCTAAGTCCGCCGCGACCTTGAACGCATTGACACTAATGCGGGCCTTGGCTGGCAGGTTTTCCGCCAGCGGCTGTACCTCACCACGCAGGTTGCCTTGCAGATAGCCGCTGCTGTCAGCGCTCAGGCTGAGGCTTTTCAGCAGGTCGCCATTGACCTGCAAGGCCAACTGCCACGGCTGATTGTCGGGTGCAGGTAGCGTCAGCGAACCTTCGGCATTCAGTGGCCAGGCGCCTTGCGGTTGTAGTGTGCCGTGCAAATCGACCAGCAAGCGGCCATGTTGCAAGCGCAGGGAATCGAGTTGCAGGCCGCTGGCCGCCCAATGCGCCGCCAACTGCAGGTCACGCAACTGCTCGCTGCCGTTGAGCAGCAGGCTGCCGACTTTGACTTCATCCAGTTGCAGCGCCAGCGGCAGCTTCAGGTCTGGCAAGCTCAGTGGCTCGCTGCTTTCTTCGGTACTGGGCGCAAACTCGAGCAGCACCTGTTCGGCCACAACCTGGTCGAGGCACAGCGTCAGCTTGGCCAGACACAGCGGCGACCACTCGAAGCGCGGCGCTTTCACCTCGACGCGATCCGCCTCTTGCTGCCAGATCAGTCGATCGGCGCTCCAGCGCCCGCCCAGATGCCCGGAAAAATTCTCCACCTGCAAGCCTGGCACCAAGCCCAGAACCCAGCGGCTGCCAGAGGTCGTAGCAAGAACGCTGGTCAGCACCAGTAACAGCAGCGCCAGACCGCCGAGCAGCGCCCAGGCAACGGCTTTCAGCCCAAGCCTCATAGCTCTTGTCTCATAGCTCTGGCCCCATGGAGAAGTGCAAGCGTATGCCGCCGTCATCATCCAGCGCATGCGCCAGATCGAGGCGCAGCGGCCCGACCGGCGAGACCCAGCGGATGCCCAGGCCGACGCCGGTTTTCAAGGTAGGAAACTCCAACGAGCGGAAGGCGTTGCCCTGATCGACGAAAGCGGCCACTCGCCAGCGTTCGGCAATCGAGTATTGATACTCAAGGCTGCCGGCGAACACATAACGCCCGCCAATGCGGTCACCCTCCGAGTTTTCCGGCGAGAGCGTCTGATAGTCATAGCCCCGCACGCTTTGGTCGCCGCCGGCAAAGAAACGCAAAGAGGGTGGAATTGAGCCGTAGTCATCGGTTGCCGTACCGCCCAGTTGCAGGCGGCCGAGCAAGCGATGGTTCTGCCAAAGGGTGGTCAGGCCCTTGAGCATGGCCGTGCCATACAACAGGTTGGCGTCGGAGAGCAGCCCCTCCTTGGCCGCCGAGGCGTCGAATTGCAAGCGGTAGCCGTTGTGCGGATCGATCTGATTGTCACTCTGGAGATAGGCGTAGCTGACACCGGGCATCAGCAAGTTGCTCAAGCCGTTGTCATCGCCTAAACGGTATTCCTCACGCTGAAATTTCAACGAGAGCACCTGCTGCCAGCCGCTGTCGAGTTTGCTGTGCCATTCCGGGCCAACGGTAAGGAGTCGGCTGAGGCTGTCGGTATCGGCGAACTCTTCATATTGATAGCCGCCGGCGAAGCGCAGCTTGTCAGTCAGCGGCGGATCGAGGGGAATGTCATACCACAGGCCGATGCTTTGCCGCGGTGCCGACAGCTCCATTTCCGTACCGTAACTGTGGCCTTGTGGGTTGGCCCAGTGCCGCGTCCAGTTAGCCTTGCCACGCGGACCGACGTCCGTGGAAAAGCCCAAGCCAAGCCCCATGGTCCACGGCTTGCGCGTGCTTAGTTGCACCTGTACGGGAATTTGCTGGTTGAGCGCCTGAGCGGGCGCGGCGTCTACCCGCACCGTTTCGAAATAACCGCTGCCTTGCAGGCTCTGATAAAGCTCGGCGATCAACTCGGAGTCGTAGGCGGTATTAGCTTTGAACGGCACCATGCGCTGCAGCAACTCTTCATCGAAAGGCGCATCACCGGCGAACTTGACCGGGCCCAGCACGTAACGCGGGCCGCTGTCATAGATCAGCTCAATGTCCGCCACGCCCCCCTCTGGGTCGATAGCCAGGCGCTGGCTGCTGAAACGACCACTGAAGAAACCGTAGCGCGAGGCCTGATTCTGGATCAGCCGTTTGGCATCTTCATAGCTACCGTGGTTGAGCACCGCACCCGGTTTCAGTTGCGTGCTCTTGGGTAGACGAAAAGTCTTGAGCTGAGCCGCCGGCCCATCAATACGCACGGTGACATTGCGCAGGTGCACGGGCTCACCCGGCGTGATCGAAATGATCAAGCTCAGGTTCCTGCCGGTTTTGACTTCGCTGTCGATCTGCGCCTGGTAATAACCCAGCGCCTCTGCGGCCTTACGAGCCTGCACCTCGGCCCCACGTCGAAAACGCTGCAAGGCAGCCTCATCGCGGTCGCCGACGCCACCGACATAACCTTCAACGTTGGCTTTAAGCGTCGAATTGGCCGGTTTGATCCGCACGTCCAGCTGGCTTTGCGCCAGGGCTGCCGAGCTGATGGCCAGGAGCGCAATCGACAGCCAGATCTTTCCTTGAAAATTCATAGCCGCGGATGCTAACACGAGCCGAGCCGCATTCCAGGAGCCTGTCTGGCAAGGGACTCTTCAGCCCCCAGAGGAGCATTCAGGCACCGGCCGGCACGGCTGGTTGCGGGTTGGGATGAAAGAACACGTGCTCGATGATCGGTCCAACCGCCACCTCACCGATCTCCTCGTAACCCTGGCGCTTGTAGAACTCCAGGTAGCGCGGATTGCCGGTATCCAGCACCACGCCTTGCGAGCCGGCATCCTCGGCGCACCAGTTGTGCAGCGCTTCGAGTAACTGCTCGCCAAGGTGTTTACCCTGAAACTCCGGGTGCACCCCCAGCAGTGGCAGCACGTGATACGGCCCCGGCGGCAGGCAGGCAAGCACCGCGTGGTGATACTCCAGATAGCGCTTGGTGCAGCGCACACCGGTAGTCAGCAGCATGCGCAACCGCCAGCCCCAGCTTTCGGTGATGTCCAACCGCCGTTGTGGTGGCGCAATCAGCGCGAGGGCCACCAGACGATCATTAATCAACAGACCGATGGTCGGCAGTTCTTCGGCGAAATGCTGTTGCACCAGTTCGCGCATGGTGGACCGCACGCGCTGGCCGACGTCGAGGCCCTCGGTTACCAGGTGCATTACCACGGACAGAAAGGCCACTACGGCGTCGCCCTACTCTCGCGCCAAACCCCGCTGGCCTTGCATAAAGGCTTTCCCGGCGATGAGGAAGATGCGCAACGGCGCTTTATCTGGGGCACCGTTTCAGCTGGTTCGACTACCGCAGCCGGGGCTTCGAAGACGAGCCCAAGCGCGGCCTGCGTATCGATGTGATCCTGACCTCCAATGCTCTCCAGTCGCGGATCAAAGCCGCCGGCGTGGACTACGACCTGCGCGCCATGGAAAAACCTTCCGACCATGCGCCGATCTGGCTGGAGCTGAGCTGAAGCCCAGTTCGTAGGGCGGGTTAGCCAAAGCCGTAACCCGCCGCACACCTTTACTGGCCGGATAACCGAGAGCAGTAGTTTTCACCCAGCCTGCTATGCCCGCGATTAGGGCGACCAACGACCATCACCGCTCCGCCATGATGCAAAAAACCAAGCAAGTGGCGCTGCGGCCTGGGTGGCATCCAGAGAAATAATCAAGATTACATACTTGCTGTAAGTACATGATTTAAAACATACAAAATCCTATTCTAGATTTTACTTCAAATCGGATTCAGTGCCTAAAACTGCAGTCCTGGCCGAGCCCTAGGGCAACTTGGCAAGCCCCTTGCAATTCCTTTTTCAAGATTCTTGCGCAGCACACCAACGGCGGTGGGCCGCGGATCACGGACAACGGCGTCCGCTGGATGACTCTCGTTTTGGGAGCTATCTGGCGGCGCCGTTTTTGTTTTGCACTCTTGAAAGGAAAACACCATGTCTGATCGTGATTCGAATGACCCGCTGAACAACAGCCGTCGCCATTTCTTGAAAAAATCCATCGCCGCCGCCGGCACCCTCGGAGGGATTGCCGCCCTGGGCCTGTCCGCGCCCAGCTTTATGCGCAGCGCCGCCTGGGCCGCCGGCTCCGACGCCCCGGAAAAAGCCGCGCTGAAGGTCGGCTTTATCCCGCTGACCGACTGCGCCTCGCTGATCGTCGCCGCCACCCAGGGTTTTGGCGAAAAATACGGCTTGAGCATCACCCCGAGCAAGGAAGCCTCCTGGGCCGGCGTGCGCGACAAGCTCAATACCGGCGAGTTGGATGCTGCCCACGTGCTGTACGGCATGATGTACGGCGCGCAACTGGGCGTTGCCGGGCCGCAGACCGACATGGCCGTGCTGATGGGCCTGAACCAGAACGGCCAAGCCATCACCCTCTCCAAACAGCTGAAAGAAGCCGGCGTGACCAACGGCGAGCAGCTGGCCGCCCACGTGAAAAAAGGCGGCGCGCCGCTGACGTTCGCCCAGACCTTCCCTACCGGCACCCACGCCATGTGGTTGTATTACTGGCTGGCCAGCCAGGGCATCAACCCCCTATCGGACGTGAAAACCATCACCGTGCCGCCACCACAGATGGTCGCCAATATGCGCGTCGGCAATATGGACGGCTTTTGCGTGGGCGAGCCCTGGGGCGCACGGGCGATCTTCGACAAGATCGGTTTTACCGCCACCACCACCCAGCAGATCTGGCCGGATCACCCGGAAAAAGTCCTCGGCGCCACCCGCGCCTTTATCGAGCAAAACCCCAATACCGCACGGGCCCTGATCATGGCCATCCTCGACGCCAGCCGTTTTATCGAAGCCAGCGCGGAAAACAAGAAAAGCACCGCCAAGCTGATCGCCGGCAAGGCCTACGTCAACGCTCCGGTGGACGTGATCGAGCAACGCTTTCTCGGCAACTACGAAGACGGTCTCGGCAACAGCTGGCAGGACAAACACGCCATGGCCTTCTGCAAGGGCGGCACGGTCAACTACCCCTACCACTCCGACGGCATGTGGTTCATGACCCAGTTCCGCCGCTGGGGCCTGATCAAGGAAGACCCGGACTATGCCGCCATCGCCGGCAAAATCAACCAGACCGCGCTGTTTAGCGAAGCGGCCAGCGCCCTGCACCTGCCACTGCCGAGCAGCGTCATGCGTTCCAGCACCCTGCTTGACGGCAAGGTCTGGGACGGTTCCAACCCTGCCGCTTATGTCCAGTCCTTTGCGATAAAAGCCTGAGGCCCGAGATGAACGCATCCCTAAAACCCATGCTGCTGGAAAAAGCCACGCCCCCGGTGGCCGCGCGTCAGGCCTCGCCTGGCGCGCAGGCCTTCGCCAACGGGATCAAGGCGGTGATCCCGCCGGTGCTCGGCATCGCCCTGTTTATCGGCGTCTGGGCCTTGATCGCGGTGAAAAGCGAGGGCCTGCCCGGCCCGCTGTCCACCTGGTATTCGGCGCTGGAGCTGTTCGCCGACCCGTTCTACGACAACGGCCCGAACGACATGGGCATCGGCTGGAACATCCTCCACTCCCTCGGCCGGGTCGGCATGGGGTTTGGTCTGGCGGCGCTGATCGGTATCCCATTGGGTTTTGCCATCGGCCGCTTCGCCTTCCTGGCCGGCATGCTCGCGCCGATCATCAGCCTGCTGCGACCGGTGTCGCCGCTGGCCTGGCTGCCGATTGGGCTGCTGGTGTTCGAGGCAGCCGGTCCGGCCTCGATCTGGGTGATATTTATCAGCGCCATCTGGCCGATCATCCTCAACACCGCCGCCGGGGTTGCCAGCGTGCCGCAGGACTATCTGAACGTGGCCCGCGTGCTCAAGCTCAGCGAATGGAAGGTGCTGACGCGCATCCTCTTTCCCGCCGTCCTGCCGCACCTGATGACCGGCATCCGCCTGGCCATGGGCATCGCCTGGCTGGTGATAGTCGCCGCGGAAATGCTCACCGGCGGCATCGGCCTGGGTTTTTGGGTCTGGGACGAGTGGAACAACCTCAACGTCGAACACATCCTGATCGCCATCATCGTCGTCGGCCTGATCGGCCTGCTGCTCGAACAAGCGCTGCTGCTGATCGCCAAACGCTTCGATTACGCCAACTGAAGCATTTCTGTAGGAGCGAGCTCTGCTCGCGATCATCAACGCGAAAAGCGATCGCCAGCAGAGCTAGCTCCTACAAACCGGAGAAGGAACATGGAAAAATTCGTTGAGCTGACCCACGTCAGCAAAGATTTCGACACCAAAAAAGGCCGCTTCCAGGCCCTGGCGGACGTCAACCTGAGCATCGCCAGCGGCGAATTCGTGACCCTGATCGGCCATTCCGGCTGCGGCAAATCCACCTTGCTCAACCTGATCGCCGGCCTGCTCGAGGCCAGCGACGGCGGGCTGATCTGCAACGGCCGGGAAATCGACGGCCCCGGTCCGGAACGCGGCGTGGTGTTCCAGAACCACAGCCTGCTGCCCTGGATGACCTGCTACGGCAACGTCCACCTGGCGGTGGAAAAGGTCTTCGGCGCCAAGGAAAACAAGGCCCGGCTCAAGGCTCGCAGCGAAGCCGCGCTGAACCTGGTCGGCCTGGGTCACGCCAGCCACAAGCACCCGAACGAAATCTCCGGCGGCATGAAACAGCGCGTCGGCATCGCCCGCGCCCTGGCCATGGAGCCCAAAGTCCTGCTGATGGACGAACCCTTCGGAGCCCTCGACGCCCTGACCCGTGCCCACCTGCAGGACGAACTGCTGCGCATCGTCGGCGAAACCCACAGCACGGTGGTGATGGTCACCCACGATGTGGACGAAGCCGTGCTGCTGTCCGATCGCATCGTGATGATGACCAACGGCCCGGCGGCGACCATCGGCGATATCGTCAAAGTGGGCCTGGAAAGACCCCGTGATCGCCTGGCCCTGGCCAATGATCCGCGGTATCACCACTATCGGACGGCGGTGCTGGAGTTCTTGTATCAACGCCAGCAAAGACCGGCGGCCTAAGTGTGAAAAATAGCCCTAGCGGCCCGTAGGGTTGATTCGTTGACCTCTGGTGGTAGCTGTAGGCTGGCATGGTCCGCACGTCCAGCTGGTCTTGCGCCCGTGCTGCCGAGCAGGTGATCAGCAGCACCAGCGGCAGCCCGTATCTGCCTTGAACTGTCATGGACCCGATACTAACGCAACCCTAGAGCGGCACGGCAGTCTCGAGGGCTGGCTAGAACGCATTTTTACAGAGGGTGGTACCTGTTGACTTAAGCGTGACTCAGGCACTGGCCAACACGGCTGGTTGCGGGTTGGGATGAAAGAACACGTGCTCGATGATCGGTCCAACCGCCACCTCGCCGATCTCCTCGTAACCCTGGCGCTTGTAGAACTCCAGGTAGCGCGGATTGCCGGTATCCAGCACCACGCCTTGCGAGCCGGCATCCTCGGCGCACCAGTTGTGCAGCGCTTCGAGTAACTGCTCGCCAAGGTGTTTACCCTGAAACTCCGGGTGCACCCCCAGCAGTGGCAGCACGTGATACGGCCCCGGCGGCAGGCAGGCAAGCACCGCGTGGTGATACTCCAGATAGCGCTTGGTGCAGCGCACACCGGTAGTCAGCAGCATGCGCAACCGCCAGCCCCAGCTTTCGGTGATGTCCAACCGCCGTTGTGGTGGCGCAATCAGCGCAAGGGCCACCAGACGATCGTTAATCAACAGACCAATGGTCGGCAGTTCTTCGGCGAAATGCTGTTGCACCAGTTCGCGCATGGTGGACCGCACGCGCTGGTCGAAGCCGGGGCGTTCAGACTCGAACAGATAGCCAAAGGTAGGTTCGTGACGGTAGGCGTGGTACAGCAACGAGCGCGCTTCGTGGATGAAGCTGCTATCGAGCAGTCGAACTTCAGCGGGTGCAACAGCAACAGACGATGCAGGCATGCACAGTGACCTCTTCTTGTTATGTGGTGCCCACCCCTTGCTATGTGGGGCCCACCCCCACGTTAGCACCGCCCCGCCAGAGCTGCCAGATGACTGGCCGCGCAGTCGAACAATCGGCTAGCATCGCAAGCTCTCAAGGTAGAAAGCCCAGGACCCGCCGCTCATGAAGATCGTCTCCTTCAACATCAACGGCCTGCGTGCCCGCCCACATCAACTGGCGGCGCTGATCGAGAAGCATCAGCCGGACGTGATCGGTCTACAGGAAACCAAAGTTTCTGACGAGCAGTTCCCGCTGGCCGACGTCGAGGCCCTCGGTTACCAGGTGCATTACCACGGACAGAAAGGCCACTACGGCGTCGCCCTGCTCTCACGCCAAGCACCACTGGCGCTGCATAAAGGCTTTCCCGGCGATGAGGAAGATGCGCAACGGCGTTTCATCTGGGGCACCTTCGCCGACGCCAATGGCCAGCCGGTTACCGTAATGAACGGCTACTTCCCGCAGGGCGAAAACCGCGACCACCCAACCAAGTTCCCGGCCAAGCAACGCTTCTATGCTGACTTGCAGGCCTTGCTGGAAGGCCAGTTCCAACCCAACCAGTCGCTGGTGGTAATGGGCGATATCAACATTTCCCCGGAAGACTGCGACATTGGTATCGGCGAGGAGAACCGCAAGCGTTGGCTGAAGACCGGCAAATGCAGCTTCCTGCCGGAGGAGCGTGAGTGGCTGGCCACCCTGAAAAACTGGGGCCTGGTCGACAGTTTTCGGCAGATCTACCCGGACGTGGCCGACCGCTTCAGTTGGTTCGACTACCGCAGCCGGGGCTTCGAAGACGAGCCCAAGCGCGGCCTGCGCATCGATGTGATCCTGACCTCCAGCGGCCTGCAGCCGCGGATCAAAGCCGCTGGCGTGGACTACGACCTGCGTGCCATGGAAAAACCCTCCGACCATGCGCCGATCTGGCTGGAGTTGGGTTAGACAACCCGCACGTCGACTGCAGTCCGCCGACCTGGGCTAACGTTATTTGATCAGCCTATCCCCCTGGGGGACCACTATGGAGCCGAAACCCGGCGGACAGCGTTTCTGTCTCTATGCGCCAGAGCAACTCGATAGCGTCATGGAGGCGATGGCCAGGCAGACAATCGCCCTCCTCTCCCCTCAACGGCAAACGGTACTGATCGGCATTCTAAGGCGCGGCGAACCGCTGGCGCGCATGCTGCAGCAGCGCCTGGTGCAACAGTTCGGGCTGCCCGAGTTGCCGCTCTACCCGCTCAAACTGAAGCGCTACGCCGATGACCTGACGCTGCTGCATGCCAAAACCGCGCTGACCGAGAACCCGCTATTGGCGGCACTGGATCTGCCCCGAACCCGCCTGCTGCTGGTCGACGACGTCTTGTATGAGGGCCATTCCCTGTTACGCGCGAGCAGCTACTTGGCGCAACTGGGCGCCAACGAGATCCGCACTGCGGTTTTAGTGGATCGCTGCGTGTGCAAACTGCCGATACAGGCCGACATCACCGGGGTGCGCCTGCAGGTGGCGCCTAGCGATATCATCGAATGCAATGTGCCGCCCTACGAGGCGGAGTTTCGCATCGATGTGCTGCGGCGCGGACCTCATTTGGGCTGAGCTTGCAGGTGGGTCAGCAACCAACTACCGGCCAGTTCCGCAACCACCTCGAGCTTGCCCGGCTCCTCGAACAGATGGCTCGCTCCCGGCACTACCTCCAAGCGCTGCGGGCCTTGCAGTTGCCGGGCGGACTCGCGGTTCAGCGCCAGCACGGTGTCATCCCACTCGCCCACGATCAGCAGAGTGGGTGCCTTGACCTGTTGCAGTGCCGTCCCGGCCAGATCGGTGCGGCCACCGCGTGAAACCACCGCCGCGACATCGCTCGCCCGCTCTGCCGCCGCCTTCAGGGCCGCGGCGGCGCCGGTACTGGCGCCGAACAGACCGATCGGCAGCTGGCGTAACTCGTCGTCGTGGCGTAGGTGGTCGATCGCGGCTAGCAGCCGCCGCGTCAACAGCGCGATATCGAACCGAAACTCACGGCTGAGCATATCGATGCGATGCTCGTCCTCGGTCAACAGATCGAGGAGCAGCGTGGCAAGGCCGAGGTGATTGAGGTAGTCCGCCACCATTCGATTGCGCGGGCTGAACCTGCTGCTCCCGCTGCCATGGGCGAACAGCACGATTCCGCTGGCGCCGGCAGGCAGGGCCAAGTCGGCGTCCAACTCGGCATCCGCCAGGGGCAAGCTCAGACTCCGGTGTTGCAGCCACGGTTCTTGATTCATGTCGATAGGCTCCCATTAAGGAAGTTCTGAGCAAGTCATCCTGTCGTGTTCGGAACGCACCGAGTCCGCTACACGCCCGGACTCGACACACGACAAACCTAAGACTCAGGTCTTCGATTTGTAGGCAAAACATCCCTGCGGGCTGCGCACTCAGGGCTATTGCGCAGCGTCACGCTGTTCCCTCCGCCAAGCCTGGCTCAGCAAGGTCTTCACCTCCTGATCCGTGGTCTGGGCGAAATCGAGGTACCACTGGCCAATGGCAAAGAAGGGCTCAGGGGAGAGCGGACAGATCAGTTGATCGACCAAAGGACGCAGCATCGCCAGCGTCTCCACAGGCGCGACCGGTACGGCGACTATGACGCGCGCCGGTGCCTGTTGGCGTACCGCCGCTATCGCCGCACGCATGGTGGCGCCGGTCGCCAGTCCGTCATCGACCAGTATCACCCGTTGCCCGGCCAAGGCTGGCGCGGGACGATCGCCCCGATAGGCCAGGTCACGGCGCTGCAGCTCCAGAACTTCATCTTGCACGACCGCTTCGATGGCCGCTGGGGGTATGTGCAGGTGACGGATGACATCATCGTTCAACACTTGCACGCCGCCGCGGGCAATGGCGCCCATCGCCAACTCCTTATGACCGGGCGTACCAAGTTTGCGCACCAGCATCAAATCCAGCCGCAGGGCCAGTGCGCTGGCAATTTCATAGGCGACCGGCACGCCGCCCCGTGGCAAGGCCAGCACGAGCACATCGGCTTGCTCGCGCCACGCCGCCAACGCAGCGGCAAGAGTCTGACCCGCTTCCACCCGGTCACGAAACGGAATATCCCACTTCATGTCTTCGGCTCCTGAGCGTCCACACATTTTACTATGCGCCTGATTTTCGCTGTTTGCCTTGCTTCCTATTGATTTCTCAGTGGCAATAAGACCCTGCACTGTCACGAAAGCGCCATGGATTCGTCTTATTCTGCGCGGCACTGTCCTCTTATCCATATAAGGTGCTTGTCGCATGCCGCGCGCCCTGGCTGTTCTTGAACGCGATACCTGGAGTCGTACTGCAACTTTCTTGCTGCTAGGTTTCCTCTGCTATGCCCTGCCCTGGTCGGTGTTCGCCGCCCTGCCGATTCCGCCGCAGGGCATGCCGGCGCTGCGCATCCAGGGCTCCAACACCATCGGCGCCAAGCTTGGCCCGGCGCTGGTCAAAGGCTTGCTGGAGCAACAAGGGCTGGGCGCTATCCGCCAAGAGGCCACGGATACGGAAAACGAGCAGCGGCTGGTCGGCCAAACCAGCGATGGCCGTACCGTGATGATCGATGTCGCCGCGCATGGTTCGGGGACTGGCTTCGTCGCGTTGAAAGACGGTAGCGCCGAGCTGGCCGCCTCCTCACGGCCGATTAAAGATAGCGAAGCGCAGGAGCTGGTCGCACTCGGCGATCTCAAAAGCCGCAATGCCGAGCAAGTGATCGCCATCGATGGCCTGGCGATCATCCTCCACCCGAGTAACCCCCTCGCCGCACTTAGCACCGCGCAATTGGCACAGATCTTCGCTGGCGAGGTGAAAACCTGGGAAGCGCTGGGTGGACGCGGCGGAGCGATCCATCTATACGCCCGCGATGACAATTCCGGCACCTACGACACCTTCAAAGAACTGGTGCTGGCGGCCCATGGCAAAAGCCTGGCGGCGGGCGCCAAGCGCTATGAGTCCAGCGAACAGCTGTCCGATGCGGTCAGCCAGGATGCACAAGGCATCGGTTTTATCGGCCTGCCCTACATTCGCCAAGCCAAAGCGCTGGCGATTGCCGATGGTGAGTCGCAAGCGATGCCGCCATCCATCAGTCTGATCGCCACCGAAGACTATCCGCTGTCGCGCCGGCTGTTCTTCTATAACCAGCCCGACGTGCAAAATCCCTGGGCCCAGGCCCTGGTGCAGTTCGCCCACAGCCCGCGTGGCCAAGCCATCGTCGCGCAAAGCGGGTTTATCGCGCAGACGGTGCAAGCCATCAAGGTCACGCCGACGCCGGAGATGCCCCAGAGCTACCAGCAGCTGGCCCGTGAGGCGCAGCGGCTGTCGGTGAACTTCCGCTTCCAGGAAGGCAGCGCCACCCTCGACAACAAGGCCCAGCACGATTTACAGCGGGTACTGGACTACCTGAAAAGCCAAGACAAGCTGCATCGACAAGTAGTGCTGATTGGGTTTGGTGATCCTAAAGCCGATGAGGCCCGCGCGGCCTTGCTGTCGAAACTGCGCGCGATGACGGTACGCCGTGAACTGGCCAAGCAAGGGGTGATCTTCCGTGACATCACAGGTTTGGGCGACGAGTTGCCGGTGGCCGCGAATAGCGCGGAGAATGGCCGGCTGAAGAACCGTCGGGTGGAAGTCTGGGTCTACTAGAATAGCTGGGCAGGTGCCGCGCCTTTTGCGGGCGTGTAAAACCTTGTAGTTCAGCTGTTTTCTGCTCGTGACGGGCGCGCTGCTAAAGTGCGCCCATGTGACGCCGGGCCCCTCTGGCGGTGAGTCTTCACCGTGATGTCGGAGTCACTGTTGATTCGTCAACTTTCGACATTAAAGGAGGGGCTCATGGAGACTCTGCACGCGTTTTTCAGCGCCGAATTCCTCGGCACCGCCACCTGGTTGTGGTTGGTATTCCTGACCATTGTCCTGGGCCTGCTGATCCTCGATCTCGGCGTGCTGCACCGCGACCAGCATGAAATCGAGATGCGCGAGAGCCTGCTGCTCTACAGCGGCTACTTCAGCGTTGGCCTGCTGTTTGGCGGCTGGGTCTGGTGGCAACTCGGCGCGCAAAGCGCCATCGAGTTCTACACCGGCTTTTTGGTCGAGCAGTCGCTGTCGATGGACAACGTGTTCGTCATGGCGATGATCTTCAGCTTCTTCGCCATTCCCCGTCGCTACCAGCACCGCGTGCTGTTCTGGGGCATTCTCGGGGTGGTCGTCTTGCGCGCCCTGATGATCGGCCTGGGCACCGTGCTGATCCAGCAGTTCGACTGGGTGCTCTATGTGTTCGGCGCCTTTCTGCTGCTGACCGGGGTGAAGATGCTCTACAACCGCGAAGAGCAGCCCCCCGACCTGGAGCGCAGTCCACTGCTGCGTTTTCTCCGGCGCCATCTGCGCGTCACCGACGATCTGCATGGGGGGCGTTTCTTCGTCCGCCTGGGCACTGCCGGCAGACGGCTGCCTTACGCCACCCCACTGTTTTTCGCCCTGGTCATGATCGAGCTAGCCGACCTGGTGTTCGCCGTGGACAGCGTGCCGGCCGTGTTCGCCATCACCCAGGACCCCTTTGTCGTCTACACCTCGAACATCTTCGCGATCCTCGGCCTGCGCTCGCTGTACTTCACCCTGGCCGCGCTGATGCACCGTTTCGTCTACCTCAAGTACGCCCTGGCACTGGTGCTGATCTTTATCGGCGGGAAGATTTTCCTGCACGGCTGGATCGGTAAGATTCCCGCCGCGGTGTCTCTTGGCGTAACCTTCGGCCTATTGGCGGGCGGCGTGCTGCTCTCCCTATTGAAGACCCGCGATAAGCCGGCTTGAGAGAGCAACCGATGGATGTGCAGATCGAAACCCTGGAACAGCGCGGCCGCGCGCTCTGGCAGGTGCGTATGGGCCGACGCGGCGTGACCTTTCAAGAGGAGCTCGCCGCCCGCACCTTCGCCGCGCAGCTGCATCAGCGCCTGCATTGGCTGAGCGAGCAGGCTGCCGCCGAGTCAGACGACGGTGATCGCCAACCCGTCTGAGCAAATCCCGTAGGCTGCGGTTTACCGCACCGGCAGCAAAAACCACCCGCTAAAACGCACAAGGCCCGCATCTGCGGGCCTTGTGCGTTTTAGCGCGTCTTAGTGGCTGCTTTTAAGCAGTTCTTTCGGCACGTATTTGCCGATCTCGAACTTACCGATCGCTGCCCGGTGCACTTCGTCCGGGCCGTCGGCCAGGCGCAGGGTGCGCTGCATGGCGTACATGTAAGCCAGTGGGAAGTCGTTGGAGACGCCAGCGCCACCGTGCATCTGAATAGCGCGGTCGATCACGCGCAAGGCCACGTTCGGCGCCACGACTTTGATCTGCGCGATCTCGCTCTTGGCGACCTTGTTGCCGACGGTATCCATCATGTACGCGGCTTTCAGGGTCAGCAGACGGGCCATGTCGATTTCCATCCGCGAGTCGGCGATCTTGTCGACGTTGCCGCCCAAGCGCGCCAGCGGCTTGCCGAACGCGGTACGGCTGACAGAACGTTTGCACATCAATTCCAGTGCGCGCTCGGCCATGCCGATGGAGCGCATGCAGTGGTGGATGCGGCCTGGGCCAAGGCGCCCCTGGGCGATCTCAAAGCCACGACCCTCGCCTAGCAGCACGCTGTCGTACGGTACGCGAACGTTCTCGAACAGCACTTCGGCGTGGCCATGCGGCGCATCGTCGTAGCCGAACACCGGCAACGGACGGACGATCTTCACGCCGGGCGCATCGGTCGGTACCAGAATCATCGAGTGTTGTTGATGGCGCGGTGCATCCGGGTTGCTCAGCCCCATGAAGATCATGATCTTGCAGCGTGGGTCACAGGCACCGGAAGTCCACCATTTGCGGCCATTGATCACCCATTCGTCACCCTCGCGCACCGCGCGGGCTTCCATGTTGGTGGCGTCGGAAGATGCTACGTCCGGCTCAGTCATGGCGAAGGCGGAACGGATTTCGCCACGCAGCAGCGGCTCCAGCCACTGCTTCTTCTGGGCCTCGTTGGCATAGCGCACCAACACTTCCATATTGCCGGTGTCCGGCGCCGAGCAGTTGAACGGCTCCGGGCCAAGCAGCGAGCGCCCCATGATTTCCGCCAGCGGTGCGTATTCCAGGTTAGTCAGGCCAGCACCCAGCTCGGACTCCGGCAGAAACAAGTTCCACAGACCTTCGGCTTTAGCCTTGGCTTTCAGCTCTTCCATGATTGCGGTGGGCTGCCAGCGGTCACCTTCGGCTACTTGGCGCTCGAACACCGACTCGGCCGGATAGACATACGCATCCATAAACGCAGTGACGCGTTCACGCAGTTCTTGAACCTTGGGGGAATAGGCGAAATCCATGGGGAGTTACCTTCTGAGCGGCTGATTTGATGTATTGGGGTGAGGTTGGAAATGATCCTAGAACAGAGACAAAGATTTATCTAACCTATTCTCAGCGTGTATAAACATTCATAACCGATATATGATCGGCTGATCTGGATAACCTCAGGAGCGCGTTCGGAATGAATCTAAACAAGGTCGATCTCAACCTTTTTATCGTCTTTGACGCGATCTACACCGAGGCCAACCTGACCCGCGCGGGGCAGATCGTCGGTATTACCCAGCCGGCCGTTTCCAACGCCCTCGCCCGTCTGCGCGAGACCTTCAACGACCCACTGTTCGTGCGAACCGCGCAAGGCATGGTGCCGACGCCAATGGCGCAGAACATCATCGGCCCGGTGCGCAATGCGCTCTCGCTGCTGCGCGTTTCGGTGCAGGAAAGCCGCACGTTCAACCCGTTACAGGCGAACAAGACCTACCGCATCAGCATGACCGACCTCACCGAAGAGGTGATTCTGCCGCCGCTGTTCCAACGTCTACGGCGCCTGGCTCCGGCCATACAAATCGAAAGCTTCCTTTCCAAACGCCGGGAAACCACCAAGGAGTTGGCAGCTGGCCGCCTCGACTTCGCCGTCGATGCGCCGCTGAACACCGACCCGCAAGTACGCCACGTCAAGCTACTGGCGGACCGTTATGTCTGCGCCATCCGCAAGGGCCACCCGCTGGCCAAGGATAAGCTCAGCCTGGACGAATACATGTCGCTGACCCACATCCACATTTCCAGCCGCCGCAGTGGCCTGGGTTATGTCGACTTGACCCTGGGCAAAATGGGGATTCAACGCAAGATCGCCCTACGCTCGCAGCACTACCTGATGGCCTCCACCGTGATGCAGAGCACTGATATGGCAATCACCGTGCCTGAGCGCTTCGCTCGCCGCCACGGACTGCACTATGTCGGCCTGCCGGTAGAGGTGCCGCCGGTGGAAACCCACCTTTATTGGCATGAAAGCACTGACCAAGACCCCGCCAACCGCTGGATGCGCGAGCAGATCATCGAGATTGCGCAGCAGGTAAGCATGCAAGAGAAGCAGGCTCAAGTCGCCCTGTGAAGGAATGAACTCTGACCCATGGGAATGACGGCAAACTCTATGACGAGAGTTGTCTAGTCCGGGGTAAAAAATTGCGGAGTGGGCGGTAGAGGCCCCACTCCGCAGTACAAGGGTGACTCGGTGCTATTGTGCGACCTCCTCAGCTCGCCAGGACGAAGTCGGCCTGGCTAATGGTGTTCGCATTGCTGACACCCACCAGACGGATCGAGTCCGCTCCGATCGTAACCAAGGTGTCAGCACCCACATCCGTGATGGCCACCTTGGCGGCGAACGTGGCCGAGGTGATCCCTAGCCCCGAGATGTCGAGCAAGTCCTGGCCGAACAGAAGGAGAAACGGCGTGGCCTGGAAGCTCTGGATCGAGTCGCTGCCGAAGCTCGCCGCGTTGAACACGAAGACATCGTTGCCACTGTTGGCGTTCATCGAGTCGTTGCCGGCGCCGCCTGTGACCCTGTCGTTGCCGTTGCCACCATCCAGCACGTCGTTGCCGGCTCCGCCGTTGAGCGTGTCGTTGCCCCCGCCCTGCAGCAGGTTGTTCAGGCCATTACCGGTCACTGCCGTACCGTTCCCTCCTACCTGCTGGAAGTTCTCGACGCTGGCACCGAGGGTGAACGAACTGCTGGTCGAGAACACCGTGTCGCTGCCGCCGTTGGACGCCTCAGTGATGATATCGCCAGAGGTGTTGACGTAGTAGGAGTCGTTCCCGGCGCCACCGATCAGTGTGTCGTTGCCGAGGCCGCCATCGAGGCTGTCGTTGCCGGCGCCCCCGGTGATGGTGTTGGCCAGCGCGTTGCCGATGCCGGTGAATGCACCGCTGCCGGTGAAGGTGAGGTTCTCGACATTGTTGCCGAGCGTATAGCTCGACAGCGCGGTCTGAATCAGATCGGTACCAGCCCCTGCCGCCTCGGCCACGACGTCCAGGACGCTCTCGACCACGTAGGTATCGTTGCCCGCGCCACCGGCCATGGTGTCGGCACCTGTGCCGCCGTTGAGCAGATCGCTACCCTCCCCGCCGTCCAGCGTGTCGTTGCCGTCCCCGCCGTTCAGCGTGTCATTACCGCCTTCGCCAAAGAGCAGGTCGTTGCCGGCCATGCCGTTGAGCGTGTCGTTACCCTCGCGCCCCTTGCAGGTTGTCGTCGGTCGCCGTGCCGGTGAGGGTGTCGTTAGCGGCGGTGCCGATGAGCAAATCGCCAACCGCCGCTGTCGCTGCGGAGATGACCTGCTGCAGGGTGCCCCGGTCATCCGTGTAACTGACCACAACCCGCAACTGCTGGTTGACCTGCGCC
Organism: Pseudomonas cavernicola; assembly: GCF_003596405.1. Taxonomy (NCBI): domain Bacteria; kingdom Pseudomonadati; phylum Pseudomonadota; class Gammaproteobacteria; order Pseudomonadales; family Pseudomonadaceae; genus Pseudomonas; species Pseudomonas cavernicola. The sequence goes on from NZ_QYUR01000008.1 coordinate 771,417, forward strand.
TGGGTGGGGGTGAAGGTCGCATTGGTCGCGCCGGCGATGTTGTTGAAAGTCGTACCGCTGCCCATTTGCCAGCGGTAGCTGAACACCACGTTGGTTGTACCGTCGGCATCGGCGATGGTTCCGCGCGAGGCCGTCAGCACCTGCCCCTCGGTCGGCGTGGTGTCGCTGATGGCGGGCAAGCCGGTGGGGGCGTCGTTGACGTTGCTGACCGCTGCGGTCGCTGCAGAGGTGACAGTCTCGGGATGGCCCAGACCATCAACGAAGGAGGCCACCACGCGAAGGGCCAGACCGACCTGGGCATCGCCGGGCTGGAAGGTCGAGCCGTTACCTACTGTGGTCCACACGCCGGGCGTGGTCTGGGCCTGCCAGGCATAGCTGATCGAAGCGTTATTAACGCCATTCGGATCACTGAAGGCCGGTGATGCCGTCAGCAACTGATCTTCCGCGGGTGTCGTGTCGCTGATCTGCACGGTCCCCGTTGCCGGCAGGTTTACCAGCAGGAATGACTGATCGGCGAATCTCAGTTCCTCGATGTTGCGGACCAGATCTGTGCCGTCGGCCTGGGTGCCAGCTGTATGCGCGACTGTCCAGCTCCATCAGCGTTTTTGGTCAGCACATAGTTGGCAAAATTATCGGAATACACCGCCCTGTCAAAGTCGTCTGTGACGGTGGTCGGTGTGAGGATCTCGCGGACAATTCGCAATTGCCCGGGGTTGAGGGTGCCCGCGAACATAGCCGCCTGGAGCTCAGCCATGCTGTTGGCGCTAGCGATCTCGAGGTTCGGGTCGCCCGCGCTACGCACGCTTATCCGCACGTTCAGCCAGGCGTCGCCGTCGATCAGATCGTCGCCGCCGCGACCCTCTATGAGGTCGCTGCCGTCACCGCCGAGAATGATGTTGCCACCGCTGAAGGACGTAACCCCAGCACCGAGCAGATTCTGCAAGCCATTGATGAGCGCTATCTGCGCTGCGCTGTTGAGCGCATTGTTCTGGCCCGAGGTCGGGTCGATCGCCGTCAGCGCCGCGCTATCGAAATCATCGCCGCGCAGGATGTCGTTGTGATTCCATCCCGACAGCCCCTCGACCAGGTCGAAGCGGTCGCGGATATTGTCGACATCCGGCGGCAGTAAGCCGGTAAAGAACATATCGGCATCGGCGCCCTGCGTATCGCCCTTGTAGGTGACCCAATCGAAACCGAGCATGCCCTCATGGCGCTCGATACCCCCGTCGCTGACCATGATGTCGTCGCCTGATTCAGCGTCGTAGTCATCATTGCCGCCGCCGAAGATGACATCGTTGCCGATCAACGAGCTGTCCTGAAATGGGTTTTGCCGTTGTCGCCCTGAAGCAGGTCGTTGCCACCGTCCCCCCACAGCGTGTCGTCGCCCTCGCTGGCCCGCATCCTGTCGGCGCCTTCCGTACCCCCCATGACGATGTGTTCTACCCCGGTGTACCTGATGGTGCCGTCGGGCATGCGGACGAGCAGCTGACTCTCATTCTGAAGTGTGCCGGGGTCGTCCAAAATTGCCCCACTGGTTCCGAGATTGCCGGCCTCGAAGGTGAAGGTCGGTGTCGAGAACACGTCGAACGGCAGATGCTTTACATCCGGACGGTTGCGCATGATTAGCTCGGAGAACGAGTTCTCTTCGAGCTGGGTGAGGAAGTTGAGACCTGCGGTGCGGGACAAGTAGTACAAGCGGTCACCGTCCTGCAGCGCCTCCATCTGCGTCTCGAACACGAAGTTGAAGGTCGAACCCAGCAGCCCGCCGAATACCATCTGCTTCTCGGCGAGGCCGCCGATCCAGAAGTCGACCAGATTCAGGCCGGCTTCCACGCCGGCCCAACCCCCGGTGCTAAGGAGTGGGCTACCGATGAGGCTTGCCAGCGATCCACCTCCACCTAACGCGGTGGATTCTTCCGCCAAGAGGATCTGCCGCAGGATGAAATCTAAATCCGATTTGTTGAGCGTGGCCATTTCTGTTTCCTCAATGAGCAAAGCACAGTTGAGAAACCACATGCATAAGTCATGGCTGCAAAGGCGTGGTTAACCCTTGTGAGAAGAGAGTTCAGTTACGGGTAATAGGAAAGAAGCCGGCACGAAACCCCAGCTGAAGCGCTTGCGCTCATCAGTGTTCGGTTGCGCGTTGTGGTTCTGTCCCGTGACAACACCGTGCCATATGGCCGGTGCTGCCTCATGCGTGTGGCGGTCCGAGAAGCTGGGGCCAGATGAAGATGCGCTTGCGGAAAGGAGCCACCCGTCTGTGCGCAGGCAGGACGATGTCCACCATGCTCTCCTGAGTGCTAGGCGTTTCCATCAGCAGCAGCTGCCCTCGCCGGCTTCGAATGCCTCGTCCACCGTGACATTCGCGTTCGCTAAAGACCTACCCAACCATACCTGTCAGATAACCGTCAATTTCCCATTAAAGACCAGGTATGAAATATACGTTATTGAATTAACAAACTATACCTAACGTATTAATTGTGCGAACAGCGCCACTATGGCAGGCAGTTCCTACATGCCCCAGCGTCCACGTCACCACGCGGGCTAGACATCACAACCCGCGCATCCGTTGCTACGAAGAACAGGAATGCTCGTACTTGAACGGTGTAGCCTCGAACGTACCCATGCCGCCAAGGACAAGGTGCCCCTAAGCTGAGATCATCAGCCTGGTTAGACATACTGGCTTTTCAAAACGTCGAGCAGCGGTTCAGCTCGGCGATCAGCGCCGAATTGAACACGTTGAAGGTATGCGAGTGGTTCAGGGTGATCTGCCCTACTACCCGGAAATCAATGTAGGAGCGAGTTTGAACTCGCGATTAGCCATTACCCGGATCGCGAGCAGAGCTCGCTCCTACAAAAGCCGAAACCCGGTTTTTCCCTTTCATTCAAGTACCAAGCGGCTTAACCACAACAGACCTAGGCGAAAACGCAAATCCTGTAGGAGCGAGTTCTACTCGCGATTAGCCATTACCCGGATCGCGAGCAGAGTTCGCTCCGACAAAGGCCAAAACCCAGTTTCAGCGCACGCGATCAAGAGGACTCGTAGCCCGCTGCGAATCCGCGAAGAGGCGCTGGCTCAAAGATTGCGCGCAATCACCATCCGCTGAACGTCACTGGTGCCTTCATAGATCTGGCAGACGCGCACATCGCGATAGATACGCTCAACCGGGAAGTCGTTGAGATAGCCATAACCGCCCAACGTCTGGATCGCTGCGGAGCAGACCCGCTCGGCCATCTCCGAGGCGAACAACTTGGCCATCGACGCCTCGCTCAAACAGGGCAGACCAGCATCACGCAGGGCTGCGGTGTGATGCACCATTTGCCGCGCCACGGCGATTTCCGTCGCCATATCCGCCAGGCGGAATGCCACCGCCTGATGCTGCATCAACGGCTTGCCAAAGGTCTCGCGCTCGTGGGCGTAATCACGCGCCACCTCGAACGCCGCGCGGGCCATGCCCACCGCTTGCGCGGCGATGCCGATCCGGCCGCCTTCCAGGTTGGCCAGGGCGATCCGGTAACCTTGCCCTTCCTCGCCTAGCCGCAGCTCGGCCGGGATGCGCAGGTCGTTAAAGACGATCTGGCAGGTATCCGAAGCGTGCTGCCCCAGTTTGTCCTCGACCCGTGCCACTTCGTAGCCCGGCGTATCGGTCGGCACGATAAAGGCGCTGATGCCGTTTTTACCGGCCGCAGGGTCAGTCACCGCGAAGGTGATCACCACCCCGGCATGGCTCCCGGAGGTGATGAATTGCTTGGTGCCGTTCAGCACATAGTGATCACCATCGCGGCGTGCCCGGGTCTTCAGAGCGCTCGCGTCGGAGCCGGCCTGTGGCTCGGTCAGGGCAAAGGCGCCGATGATTTCCCCGCTCGCCAGCCGCGTCAGGTAACGCTGTTTTTGCTCGTCGCTGCCAAACTTGTAGATCGGCATGCAGCCCACCGAGTTATGCACGCTCATGATGGTCGAGCAGGCGCCATCGCCGGCGGCGATTTCCTCCAGTGCCATGGCATAAGCCAGGTGTCCGGTTTGCGCGCCACCCCACTGCTCCGGCACCAGCATGCCGAGAAAGCCCAACGCGGACATCTCGCGCAAAGCTTCAGCCGGGTAGCGGTGCTCGCGATCCCAGTCGGCGGCAAAAGGTTTCAAACGTTCCTGAGCGAACTGGCGGGCAACGTCGCGGATTTGCAGGTCTTGTTCCGAGGGAATCATGCTGTTCTCCAGTCTCAGCGCAGTCGTTCGACGGCGATTGCGGTGGCTTCGCCGCCACCGATGCAGATGGCCGCCACGCCGCGATTGAGGTCGTACTGTTTCAGTGCCGACAGCAACGTGACCAAGATTCGCGCCCCAGACGCACCAATCGGATGACCGAGAGCACAGGCACCGCCGTGGATATTGACCTTATCGTGCGGCAGGTCGAGATCGCGCATGGCGGCCATGGTGACCACCGCGAAGGCCTCGTTGATCTCGAACAGATCGACCTCACCCATCGACCAGCCGGTTTTCTGCATCAGCCGCTGCAGCGCACCAATCGGCGCAGTGGGAAACAGGTTTGGCGCATCGGCGAACGAGGCATGCCCACGAATCGCCGCCAGTGGCGTAAGGCCGCGTCGTTCGGCTTGCGACAGGCGCATCAGCAGCAGCGCCGCGGCACCGTCGGAAATCGAACTGGAGTTGGCCGCCGTCACCGTGCCCCCTTCGCGGAACGCCGGTTTCAGGGTTGGAATCTTCTCCGGCAGAGCCTTCGGCGGTTGCTCGTCGCTGCTCACTTCACGGCTAGCCTTGCCGGATTGGGCCTGCACCGGGGCGATCTCATCGGCAAAGCGGCCGTTGGCCATCGCTTGCTGAGCCCGGCTCAGCGACGCCAGCGCAAACGCATCCTGCGCCTCACGGCTAAAGCCATAGGCCTGGGCGCACTCTTCGGCAAAAGTGCCCATCAGCCGGCCCTTGTCGTACGCATCTTCCAGGCCATCGAGGAACATGTGATCGAGCACCCGACCGTGGCCCATGCGATAACCGCTGCGTGCCCGCTCCAGCAGATATGGCGCGTTGGACATGCTTTCCATGCCGCCGGCCAGCACCACCTCGGCGCTGCCGGCCAGCAACAGGTCATGCGCCAGCATGCTGGCTTTCATGCCCGAACCGCACATTTTGTTGACCGTCGAACACACGGTGCCGCGTGCCAGCCCGGCGCCGAGCGCCGCTTGACGTGCGGGCGCCTGGCCCTGTCCGGCTGGCAGCACGCAGCCGAGGATCACTTCATCGATCTCCGTTGCCTGCAGCCCGGCCCGCGCCACCGCGGCGCGAATCGCCGTGGCGCCTAGTTCGGCGGCGCTGACGTCCTTGAAGTCCCCCAGAAAACCACCCATCGGCGTGCGAGCGGCACTGACGATGACGACTGGATCGTGTTGATTACGCATGTTTTATCTCCTCAGTCGCGTAGGTCGGGTTAGCGCAGCGTAACCCGACATCTGCTCCCACCACCGCATACGTCGCCCGTCGGGTTACGCCTACGGTTTTGCCTTCAACAGGTAATTGGGACATGGCTTTTATTTAGCGGCCATGCGAATGGCGCCGTCCAGACGAATCACCTCGCCGTTGAGCATGCTGTTTTCGATGATGTGGCGCACCAGCGCGGCGTACTCATCCGGGCGGCCGAGGCGCGGCGGGAATGGCACGCTGGCGCCCAGGGAGTCCTGCACCTCCTGGGGCATGCTGGTCAGCATCGGAGTGGCAAAAATGCCCGGGGCGATGGTCATCACGCGAATACCGAAGCGCGCCAGCTCGCGCGCAATCGGCAGGGTCATGCCGACCACGCCGCTTTTCGAGGCGGCATAAGCGGCCTGGCCGATCTGCCCGTCGAACGCCGCGACCGAGGCGGTGTTGATGATCACCCCGCGCTCACCGCCCTCGTCCGCCGGCCCCTGGGACATAGCCTCGGCAGCCAGGCGCAGCATGTTGAAGGTGCCGATCAGGTTGACGCCGATAACCCGGGCAAAGCTCTCCAGGCCGTGGACGCCATGCTTGCCGACGACCTTTTCCGCCGGCGCAACGCCCGCGCAGTTGGCCAGGCCATGCAAGGCGCCAAAATACTCCAGGGCACAGGCGATCGCCTGACGGCCATCGGCTTCCTGGGTGATATCGGCTTTGACGAAGCGCGCATTGCGGCCCAACTCCGCGGCACGGGCAAGCCCGGCCTCGGCATTCAGATCGGCCAGCAGCACTTTGCCGCCGTTGGCAATCAACATTTGAGCCGTCGCCAAGCCCAACCCGGAACTGGCGCCGGTCACCAGGAATACACGGTCTTCGATACGCAAAACGTTCTCCTTAATCAATCAGTACTGAGTCGATCGACTCCGAATCACTGCGCAGCCGCGTGCGGTTCGGCTTCACGTTGTTTGGCGATTTCCTGATTACGCAGCAGGAACCGCTGGATCTTGCCGCTCGGGGTCTTCGGCAGTTCGAGCACGAACTCGATTTCACGCGGATAGGCGTGGGCGGACAGGCGCTTGCGCACGTACTGCTGCAGCTCTTCGGCCAACTGCGCTGAGGGCAGGTACTGCACGCCGAGCACCACGAAGGCCTTGATCAGTTCGGTACGTTCGGGGTCCGGTTTGCCGATCACCGCGGCTTCGATCACTGCCGGATGTTCGATCAGCGCGCTCTCGACATCGAAGGGGCCAATCCGGTAGCCGGACGTGGTGATCACATCATCTGCCCGGCCGACGAAGCTGATGCTACCGTCGTCATTCAGTTCAACCGTGTCGCCACTCAGGTAGTAGTCACCGACAAAGGCCTTGGTCGGCTCCCCCAGATAACCGGGAAACCAGAACAGCGGCGAGTGCTTCCGGTCGATGGCGAGGATGCCCGGCTCGCCTGGTGGCAATTCGCGGTTCTGCTCGTCCAGCACCACCACCCGATGACCGGGCACCGAGAAGCCTGCCGCGCCGATGCGTACCGGATGCTCCAGCGCGTGGTGATTGCACAGCACCATGCCCAGCTCGGTCTGCCCGTAGTGGTCGTGGATGGGCACGCCAAGCTGATCGTCGAACCAGCGAATCACCTCAGGAGTAAGCGGCTCGCCGGCGCTACTGGCTACGCGCAAGCAGCCCTTGATCGACTGGACGACCTCGGCAGCGTTGGCCAGCAGCAGGCGATACGCCGTCGGTGAACCGGCCAGATTGCTGACGGCATATTTGCGGATGATCCGGCAGGTACTTTCGACCGTGAACGGGCCATCGTAGAAAGTGGTCGGATGGCCCAGCGCCAGTGGCCCGGTCACTGCGTAGTAGAGCCCATAGGCCCAGCCCGGGTCGGCAAGGTTCCAGAACGAATCCTCGGGGCGCAGGTCGATCGCATCGCGCATGTAGCCGATAAACGCGATCAGCGCCTTGAGCGGCACCGGCAAAGATTTAGCCGGCCCGGTGGTGCCCGAAGTAAACATCATCAGGAACGGATCTTCGGCCGTGCGCATGACCGGCTCGAACTCTGAGGAATGCCGCTCGATTTCCGCCCAAAAGCTGAAATCGCCACGGGCGATCCCCTGCCCTTTGGCGCCGCCCACGGTGACGATGGTAGGCGGGCTGTCCACCTCATCGAGTTTCGGCCGATTCGTGCCGTCGGTGACCAACACACGAGGGCCGGCGATCTTCACCCGATGCTCGATGGCTTTCGGGCCAAAGGCGGTGAACAGCGGTTGATAGACCGCACCGAGGCGCCAGGTACCGAGGATGGTGATGAGCAGTTCCGGAGTGCGCGGCAAGAGGCCCGACACGCAGTCGCCGGGGCGCACGCCTTGGCTGTGAAGGAAGTTGGCGAAACGCCCGGAGAGTTCTTTGAGCTGGCTGAAGGTGTAGTTCGCGGTCAAGCCGTCACGGCCCTCCCAGAACAAGGCGATCCGCCCCGGCAAGGCATGCCGGTCGCAGCATTCGACACAGGCATTGAGGGCATCGAGAGTGCCCGCAAGGTCGGCGTTGGCAGTGCTGGCGTAATCGAACCCAGTTGCGGCAGTAACGTAGTCGCGCATCGCTATGACACTCCGGTTTGTTCTTGGGTAGAGCTAGCCGGATATTCGCGCTGCGGGGTGGCGGCGGCAATGTCGAAAGCCACCATTGTCAGTGAGCGGTTTGGACACGCCGGGAAAACACGCATCTGCGCAAACTGCATGATCCGCAAAGGCTCACGCAGCCCGCGCAAACGCCGATTGCACGCGGAACGGGTTCATCGAACCCAGCGGGTGGTTGGCCAGGCTGTTCAGCGCCGGCCAGACTGTTCAAGGTTTAGCGCACATGCACGTAGGTGCCGGGCGCGGCCTCCATCGGCGGGTGGTTCTGGCTGCCCAGCGCCGGCAGGGTTTCCCGTTGCTCGCCGGAGCGCGCCTGAATCCAGCCCAGCCAATCTGGCCACCAGCTGCCATCGTGCTTCTGCGCGTCGAAGTACCAGGCACGCGGGTCGGACGACAGTGTGTTGTGCTCCAGGTAGTTGGCCTTGGGGTTACCTGGCGGGTTGAGGATGCTCTGGATATGCCCGCTATTGGATAGCACGAAGCGCCGTTCGCCACCGAGCAGCAGGGTCGAGCGATAGACCGCATCCCAGGGCGTGATGTGGTCGTTGATGCCGGCGATGCTGAAGCTGTCGACCGTGACCTTCTGCAGGTCGATCGGCGTGCCGCAGACCTCCAAGCCGCCAGGATGGGTGAGCGGGTTGTGCTTGAAGAAGTCCAGCAGATCGCCATGCAGGGCGGCTGGCAGACGGGTGTTGTCGTTGTTCCAGTAGAGAATGTCGAAGGCCGGGGGTTGCTTGCCGAGCAGGTAGTTGTTGACCCAATAGTTCCAGATCAGGTCATTCGGGCGCATCCAGGCGAAGACCTTGGCCATGTCGCGGCCATCCAGCACGCCTTGCTGATAGGAGCGGCGCTTGGCGGCTTCCAGGGTTTGCTCATCGACAAACAACATGGCTGAGCTGTCGATCTGACTGTCCAGCAGGCTGACCAGGTAGGTGGCGCTGGCGACTTTGCGCAGCTGCCGTTTGGCTTGCAAGTGGCCTTGCAGGGCGGCGATGCTCAGGCCGCCGGCGCAGGCGCCCATCAGGTGGGCCTCCTTGCTGCCGCTGATGGCGCGGGTCACATCGAGGGCTTCTTCGATGGCCTGTACATAACTCGAGAGGCCCCACTCGCGATGGCGGGCGTTCGGGTTGCGCCAACTGATGATGAACACCTGCAAGCCGTTCTTCAGCGCGTACTGGACGAAGCTCTTCTCCGCGCTGAGGTCGAAGATGTAGTACTTGTTGATTTGCGGCGGCACGATCAGCAGCGGGCAGGCGTACTGCTTTTCGCTCATCGGCTGGTACTGGATCAGCTCCAGCAGCTCGTTGCGGAACACCACGGCGCCGGGGGTGGTGGCGATATTTCGGCCGACTTCGAAGGCCTGTTTGCTGACCTGGCTGGGCATGCCGCCGTTGTGCACCAGGTCGTCGAGCAGATGACGAATCCCCTTGAACAGGCTGGCGCCGCCGGTGTTGAACAGCTCTTTGACCGCCAGCGGATTGAGCGGGCTGTTGGACGGCGACAGCGCATCGCCGAGCTGGGCCAAGATGAAGCGCGCGCGCGCTTGGTCGTCGGTCGCCAGGTTGCTCTCGTCGACCCAGGCGTTCAGTTGCTTCTGCCAGGCCAGATAGGCCTGCAGGCTGCGGCGGTAGAAGGGGTTGAGTCGCCAGGATGGATCCTGGAAGCGCGCATCCTGGGCGTGGGGTTGGTGCGACGTATCGCCGAGCAGCACGCGGCCCAGTTGGCCGCCGAGGGCCAGAGCATGGCGGGCGCTGTGGATCGGTTGCTTGATGCCCTGCAGCGCCAGGGTACGCAACGTGGGGAACAGATTGCGGCCACGCAGGCCGAGCATTGCGCTTTGTTCTGCATTCTCAAAGGACGCGGGTACGGGCAAGGCGCCCGCCGCTGGTTTCTCTCGCATGGATCACACTCCATCTTATTATCGTCATAGAGCCAAACAGAAAGGGCTTGTACCAAGGCACGCCAAACTACCGCGCGAGGAATCAACCCAGAGTCACGCCCCCTCTAGCGGGTCAAGTGGCTATGTGCCGCACTGTGGCTATAGAGACGGCCACTGGCTGCGTAGCGGTGTAGGCTGCCCAGCGGCGGCGTGCTCTTCGGCTTGGCCAGGCTGGAAACCGGCTGCAGAAAGCCGAGCAAGGCCTGCTGGGTGTCGTGCCAGGCCGCCTTGTGTTCCATATCGAGGAAGTGCCCGGTGTTCTTGATGGTGCGGAACTGGCACTGACGGACATGGCCGGCAAACAGGCGGGCGTCTTCCGCCGAGGTGTACTCGTCCCATTCGCCGTTGACGAACAGCAGCGGAACCTCGATGGCGTCGGCGCAGGCGACGTAGCACTGGGTGTCCTGGGTCAGCACCTCGCGGATATGAAAGTGCAGCTGCATGTATTCGTGCTCAGCCAGGCTGCTGACATGGCGGTAGTTGAAGCGCTTGAACAGCGACGGCAGGTGCTTGCCGATGGTGGTGTTGACCAAGCGGCCGACGTTGAAGCGGTCGCAGGCCTGGAGAAAGCTCAGGCCGCTCTCCAGGTAGTCGCGCATCGGCGTATTGATCCGCGCTGCGAATGAATTGATCACCGCCTTCTCGATCCGTCGCGGGCGCTGAGCCAGTGCCAGCAGGGTGGCCGCGCCGCCCCAGGAGAAGGACAGCACATGGTCGGCACAGAAGTGTTCGATCAACTCCAGCAGTATCTCTGCCTCGTCCTCCTTGCGGATCGGCTGGCCGTGACGGTTGTGCGGTCGCGATTGGCCGGCGTAGGGCTGGTCGTAGAGAATCACATTGAACCGCGGCTGCAAGTAACGCACCGTTTGAGCGAAGGATGCGGTGGTTGCCAGCGAGCCGTTGACCAGAATGATGGTCTTGTCGGCGGCGTCGTTGAGATAGCGCTCGGTATAAACCTTGTACTTCTTGTGAATCTCGACGATGGCAGTTTCTGGCTTCATGTCGTTATCCTTCTGGCACAAGTTGGGCTCAGCGGACAGCGTGAGCGGCTGTTCGCAGGCCATATGGTAGACAGCAGAACTCCCACACCTGACAGTTGGGCGCCAGGCGAATAAATTAACAACTTATTTACTTTCAATTAGTTACGGAGGTTAAGCGGATGATTTCCGTGCATCAAAGCATAGGATTCCTCCGATTCCAGCAGGGCAGCACAGACAAACAACAACAGCGCGAGGGGTCTTAGATGGTCAGCGTGACCAGTCGGTCACTAATCGACCTGGACTTCCGAGTTAAGCATGCGACTCCCCCGCATGCAAGCGCGCAGACGAACTATTCCGACGAGCCGTGAGCTATGCCGCGCGAGGCTGGACTGTCGGCGATCAAGGCCTCGGTCACGGCGAAAGAGCTGAGATTGCCCGGGCCGTTTTGCGCCCAATAGGTTGCGAAACGGTCTTTTCATTACTGCCCAGTTCGCTTTGATTTATTAACCCATGGTCCTGGTCAGCGATGGCATGCTTGTGCGCCTGCTCACGCTCGCGAAGCACAGGGAAATTACACCAGCATCATGACAATACCGAGTAAGCGCGGTGCTGCAGGCAAGGTGACTTTCCAGTGGATGGAATGACGACTGAACGGTATGGCGTTGCCCCCTGTGCGAGGCAACAGGGGGCAACGTTAAACAGCTGACGCGCAGGCTCCCAAGCCGTTGGCCTGGGGCAAGTGCTCGGAGGGGTTAACAGCAAGAGCTAGCGGCGAGTGGGTTGTTCAGGACGAGTCCGAGTGCATGACCACGCGGTACTGCCCTGGAGTGGAACCGGTCCATTTCTTGAAAGCCTTGTAGAAGGCGCTGGTATCGGCAAAGCCCAACTCGAAAGCCAGATCGCTGAAGTTGCCATCGCCATTGGCCAGCCGGGCGATGGCCAGATCACGCCGAACCTGATCCTTCAGCGACTGATAGGACTGCCCCTCCTGCGCCAGCTTGCGCCGCAGGGTCGAGGCGGCCATGAAGAAGTGCCCGGCCAGCGCCTCGAAATCCGGCCAACGTTCGGGCTTGATGCTGCGCAGATAGGCTTTGATGCGGGCCGCCAGACTCTGCGGGTCGCGGTATTTGACCAGGATGTTCGCCGGGGCGCCGGCGAGAAAACCCTGAAGTTCCTGCTGGCTGCGGCGTACCGGCAGATCCAGCCACTCGGCCTTGAACAACAGGCGACTCTGCCGGCGGGAGAAGCGCAGGTTGTCGGTGAACATCACTCGGTAGTCTTCGAGGTAGTCAGGCGCCGTGCAGCGTAGGTCGAGCGCCAGAATCGGGATGCGGCGCCCCACCAGCCAGCAGGCCAGCCCGTGCACGATCATCCACAAGGTGAAGTAGGCGAAGGCCCGGCAGTGCGGCTCGACCGGCTCGCGCAGGCTGATTTCCGCCAGCCCGCCCTTGCGCGACAGCACCGGTTGCAGATCATCGAACACAAGCGAGAGAAAGCGCAATGCCGCTTTCAGGGCGCCTTCGAGCGTCGGCTCGTGCAAGGCGGTCCGGCACATGAAGGCGAAGCTGCCGACTTTCATCCGCCGTGCATTCATGCCGAAGAACTCATCGTCCATGGCTTTGGCGATCAACAGCCAGAGCCGCGAATACGCCACGGACGAAACCCGCGCATAGGGTTTACTCAACAGCTCGGGAGCAATCCCCGCCTGCGTCAGCAGGGACAGCTCATCGCCACCCTGCTGACGCAGTTCAAGCAAGGCTTCATTGACTTGTTTGACGGAGATAGTGCCTTTCTCAACGGTCATGGCGACGGGCTGCTTAGCGGTTGCGGGCCAGCGAGCAGCCTATAGGGCTGCTGTAAAGCGATAGTCTGCACCGGGTACCCCGCCGCCACCAGTCGTCCTTTCCCTTCTCTTACCGATGATTGCTAGAAAGCCGTTGTGCAGCCGCCTCGCTCAATTCCTCGATGCTGATTTCGCGCATCCGGAACTTCTGGATCTTGCCGGTCACGGTCATCGGAAAGGCCTCGACGAACTTGAAGTAGTGCGGCGTCTTGAAATGCGCGATGCGCTCCTTGCACCAGCTGCGCAGCTCCTCTTCGCTGGCACTGTGGCCAGGGTGGAACTTGATCCAGGCGACGACTTCCTCGCCATATTTCTGATCGGGAATGCCGATCACTTGCACATCGGCTACCGCTGGATGGGTGAAGAAGAACTCTTCCAGCTCACGCGGGTAAATGTTTTCGCCGCCGCGGATGATCATGTCCTTGCTGCGCCCAACGATGCACACATAACCCTGCTCGTTCATCACCGCGAGGTCGCCGGTGTGCATCCAGCCGTCTTGATCAATGGCCTCGGCGGTGGCCTGCGGGTTGCCCCAATAGCCGATCATCACGCTGTAGCCACGGGTGCAAAGTTCACCAATCTGGCCATGCGCAACCAGGTTGCCCGCCTCGTCGACGACCTTGCTTTGCAGTTGTGGCTGGGTGCGGCCGACTGTGGTCACGCGCACTTCCAGCTCGTCATCCGCGCTGGTTTGCAGGGATACCGGGCTGGTTTCGGTCATGCCGTAAGCGATCTGCACTTCCTTCATATGCATGTCGTTGATCACTCGCCGCATCACCTCGACCGGGCAGGTAGCGCCGGCCATGATCCCGGTGCGCAGGCTGGACAGGTCGAATGCGCTGCGTTGCGGGTGGTCCAGTTCGGCAATGAACATGGTCGGCACGCCATACAAGGCGGTGGCCTTCTCCTCCGCCACCGCCGCCAGGGTGGCCAACGGATCGAAAGCATCGCCGGGATAGATCATGGTGGAACCGTGGGTGAGGCAGCCGAGGTTACCCATTACCATGCCGAAACAGTGATACAGCGGCACTGGAATAACCAAGCGGTCATGCTCGGTCAGCCCCAGACTCTCGCCGACCATGTAGCCGTTGTTAAGGATGTTGTAGTGGCTGAGCGTGGCACCCTTGGGAAAACCTGTGGTGCCTGAGGTGTACTGGATATTGATCGGCTGATCGAATTGCAGCGAGTCCTGCCGCTCGCGCAGCGCCTGCGCCGTCACCGCGGCGGCGATGGCGGACAGCTCGGCCCAGGGCAGGAAACCGGCCGGCGGCTCGGCCGCCAGGCTGACCACGCCGCGTAGTTCGGGCAGCTTCTCGCTGCGCAGCTCGCCCGGCAGGTACTGCGCCAGCTCCGGCAGCAGTCCGTTGAGCATGCCGAGGTAGTCGGAGGTCTTGAACGCGCTGGCACAAATCAGCCATTTGCAACCGGACTGTTTGAGGGCGTACTCCAATTCACTGCTGCGGTAGGCCGGATTGATGTTGACCAGGATGGCGCCGATCTTGGCGCTGGCGAACTGCGTGATGCACCACTCGGCGCAGTTGGGCGCCCAGATGCCCAGACGGTCGCCGGCTTGCAGGCCGAGGGCAAGCAAGGCGCGGGCATGGCGATCGACCACCTCGGCCAGTTGCGCCCAGCTGTAGCGCAGCGCTTGGTGACGGACTACCAGCGCTTCGCGTTCGGCAAAGCGCGCAACTGTAAGGTCGAACGCCGCGCCTATGGTCATAGCCAGCAGGGACTTGTCCTGTCGGCCTTGGCTGTAGCTCTGTGCAGACATACTGATTCCACTTTTATAGTTGTTCGGGAATAAAGACTGGATTGCAGACCGTGCAATCCAGCCGGAAAACTGACCTCTGGCTCCTCGTCCCGGCGCAGGAGTTAGAGCCTGTCAGCGAATGAATACTTGGGTGGTCGAGATGGCCATGTCGCCCCCCGGCAACTTGATATTGCCGACCTTCTTCAGCGAATCTGGATCGAACACCGCGATGTCATTGTAGGTGCCGGCCAGGTACAGCTTGCTGCCCTCGGTATTGAAGGCCACGCAGTAATAGCTGTGCTCCAGTTCGGCCGCCTGCAACAGCTTCTGCTGCTTGATGTCGTACTTGGCCAGGCGGTTGAGCACGCCGAACATCAGATTCGGGTCCTTGGGCGAGCGCAGGCCGGAGAAGTACAGCTCGGTCAGCGAAGCGAAGTCCGCCTGTTCAATCTTGTTGGTCTTCAGGTTGATGTTGAAGTAGCCGTATTTGTACTCGGCGGTGGCCAGGTCCTGTTTTTCATCCTGGAACTTGGCCGCGGTGTAAAGAATGCTGAAGTCGCGGTTCTTGGTCTGGTGCGGCCAGAAATACAGCACGTCGGGAGCACTGTAGTTCGGCAGTTTCCAGTTGCGCACAGGCAATGCCACGTCGTATTTGCCGGTTCTCACATCGAACTTGTAAATGTCCGCGCCGGCGACGAACAGCGTGCCGTCATCGGCCATCTGCATCAGGTAGGTCTGCCGCGGCGCCGGATAACTGCGCAGCGGCTTGGCATCCAGGCCGGCCGCGGTGGAGTACACCTGCAAACGCGGCGAGCCGACGACGTAATGATCCAGGCCCTTCTGGGTCGGGTTCACTATGCTGTACAGCTCGTTGCCATCCGGACTGATGGCCATCGAGAACATCGCCCGAGCGCTTTCATCGCCACGCTGCGCCAGCTTGGCGTGGAATACCAGCTTGCAGCTATCCAGCTCGACACCATAGATGTCCGCGTAGTGATTGTTCAGCACATAGGCCCGGCTCTTGTCCGGGCTGATTTGCAGCATCCCCGGGCCGAAATCGTCGGGCATGTTGCAGGTCTTGAACAGCGTATCGGTGCTGGTGTCGATGATGTGCAGGTTGTTCGGGTAGTTGGTGACCGCCATGTACTCGTGGTCTTTGTCCAATACCTTGTCGCTGGCCGCCACGGCAGCCATTGAGCAGGCGCTGGCAAGCACGGCCAGCAGCGCAACGGAACGCTTGAATGACATGCTGAATTCCTCTTCTTGTTCTGGGCCGGCTACTTGTCTTTCGGGAATACGGTGTCAAGGTTGCGCCAGCTCTCGTTGGAGCTGATTGCATCCTTGTTCCAGTCCGGGTAGGTGCTCATCATGTCCGGCACCTGGGCTGGCCACCAGCAAGGGTCGGAGCAGCCATACAAGTCGGCTTCCATCGGCTGGCAGAGCGAGCTGACGCCACCGAAGGCATCGATTTCCCAACCCGGGTCGGTAGTCGAGGAACACCCGACCACGGTGCTCATCGCCAGCACCTCCTCGATACGGTCTTCCTGGGCGGCCTGTTCCAATTTTTGTGCTTTGTTATTGATCGGCTTCAGGTGCTTCATCTCATTTCGCCTTCCGCGGAGTGATGTAACTGCTGATGAAGGCCGGGTTGCCGGCCATGATGCGGCTGTAGACTTCGATGCCGAAGTCCACCCAGTCGCGCATCAGATCGCAGTAGTGATAGGTCGGGTGGGTTGGGTCGCCGTAGCGCGCGTAGCTCTCGTGGTAGCAACCGCCGGAACACAGATTGCGGATGCGGCAGCTTTCGCAGCCGGTGCCGGTGCGGTCCAGGCGCTTCGAGAGGAAGTCGCCCAGCTCCACCTGCTTTACCCCCTCATGAACGTTGCCGAAGGTCGGCAGATCCGAACCGGTAAAACGGTGGCAGAGGTTCAGCTCACCTTTGTGGTCAACCGCCAGCATCTTCAGCCCGGCACCGCACGGCAGCGCCTTCTTGTGGCCTTCATGGATGTCGGTGATCAGCTGGTGCAGGTTGGAGAAACCGATATTGCGGTGCTCCAGTGCAGCTTCCAGGTAACGCCGGCCGAGCACCTTCATATTGGCGAAGACTTCGACCAGCTCTTCGGAGCTGAGGTTGAAGTCGCTCAGGTCACCCGAGGTCACAGGTGCGAAGCCGACTTCGGCGAAACCCAACTCATTGAACAGGTGATCCCAGATGTGCTCGACGTCGGTGATGCCGCGCGTCAGGGTCACCCGTGCGCCAACCGGGCGGCTGTTGTAGCGCGCCAGGAGCATCTCGGCCTTTTTTCTGACCACCTCATAGGTGCCCTGCCCGCCCACGGTGATGCGGTTGCGGTCGTGCACCGTCTTCGGCCCGTCGATGCTGATGGACAGACCGAAACGGTGACGATTCAGGTAGTCGGCCACTTCCTCGGTAAGCAAGGTGGCGTTGGTGGTCATGACGAACTCGACGAACTTGCCGAGTTCGGCAAAACGCTTCTCGCAATAATCGACCATCTCCTCGATCAGCTTGCGATTGCTCAGCGGCTCTCCACCGAAGAACACCACGGTGTAACGCTGCTCGTCCGGCGACTCCTTGATCAACATCTCCACCGAGGCGATGGCGGTATCCAGCTGCATCTTCTTGCCGGCAGAAGGCTTGTCCAGGTCTTCCTTGTAGCAATAGGTGCAGCTCAGGTTGCAGCCGGTGTTGACGTTCAACACGACGGTATTCAAGGCAATACGTTCGACACGTTTGGCGGTGATATCCGGCGTCAGCGGCGAGCCATCACTGACCACTTCCAGCGCCATCAGGTCACGCAATGTTTCGTTCACCTCAGCATCGACGAAACGCCCGGCCAGCCGTTGTACCAGCTCATCCGAAGAGCAAGCGTGCTGACGCAACGCATCGATGATGCCGGCCGTCAGCTCATCCGTCTGAAACAGCGAACTGCTGGGAATGTGGAACAACATGCGCTCTGCATCGACTTTCACTTCGTGCAGATTGCGTTCAACCAAATTCAAAATAGCGCCCATTACAACCTCCGAGAATCTTCTCAATCCAGCCGTTCAGACCTGAGCGAGCGGCGCCCGTCCAGGTGCTGCGCGATCAAGGGATTGGTGGGTTGTTCCAGCGTTGAATGGTGACGATCATGTGGCCTTCGCCCTTGAGGGACTGCCCGCCCTCCTGCACCGCAGCGATGACCTTGAGATTGCCGGCGTTGTTGGTGGACATCTTGCGTTCTGGGTTCGGCCCGGCACCGGCCGGCGTGAATACGCCATCTGCGGCGCTCATGACCCCGGCGAACTTGACGTCCTGATCTTCGGCCGCGCGCTCGTCGAAGGCCTCCACCGTCCACTTAGCCGGCACGAAGCCAATCCGGTAAGCCTTGCCATCGGCACCCTGGCCCCAGGCCTCGGCCTCGAAACGGCCTTGCACCTTGGGCGTCGAGCCGCCGTTGTCACCGACCCGCGCCACGGCGAAGTCTGGCACCACCTTGACCTCGCTGATCTGCTGGTACACCGCCAGGCTCGCACCCTTGAGCGCACCCAGGCTGACCACCCGCACGCCGACCGGCGCATTGCTGGCGGCCCTGACCTTGACCCGCACGCGCTCGGGAGTCTGCTCCAGCACCGAGAGCACCTCGACACCTTCACCGAACCCCGGCTGGCCGCTCAGGCCGCTGCCGACCAGCGTCAGCTCGGCTTCGCTGCCGGCCTTGAGGTACTCCGGCTGTACCGAGAGCAAGCGCGCCGTGCCTTGCTTGGCGGCGACGAAATCCAGGCCGCGCTCATCGTGCTCGGTCTCGAACATCCGTCCGCGGATTTCCTCGCCATTGGCGGCGAACACCTGGCGCATGGCGACCCCGTCGACTTTGAGGTTGGCGCGCCATTCGTAGCCGTTGAACAGAACTGCCGAGCCGCTGCCGTCGAACGGTTTGCCGTCGGCGTACTGACCATTGAGGCTGACCTTGAACTCATCCTTGCCGCTGAGCGTGACGCTCATCAGGCCGCGAACATCGCCCTTGCTCGGCAGGTGACCACTGAAGCTCCACTCGCCGGCCAACTGCGCCGCGTCCGGGCGCTGTTGCTGCCAGTCGGTCCAGGCCTGGCTGTCCAGCGGGTATCTTTTGGCCAGCTCAGGAACCATCTCTTTCAGCGCAATATCCAGCCAGTCGCGGTCACGCGCCTGCGCTTGGTATTCCAGCGACGGCCACTGGCCGAGGTGGAAGTTGACCAGGTGCTCCCATTCCTTGGCCGGGCGGCGCTGCAGGGCCACCCGCGCACCGGAGTGGCAGCGTGCGCACATCTGGGTGAATTTCTCGTCGAACTGCTCGACGCTGTTCAGCCGGCGCTCCAAGGCGTAACGCACGCCATCGGTTTCGCTTGGCGCCAGGCCCTGTTTGTCGGCGAGGTATTTGACCAGGGAGCGGCGATCCTCGTCGCCGATCTGCAGACCATGCATGATCTGCATCCGCGCAATGCTCATCAGCCAGCCCTCGGGCGTTTTACGCTGATGACTGATGCGGCTCAGGTCCTTGTCGCCTTCCGGGATGTGGCATCCCTGACAGGTCTCTTTGAGGATGGTTGCGCCATCCCTTGCAGCCATAGCCTGGGGCGATTGCAACGCGGCGCCAACAGCCAGCGCTAGCGTTCCGACGCTCAGGTAATGCCGAAGTAGTGTCATCTTCAAAATCAGACCTCCACGGTTTTTTTCTTATGGTTGGCGCCACTGCCCAGCTACTAGGTAGGCGTGCGACTGTCACGGCAAATACACATTGCGTGCCAGCCTTTATAAAGTTCTTATGAATCAGATAGATGATCGACTTTTATAACAATATCCAGACTTACGACTCGAGCGTCCGGCGTTTAATTTCGCGACAGCTGTATAACTCTGCGACAGACCATCGCAGAGCACCTGACGGCTGGCATCCCGGCCTGCTCCAGGGCTGTCTCAAGCCGTCTCAAACTGTTACAGGCGAGGTTGCCTCTCGGATCCAAAATGAAGATTAAAGCCCTTCAATTTCATGCACTTATTGAAATGGTCCCGGCTTGGCATGACGGTTGCGAAAGAGCTGTCACCCAAGAGCAAAACTGAGGCTGATTCCATGAGTTCTTCCCTGCCACCTAACCTGCCCCTCAACCCGAAGACGCTCGAGTTCATTCAGCGTAGGCATAAAATGCTGATCGGCGAGCAATGGCTCAATGCTGCCAGTGGCGCGACCATGAGCGTGCGTAACCCGGCCACCGGTGAAGTGCTGAGCGAGGTGCCCCGCGCAGCCAAGGCTGACGTCGACAGTGCTGTGCAGGCCGCCCGTCAGGCCTTCGACGATTCGCCCTGGAGCCGCATGCGCCCACGCGAACGGCAGAATCTGCTGTGGCGCCTGGCCGATCTGATGGAGCGCGATGCCGAGGTACTGGCCGAGATCGAATGCCTGAACAACGGCAAAAGCGCGCAAGTGGCACGGCTGATGGACGTGCAACTGTCTATCGACTTTTTGCGCTACATGGCCGGCTGGGCCACCAAGATCGAAGGCTCTTGCGTCGATGTGTCGATGCCGCTGATGCCGGATGATCAGTTCCATGGCTTTATCCGCCGCGAAGCCATCGGTGTGGTCGGCGCCATAGTCGCCTGGAACTTCCCGCTGCTGCTGGCCTGCTGGAAGCTCGGCCCGGCGCTGGCGACCGGTTGCACCGTGGTGCTCAAGCCTGCGGACGAAACCCCGCTGTCGGCCTTGAAGCTCGGCGAACTGGTACTCGAAGCCGGCTATCCGGCGGGCGTCTTCAACGTAGTCACCGGCACCGGTATCGAGGCGGGGGCCGCGCTCAGCCACAACCCGGATGTCGACAAGCTGACCTTCACCGGCTCCACCGAAGTCGGCAAGCAGATCGGCAAGGCGGCCATGGACAACATGACCCGCGTCACTCTGGAGTTGGGCGGCAAGTCGCCGACCCTGGTGCTGGAAGATGCCGACCTGCAACAAGCGGCCGCCGGTGCGGCCAGCGCCATCTTCTTCAACCAAGGCCAGGTTTGCTGCGCCGGCTCGCGCCTGTATGTACAGCGCAAGCACTTCGACAACGTGATCGCCGACGTCGCCAACATCGCCAACGGCATGAAGCTCGGTAATGGCCTCGATCCGAGCGTGGCCATGGGCCCGCTGATTTCCGCCCGCCAGCAGAAGCGCGTGTTCGGCTACATCGAGCGCAGCCGTGAGCTGGGCGCCACCATCGCCTGTGGTGGCGAGCAATTCGGCCCCGGCTATTTCGTCAAACCGACGGTGCTTGTCGATGTCGATCAACGCGGCCCGCTGGTACAGGAAGAAATCTTCGGCCCAGTGTTGGTGGCGATGCCCTTCGACGATATTGATGAGGCGATCCGCCTGGCCAACGACAACCGCTATGGCCTGGGCGCCAGCATCTGGTCGAACAACCTCGCGGCGGTACACAAGATGATCCCGCGGATCAAATCCGGCTCGGTCTGGGTCAACTGCCACAGCGCCCTGGACCCGGCCCTGCCCTTTGGCGGTTACAAGATGTCCGGCGTCGGCCGCGAGATGGGCGCGGCGGCCATCGAGCACTACACCGAGCTGAAGTCGGTGCTGGTCCGCTTGTAAGCCAACAGTTTCCCAGGGTGGACATAACGCCTCGGCGATTTGTCCACCCTAGTGGCCTGTACGGTTAGTTCGTTAACTTAAACTCGGATGCCGGAAGTCGCGTGGCAAGGCGCAATGACGAGTCGTAGCACGGCTACTTTGATCCATTGCAACGCTGGATCGCGGCTTCCGGCGCCGAAGTTGATTAATGGAACCAGCCACACAGGCCGCTAGTGCGGCACTGCCGATGATGGCTGTTTGCATGATCTGATCCCGAAAATAAAAAACCAAGCATCAACTGCGAGCTATACCCCGACGCCCACTCGATGTGCTGCTCAACATAGAAAATATAGGCATGGGGCATTCCCTCATCCGACTGGTGCTACGCTGACCAGTGCAATGTAAATTGGTCGATTGACCGGCAAGACAGGAATAGAAACGGCAAGCCGCCAGTCTGGCCGCCCCCTCTCCTAGGAGATCACTCGATGAAAAATAAAAACCAGTCTGTCGCCTGCCTTCTTGCACTCGCTATCGCCGCCTCTGCCGTCTCTGTTGCCCAGGCAGATCAGGTCGTAAAGATTGGCCTGAGTAGCCCTCTGACTGGCCCGCAAGCCGTCAGTGGCAAGGACAACGAAAATGGCGTGCGCATGGCTCTCGACGAGCTGAACCAGAAAGGCGTGGTCGTTGGCGGTGAAAAGCTGCAGTTCGAACTGATTTCAGAAGATGACCAGGGGGACCCGCGTGTTGGGGTGCAGATTGCCCAAAAACTGGTCGATGAGGGGGTTGTGGCGGTCCTTGGCCCCTATAACTCGGGGGTCGCCCTACCCGCTTCGGCCGTCTACAAGCGTGCGGGGGTGCCGATACTGAGCGTGGCTTCCAACCCGGCGCTCACCACTCAAGGCTTCGCCAACGTCTTCCGGATTGGCGCCAGCGATGCGCAGCTTGGCGGCACCATGGCGAATTACGCCGCCAAGAAGCTGAACGCCAAGACTGCCGCGGTGATCGATGACCGTACGGCCTACGGCCAGGGTCTGGCCGAGGAGTTCAGCAAAGAAGCGGAGCGCCAGGGGATAAAAATCATCGCTCAGGAATACACCAGCTCGAGCGCGACAGACTTCCTCGCCATCCTCGGCTCGATCAAGATCAAGAAGCCTGACGTGATCTTCCTCGGTGGCTATGCCGCCCAAGGCGCTCCGCTGGTCAAGCAGATGCGCCAGCGCCAGCTGCCGGCCAAATTGCTCGGCGGTGACAGCATCTGCACCCCGGATATGGGCCGACTGGCAGGCCCGGATGCCTCGGTAGTCTATTGCGCACAAGGTGGCATCGCCCTCGACAGCATGGAAAAAGGCCGGGCCTTCACCAAGACGTACAAGGAGCGCTTCAACAGCGACACCCAGGTGTACGGCGTGAGTTTCTACGACGGCATGATGCTGCTCGCCGAAGCCATGGTAAAGGCCGACAGCACCGACTCGCAGGATCTGCTGAAGCAACTGCCGAAGACCCAGTACCAAGGCATCGCCGGCGAATACCGCTTCGATGAAAAAGGCGACCTGACCGGCGCTCCCAGCACGGTCTATACCTTCGAAAACGGTCAGCTCAAGGTAGTCCAGTAACGCGCTGGACAGAGGTCGTCATGCAGCTAGGTAGAATGATTGACACGGTGGAAGTGCACACCGGTGGCGAACCCTTCCGGATCGTCACCAGTGGTCTGCCGCGGTTTCCCGGCAAGACCATCGTCGAACGCCGCCAGTGGATCAAGGACAACATCGATGAACTGCGTAAAGCGGTGATCTTCGAGCCACGTGGGCACGCTGACATGTATGCCGGCTATCTCACCGATCCGGTAAGCCGAGGGGCGGACTTCGGCATCATCTTCGTGCATAACGAAGGCTACAGCGACCACTGCGGGCATGGCGTGATCGCCCTGGCCACCACGGCCGTCGAACTCGGCTGGGTGCAACGCACAGAGCCTGAAACGCGGGTAGGCATCGATGCGCCCTGCGGCTTTATCGAAGCTTACGTGGAGTGGGATGGTTCGACCTGTGGCAGCGTGCGCTTCGTCAACGTGCCGTCGTTCATCTATCTGCGTGACGTGGCCGTCGATACGCCGAGCTTCGGCCGGGTGGAAGGCGACATCGCCTTTGGTGGCGCCTTCTACTTCTATACCTCCGGCGCCGCCAAGGGCCTTGAGATCAGCGAGGCCTCGGTCGCCACGCTGATCAAGTTCGGCGACGAGGTCAAACAGGCCGCCAACGCCGCCTTCCCCGTCGTCCACCCCGATGTGCCGGAACTGAACCACATCTACGGCACCATCATCGATGGCGCTCCCCGTCATGCGGGTTCGACTCAGGCCAACTGCTGCATCTTCGCCGACCGTCAGGTCGATCGTTCGCCGACCGGCTCAGGGACTGCCGGCCGTGTCGCCCAACTGTACCAGCGCGGTCGGCTCGCGCTGGGCGATTTGCTCGTCAACGAGTCGGTCATCGGCTCTGTATTCAGTGGCCGCGTGCTCGGCGAAACCACGGTCGGCGCTTACCCCGCGGTGATCCCCGAGGTCAGGGGGAATGCGCAGATCTACGGCTTCGCCAGCTGGATCATCAACGAAAAAGATCCTCTGACCTACGGCTTTCTGGTTCGGTAAATTTTGATGAAAACCTTTAATCAAGAAGAAACCGCCAAGCTGTTGCCGATGCGCGAATTGGTCGACACGCTAAGCACAACCATTCGTGAATATGCCGCCGGCAAAATCATCAGCCCCGAGCGCCTGGTCGTCCCCCTCAAAGAAGGTGGTGTGATGCTGTCCATGCCGGCCAGCGCAGACGACATTGCGATTCACAAACTGGTCAACGTCAATCCGCGTAACGCCAAAGAAGGTCTGCCGACCATCCAGGGCCAGGTACTGGGTTGCGATGCGCTGCGCGGCACGCTGCTGTTCTCCGTGGACGGCCCCACCGTTACCGGCTGTCGCACCGCCGCCGTGACGATGCTGGCCATTGCTCGCCTGCTGGAGCGGCCGCCGAAGTCGATCCTGCTGATCGGCACGGGCAAACAAGCTTCAAATCATGTCGAAGCCATTGCCGAAATGTTTCCGCAAGCCCAGGTTCGGGTCAGAGGCCACGAAGCGGCAAAAACCGCCGCATTCGTTGCGCGCTACCAGCGCGGGGCTCTGGACGTGAAGGTCGATGATGGTTCGGCCCACCAAGATGCCGACGTCGTGATCACCCTGACCACCAGTAAAACGCCGGTCTATAGTGAACTAGCCAAGCCCGGTTGCCTGGTGATCGGCGTGGGCGCCTTCACGCCGGATGCCGCCGAGATAGCCCCCATCACCATCGCCGGCAGCACCCTGTATGTCGATGACCCGCTGGGTGCCCGTCACGAGGCAGGCGACCTGATCCAGGCGGATATCGACTGGTCCAGGGTCAAGCCTCTAGCCTCTGCTCTCGACAGCAAACCCGACTTCTCCAAGCCGATTCTGTTCAAGAGCGTTGGCTGTGGAGCCTGGGATTTGGCAGCTTGTCGTGTGATCAAGGCTAAGCTTAATCAGGCATAGACGTACTGAATCCCCTGGGCGGTCCGAGTCGCTCGGGGAAAGGGCAAAAGCAAAAATGAAGTGGCCTCGTCAGTTCCTGGTCGACTGTTCTTCGAACAGGTAGCGCCCCTTCTCCAAGAAGCCATTGGCATGCCGCCGTACGGGCGGTCATGGAGTCGGTATGGACCTATTCATCCAGCAGGTCGTCAACGGCTTGGTACTGGGCAGCATCTATGCACTGATCGCGCTCGGCTACACGATGGTCTATGGCATTCTCAGAATCATCAACTTCGCCCATGGCGATGTCTTGATGATCGGCGCTCTTACCGCCTTTTCGGTCTTGAGCCTGTTGCAGGCGTATTTTCCTGGCCTGTCTCCCTGGCTGATGCTGGGCTTCGCGTCGCTCATCGCCATGCTGACCTGCGCAGTCTTGAGTTATTTACTCGAACGCATTGCCTACCGCCCCCTACGCAAGGCACCGCGACTGGCTCCGCTGATCACCGCTATTGGTGCTTCGGTCTTGCTGCAGACCATCGCCATGATGATCTGGTCGCGCAACCCCTTGAGCTTCCCCGAGCTATTGCCCACCGATCCGATCAGTATCGGCTCCACCGAAGCCACCATAACCCTCAAGGAAATGATCATCATCGGCATGTCGCTGGCGGTAATGGCCGGCCTATTGCTACTGGTGAACAAGACCAAGCTGGGCCGGGCCATGCGGGCCACGGCGGAGAACCCCAGCATCGCCAGCTTGATGGGGGTGAACCCGAATAAAGTCATCTCCATCACCTTCATGCTGGGTGGCGCACTGGCGGCGTTGGCCGGTGTGATGACCGCGACGAACTACGGCAATGCACACTTCTACATGGGCTTCCTGCCCGGCCTGAAAGCCTTCACCGCCGCCGTGCTCGGCGGCATCGGCAACTTGGGCGGGGCCATGTTGGGCGGCCTGCTATTGGGCCTGATCGAGTCCCTCGGGGCGGGGTATATCGGCGACCTGACCGGTGGGGTACTCGGCTCCCACTACCAGGATGTATTCGCCTTTATCGTCCTTATCACCGTTCTCGTGTTCCGCCCCTCGGGTTTGTTGGGCGAGCGCGTATCCGATCGCGCCTAAGGGGAAACTCATCATGACGAATCAACCGCACACGCAGGGTTCCCGCAGCGATCTTATAAAGCCGATTCTGCTGGTTGCCCTGGTTCTCGTTGCCCCCCTGGTCATTGGCGCAGTCGGGGGCAACTATTGGGTACGGGTGCTCGATTTCGCCCTGCTCTACATCATGCTCGCCCTGGGGCTGAATATCGTGGTGGGCATGGCCGGGCTGCTCGATCTGGGCTATATCGCCTTCTATGCCATAGGGGCCTATGCCGCAGCATTGCTGGGCTCCACCCACCTCACGAACAATTTCGTTGAGCTGCAGCAGATGTTTCCTGCCGGATTGCATGTGAGCCTGTGGCTGATCCTGCCAGGCGCTGCTTTGTTGGCCGCGTTCTTCGGCATCTTGCTGGGGACCCCGACTCTCAGGCTGCGCGGTGACTACCTGGCCATCGTCACCTTGGGCTTCGGCGAAATCATCCGTATCTTCATCAACAACCTGGATCGCCCGCTGAACTTTACCAATGGGCCGAAGGGTATCTCCGGGATCGATCCCGCCACGTTCTTCGGGTTCGATTTCTCCATGCGCCATACGTTTTTCGGCGTTCGCTTCGATTCGGTAGTGCTGTATTACTACCTGTTCGTCGTCGTGGTGGTGCTCGTCGCCTTCGTCTGCCACCGGCTGCAGCACTCGCGGATTGGTCGTGGCTGGATCGCCATTCGTGAAGACGAAATCGCGGCTAAGGCCATGGGCATCAACACCCGCAATCTGAAGCTGACGGCATTCGCCATGGGCGCCTCCTTCGGTGGGCTTGCCGGCGCCCTGTTCGGCTCCTTCCAAGGCTTTGTCTCGCCCGAGTCGTTCAGCCTGATGGAGTCCATCACCGTTCTGGTCATGGTGGTACTCGGCGGGATGGGACACATCCCTGGTGTCATTCTGGGCGGCGTGTTGCTGGCTGTGCTGCCGGAAGTCCTGCGCGCCACAGTCGCGCCTCTGCAAGTCGCGATCTTCGGCAAAGTGCTGATCGATGCGGAAGTGGTGCGCCAGTTGCTCTATGGCCTGGCCATAATTCTCATCGTGCTGTATCGGCCTGTTGGCCTCTGGCCTTCGCCCCGTAAGGAAGATCGCCCCATCGTGAGACGGGGCAACGACCTGAGCCAAGTCTAAGGAGCCGCTGCAATGACCCAGCAAGCCAGCCTGCTTTCAGTCAAAGGCATGAGTAAGAGCTTCGGCGGCCTGAAAGCCCTTAGCGACGTCGGTATCGAGGTCGCCCGTGGCGACATCTATGGCCTGATCGGCCCCAACGGCGCCGGCAAAACCACCTTCTTCAATGTCGTGACGGGGCTGTACACCCCGGACACTGGCGAATGCCGTCTGGATGACCAGATCTACAAACCGACAGCCGTGCATGAGGTCGCTAAAATCGGCATTGCCCGTACCTTCCAGAACATCCGCCTGTTTGGCGACATGACGGCCCATGAGAACGTCATGGTCGGGCGCCATGTGCGCACCAAGGCCGGCATTCTCGGCGCGATCCTGCGCACCAAAGCCACCCGCCGCGAGGAGGACGAGATCGACAACATCGCTCACGACCTGCTCGAATACGTCGGCATCGGCAAGTACGCCAACTACACAGCACGCAATCTCTCCTATGGCCATCAGCGCCGCCTGGAGATCGCCCGCGCCTTGGCCACCGAGCCCAAGCTGCTGGCGCTCGACGAGCCGGCTGCCGGGATGAACGCCACCGAGAAGGTCGAGCTGCGCGATCTGCTGGAGAAAATCCGTGGCGACGGCAAGACCATTCTGCTGATCGAGCACGACGTCAAATTGATGATGGGGCTCTGCGATCAGATGACCGTTCTCGACTATGGCAAGGTCATCGCTCAGGGCCTGCCGCAAGACGTCAAATCTCATCCGGCGGTTATCGAAGCCTACCTTGGCACTTCCGCCGTTTAGCCCCAGGGGGCTGCGCACATGACACAGACAATACTGAAAATCAGCGGACTCAAAGTCGCCTATGGCGGTATCCAGGCGGTTAAAGGCGTGGATATGGAAATCCGAACGGGCGAACTGGTGACCCTGATCGGCTCCAACGGCGCCGGCAAATCGACCACCATGAAAGCCATCACCGGCCTGCAAGCTTGGGGCGCAGGCGATATCGAATATCAAGGCACGTCGATCAAGGGCCTGCAAACCCACGACCTGCTCGAACGCAAATTGGTCATGGTGCCCGAGGGGCGCGGCGTGTTCGCGCGGATGAGCATCACCGAAAACCTGCAGATGGGCGCCTACAGCCGCAACGATGCGGATATCGCCAGCGACATCGAGCGCATGTTCAGCCTCTTTCCGCGCCTCAAGGAGCGGGCGAAACAGCTCGCCGGCACCCTGTCCGGCGGTGAGCAGCAGATGCTGGCGATGGCGCGGGCACTGATGAGTCAGCCCAAACTGCTGCTGCTGGACGAGCCCTCCATGGGCCTCTCGCCGATCATGGTGGAGAAGATCTTCGAGGTGATCCGTGACATCTCGGCCTCCGGCATGACCGTTCTGCTGGTAGAGCAGAACGCCCGGCTGGCGCTGCAGGCGGCGGATCGTGCCTATGTGATGGACTCGGGCCTGATCAGCATGAGCGGAGAGGCCCAGCAGATGCTGCAAGACCCGAAGGTTACCGCCGCCTATCTGGGCGAATAACCACGGCTCTGCGTAAGGACGAGATCGGCACCGCCATCGGTCTGGGTTATCGCCGATCTCAGCCACCCTGAAAACCAGGGATCGGCTATTCAGAGCCCGCCGGGTCTGGTGTTCATTTCCTACTATTTGGTAGCTCAACTCATTCAGGCAGGACAGGTCATGGCCAGCACCACCTTTGGGGTCAAACTCGACGAAGCAACCCGCGAACGCCTGAAAGAGGCCGCGCAAAAGATAGAGCGCACGCCGCACTGGTTGATCAAACAGGCGATCTACAGCTATCTGACCACCCTTGAGAGCGGCATGAGCATGCCCGAGCTGCAAAGCATTGCCGACCGTTTGGACGAGGGTGATCTGGAATTGAGCGAAGCCCTGGCTGAGCCAGTGCATCAGCCCTTTCTGGAGTTTGCCGAAAGCATCCTGCCGCAGTCCGTTTTGCGTGCAGCAATCACCGCCGCCTACCGCCGACCCGAGCAGGAAGTCGTGCCGATGCTCCTGGAACAAGCGCGCCTGCCTGAAGAGACGGCCAAGGCCGCGCACAAGCTGGCCTACGGCATCGCTGAAAAGCTGCGCAACCAGAAGAGCGCCAGCGGCCGCGCGGGAATAGTTCAGGGGCTCTTGCAGGAGTTCTCCCTCTCCTCTCAGGAAGGTGTGGCACTCATGTGCCTGGCTGAAGCCTTGCTGCGCATACCGGACAAGGGCACTCGCGACGCCCTGATCCGCGACAAGATCAGCACGGGCAACTGGCATCCGCATCTGGGGCGTAGCTCGTCGATATTCGTCAACGCAGCCACCTGGGGCCTGCTGCTGACCGGCAAGCTAGTCGCAACCCATAACGAGGCCAGCCTGTCCACCGCCTCAGCCGGGTCATCGGTAAAAGCGGTGAGCCGCTGATCCGCAAAGGCGTGGACATGGCCATGCGCTTGATGGGGGAGCAGTTCGTCACCGGTGAAACCATCGCCGAAGCGCTGGCCAACGCCCGCAACTGCGAGTCCAAAGGCTCCGCTATTCGTATGACATGCTGGCGAGGCGGCTCTGACCAAGCAGGATGCCGAGCGCTATCTGGCTCCTATGAGCAGGCCATCCACGCCATCGGCAAGGCCTCCCAGGGCCGTGGCATCTATGAAGGACCGGCATTTCCATCAAGCTTTCCGCACTGCACCCGCGCTACAACCGCGCCCAGTACGAGCGCGTGATGGACAGCTTTACCCGCAGCTGCTGCAACTGACCCTGCTGCCAAGCAGTACGACATCGGCCTGAACGTCGATGCTGAAGAGGCCGACCGCCTCGAGCTTTCCCTGGACCTGCTCGAGCGCCTTTGCTTCGAGCCGCGGCTGGCCGGCTGGAATGGCATCGGCTTCGTGATTCAGCCTACCAGAAGCGCTGCCCCTATGTGATCGACTACCTGATCGACCTGGCCCGGCGCAGCCGCCACCGTCTGATGATCCGTCTGGTCATCAAGGGCGGCTACTGGGAACAGGCGAGATCAAGCGTGCTAGGTTGAGGCCTGGAAGGCTAACCGGTCTAGCACCCGCAAGACATGCATAACACCGATGTGTCCTTCATCGCCTGCGCTCGAAAGCTGCTGGCCGGCCAGGAGACATCTACACCGCAGTTCGCACTCACAACGCCCCACCCTGGCCGCATCTACCAGATTGCGGGCAGAACTACTACCTGGGCCAATACGAAGTTCCAGTGCCTGCCACGGCATGGGTGGAGCGCTCTACGAGCAGAAGGTGGTGGGCAAGCTCGCCGCGGAGAAGCTGAACCGGTCCGTGCGTCATCTACGCACCGAGTGCGCAACCCATGAACCTTGCTGGCTTATCTGGTGGCGCACGGCTGCTGGAGAACGGCGCGAACACCTCCTTCCGTCACGCCCGCATTGGGACATCCATCTCCCCTCGACAATGGTCGCCGATCCGGTGGATAAGCATCGAGTACCAAGACCGCTGCCAGGAAGGACCCTTTGCCTGTCGCACCCGCCGCCTTCCGCTACCGCGCGTGAGCTGTATGGCAAGGGCCGGATCAATTCCCAGCGCATCGATCTGTCAATGAGCAGCGTCTCGGCTCGTTGTCCAGTGCCTTGCTTGGCGAGAGCCATGGGGCCTGCAAGGCGCGCCAATGCTGGGGTTGCCACGGTGCAAGAAGCGGCCAGTTCCCAGCCGCTGCGAACCCGGCGATCAGATCGCGACATGTCGGCCCAGGTACAGGCAGCCAGCGAGGCCGACAGTGAAATGCCCTGAATGTGGCGCAGACTAGCGTCGCGCAGAGCATCTGGCCAGGACGCACGCCCTCCCGAGCGCGCCACCGCCCTGGAGCGCGCCGCAGATCTGATGGAAAGACGAATGCCCGAGACCTGATGGCCTGTTGGGGTTTCGCGAGCTGGCAAGACTCTTTCGCAACGCCCATTCGAAGTGCGCGAAGCGTGACTTACCCTGGTTTCTACGATCCGCCCCAGGCTGCAGTAACGATTTAAAGCCACCGATTACCCCACCGTTCCGCTGGGACAGTTTCTGCATCAGCCGTGGAACTTCCCGCTTGGCGCATCTTTAAACCGGGCAGGTGGCTGCCGCTTGGCTTGGCTAGGGTAACGCCTGCCCCTGGCCAAACCGGCGCGAGCAGCACCACCCTGGTGGCCGCGCCAGGCCGTGCGCGCCCAATCCACTGCACCCTCGAGGCTGGTATTCGCAGGGCGTTGTACAACTGCCTGCCGGGACCGCGGGCGAGGACCGTCCGGGTGGCCGTCTGGTAGGCGACAATCGCGTCAAGGGCGTCATGCTTTCAGAGCGGCTCGCCGAAGTGCGCCGCGCCTCCTCCATTTGCGCAACTCGATGGTCGTTGACGCGTCAGGGCCGCCCGAATCCACTGATTGCCGAGACCGGCGCCAGAACGCGATGAAATCGCGCACTCCTCCGCTCGTCGTGGAAGCAGTGTCTCAGCGAATGTGGTCGCCTCTGCCTTCGATAGTGCCGGCCAACGCCTGCTCGGATTGCGCGTGCTCTGGTGTGCAGGGAAAGACGTGGCCGGAACGGACGTATCTGATAATGCTCAAGGTGCCAATGGGACGAATGCCGCCTGGGCACGCCGGAACTCACTGGCAGTGGCATAAGGCCCCGGGTGAATCGCTCGACGCCGAAGCCAGAGGCGGGCTCGAGAAAACACATCCAAGGCCATGCGCGCCAAAGGGTCCGGAAGGTCTACCAGACGGCTACGCAACGAGGAGAACGTTCAGCCCAGCGCGGCAACGTATGTCCCACCGACTCGATCGAACTAGAGAAAAGCTTCGCCGAGCTGGAGCGCGAGATCTTCGGCCAGTGCTGCACGTCGTCCGCTACAAGCGCAAGAATCTCAATCACTTGCCTGAGAGCACATCAACAGGCTTTCCGGCTGATGGCCTGACACTAGGCGTACACACGCGCATGCGACGAACATACGCCAAGGTCATTGACCGTGCCCAGGCGGTCAACTCTCTATGTCAATCGCAACATGGTAGGGGTGCGGTAGTCGGCGTGCAGCCGTTCGGCGGTGAAGGGCTGTTTCGGCACCGGTCCGAAAGCCGGCGGGCGCCCCTGTACATGTATCGCTTGCTGTACGCGCTCGACAGCGGATGCCATCGCCAGCCATCTTGGCGCAAGACGCCGCCACTAACCGGTCGACGCCTCGCCTGCGTGAGGCTCCTGGCCAAGCGTTCATGTCGCTTCAGAAGTGGGGCTAACAGCCACGGTGAGGAGGCTCTTGCGGCATTACTCGCAAGAAGTTCGCCGAAACGTCCGCAGAGCGGGGCTAAGCAGCGGCGCTGACGGGGCCCACGGTGAGCGCAATACCTACAGCGTGGTGCAAGAGCACAGGTGCTCTGGCCTGGCTGACAACAGACGCAGGCCGACCGCCTGATCAAGCTGGCCGCCGTGCCTTGCAGCGGGGCGCATTGGCGTCATGGCCGAGCAAACGCCGCCGCCTGGCTTGGCCGCTTGCCCATGAGGACGTGCAGCGCGCATCCAGACTGGTTAGCGCGACTGGAAGCAAAGACGAACGGCCGACTATGACGCAGTCATTTGGCACACCACGGCGCTTCAGAACCAAAATTGCGGTGCGGTCTGCCAACGGTAGCGCAAGCAGAGCAAGGGCGCAATAGTGGAGTGCTAGGCTTTGTCTGTGAACTCGGTCCCGCTGGAGCGCCTCGTAATCGAACGGGCACTCAGGGTTAAACACAACCTAGAGCGGCAGCAGGTGGCAATGCCAGCTTGATGACTATTGGCTGACGCAACATCCTGGGGCCTGAAGTTGCCACATTGGGTCGGAAATTGAGGGGTGGGTATCCGCGTAACCAAGGAGCAGCCGGTTTCAGAATGCATGAAGGGGGGCGGGGGTCTATGCAAAGGGGTGGTTCGAATGAGCCTGTCATTGCGCACCTGCCCTCTCCCTCGCTGGATCGTCTTCCCCGGGAAGGCGGGATCCCAAATAGAAAACCTGTGGGCTTTAGCCACCGATCAAAGGCAATCCCGGATGGGCTAAAGCCACAGTACGAGCATCGACTCTAACGCTGGCGATAGCCTTGGGAAGCACCGCAGCCAGCCCGTACACCAGCCCGCTAGTTTGCTCTCGCTGCCAGCGGTGCCAGCAACCTCAGTTAGGGTGCAGAGTGCAGCGCGCGCAACGATCGGCGCCAGCATCGATCCCTTGCAGGTGCAGATCCCAGTGGTTGATCTGCGGTTATCAACCACGGTAGCCTCTCGATCAACATCGCCCCTTGAATCAAGAGCGGCGACCCGCCGCCACCCGCAGACTTCGCGGAATACGGCCGGCGCATGACAGCAGGCAGGTTCGTCTGGCCAGTTGCGAACGGCTTGCCAGAACGGCCGCGCGACCCACTGCTGTTCCATGGCGTAAAAGTCGCGGCACGATCCATAGGCGAAGCGCAGAAACAGTTGTCCACCCGCTGCTGATCAGAAAGTGTCGGGCAGCGCCGCCGTTCGGGGCTTTTTGCAATAAGGTGTTGATCACCGCCGGGGCTGCAACGGGACGACGACAGCGACTGGGAGATGGCATTGCCCGAGAGCGGGATCGAGCGGCCATCGACGCAATCGCGAAACCGCGCAGCCCAGTTTATCGCCCGCTGGTCTGCAAGCACAGCGTGGCCAGTGCTACTGCGCAGCATGCAATGAACGCTCGTTGCACAGGCCGGCGGCGCCGAAACATTTCGCCGCACGCAGGTTCGATTGGCGCGCGCTGGGCTGCGCAAAATTACCGCCAGCTGGGAACTATTCTTCCGGAGGTCGCTAGCTGGCCACATCGCGGGTCAGCTGCAGAAACGGCGGCCATCGCCCAGATCGCGGGCCCTCACAGGCCCAACATCGGCCAGGCTTTCCACCGCCGAGCGAGCCGGAGCCGGGCTAGTCTCCTGCCAGTGGTTGAGGCAGGCTGGTAGGGTTTCCTGGCCGCGCAAGGCCATTTGCCGGGATAGCCGCGCCTGACGCCCGCGGGCTTCCACCAGAAATCGGCGTGACAGGCTCTTGGCGGGCCGCTTTGCGCTGTCTCAGGTTTGAGGCAATGGCCCTACGGCAGTACGAACGTCGCTACGCGCACGCGTGGGCCTGATCAGCTCGACGCCTGCCGCCAATAGGTCTGACGATGGCGCATCAGATGCAGGGCCTGTCCAGCAGATGCTCCACATTCGGTAGCATGTGCTTCGGCGCCGTTCCAGCCGCAACCTGCCGTGGCGAACCGCGCAGGCACTGGCTAGCCCTGGTGCAGCCCGCTGGCGCAAGCCCTCCAGCACCCGTTGAGAACCCTTCCAAGCGCCGCGAAACGACGCCATTCACTGACCACGGACGCACACCTCGTAGCCCAGGCGCTTGAGCGCCCAGGGCACTGCCGCGCCAGCCCGGGCCAGCGCCGAGCACGACGATACTGACTTATTCATCATCGCTGTTTTATCCATCAAGGCACCAGCCCGCCGCCAGCCCTCCGGCCAACAACACGCGGCTGCTGCGCAGGTGTTTCGCGCATGCGGCCACGCGAGCGCGCGGGCGTGCTCCGCAGATAAGACGCGACATGCCCGCTGAGAGCAGCACGGGCGCTGGCAATACTGGCGCCATCCAGACACTGCTGACCAGAAGGCCACGAGCGCGCCGAAATCCCGCTTGCGCTGTTCAGACACAGGACCATATGCGCACCCTCACAACGCGCATCGCCCGACACCCGCAGAGCAATGGCATAGCTCGCGGAAACACCAGGTTCGCCCCGCGCCAGGGCTTGCCGCGCAGAGCAGGATGCCGGCGCCCTGTGCGGCCTGGCAGGCCTCCCGTCGCAGCGGACGATCCTGGCGTGCGCCCAGGCTTCAAGGTTTGATCAGCGACCCACGTCCTGCTCCATCAGCCGTAAATTGCCGCGGCGATTTGCAGCGGGCGTGGTCAGCCATGCGCTCGACCGAACACCTGGGCCAGCAGCAAAATTCAGCCGGCTGCGCCCGGCTCGGCGAGGCGGCCAGCCACGCCGTGCGTGCCGAGGCAATCCAGTTGCGCCTCCGCCCTCCTGTGACAAGCTTCTCGTCCGCCAAGCCAGAACTGGCGTTGCAGACCAGTACTGGCTGGCCGCGCGGCGTAGGTGGGCCGCTGTCGAATAATGCCAGATGCGCACTCAGGCGGACATAGCAAGACGGGCTCCTCCGAGGGGGCGTCAACACTGCCCATCGCATCTCAAACGCAGTTTCGGCTTGCGCCAGGGTCGAGGTGCGCGGTGCTGATCAAAGAATCCGCGTACACGGCATGAACAGGCTGGTCATGGCGCGATCACTTTCCCGTTCGGTGGCCTCATCGACCGCCCCGACGGTGGGCCTCGACACAGCACACCAGAATTAAGCGGTCGTTGCAAGCAACGTGCGGCCGAGCATAGCTATGCGTCTGTTTCTGACCGCCGGGAAAGTTGCTGCCACGTTCGCCTAAGCTGGTGTCGAGCCCGGGTCGGAATGAACTCGATCAAGCCTTGTCGAGCTGCAGCCCAGTTTGGAGGCGAAAACTTCTCGATTTCGCGCGACTTGAGCCTGGGCCGCTGTAAGCTGAGGTTTGTCGTGCAGGCTGCCGCGAAACAGACGATGTCCTGGGCTTGACCACGGCGATGCGTCTGCCACCACGCAGGGCAAACAAATTCAGCTCACCGTCGATACCTTCCAGAGCGGATCAGCCCTGATCCGGGTCGTAGCAGCGCTCGCAAGAGGTTCGATCAAGGTCGACTTGCCGCACCCCGCGAGGCCCCGCTTATGGCTACTTTCCAGCCCACCGGGGATGTGCGCGGTCGATCCCGGCCAACAACCGGCTAAGCGCGCCGTTTCGTCGTGGCCGAACCAGACATTCTCGAAACGAAAGGTCGCCGACACTCAGCCGGCATCGCCGGGGACTGTTGCGGCTGGCTGACCCTGCGCCGGCTCGCCGCTTGAGTCCCTCCCCCCGGCCAGGCTGACGGTCATGCGTTTGCAAGCGCTACGTACAGGCCACAGCAGGCCTCTGCAACACGGCCCCACGGCCTGCCCAGGTAGGTGGAACAAGGCGATCAACGCGCCAGTTGCTGAAGTTGCAAGGTGACCGAGTTCTTCACCACGCGGATACCTGGCACCCTGACCTCGCTCTCCGTGTGGGGCTTTCTGATCGGCGGCTATTGGGTGATCCAGGGCACCTGGCCACTGGGCGCCGCTAGATCGCTTTTTCCACCTACCTGGCACTCGGCCGTGGGGCCGGTGCAGAGCCCTGCTGAGGCGCTACGTACGTAGGCCGCTGCAACGCATGACCCGTCAGCTAGGGACGGGGATTGGGACTCACAAGCGCGAGCCCGGCGCAGGTCAGCCAGCCGCAACAGCCCCGCGAATTGCCGCTGGTGTCAGGCGACCTGCGTTTCGAGAATGGTCTGGCTTGCGGCCAACGACGCAACGCGCGCAGCCGGCTGTTGGGCGCGGGATCGCCGAGCACACTCCCCACGGTGGGCTGAAAGTAGCCATAAAAAGCGGGGCCTCGGGGGTCGGCGAAGTTGACCTTGATCGACCTCTTGCAGCAGCTTCTGCGACCCGGATCAGGGCTGTATCACGCCTGGAAGGTCTCGACCTGCGTGAGCTGGATTTGTATTGCCCTTGACGGCTGGCGCAATCGCGTGGGTCAGCCAGGAATCCGGTGCTGTTTTCGTCAGGCAGCCTGAGCCGACCAACCTCAGCTACAGGCGCCCAGGCTCAGTCGCGCGAATCGAGAAAGTCGCCCAAACTGGGGCGCAGCTCGACAGCTCTTGATCGAGTCATTAGCCGCACGGGCTGGACAGCCAGCTAGGCCGAACGTGGGGCCAAGCAACTTTCCGGCGGTCAAGAAAACAACGCATTAGCTATTGCTCGCGCGTTGGCTGCAAGACCGCGCTAATTCTGTGTGCTGGATGCAGGCCACTCGGCGGTCGATGAGGGCCACAGACACGGGAAGTGATCGCACGCCATCGACCAGCTGTTACAGTGGCCGTACGCGGATTCTGATCAGCCCCCGGCCTCCGACCCTGGCGGACCAGCACGAACTGCGTTTCTGAGATGCACGATGGGAGTTGTTGACCGCCCCTCGAGGAGGACCGCCGTCTTGCATGGCCGCTGAGTTGCGCATCGGGCATTCTCGACATGCGGCCACAGCGGCCGGCGCAGGCCAGCCCAGGTACTAGAGCTGCAAGGCAGTTCTGGCTGGCGGACCGAAAGCTTGGCAGGAAGGGCGAGGCTCAACTAAGGATTGCCTCGGGCACGGCACGGCGAAGTGCTGCCGCCATCGCCGAGCGGGCGTCAGCCGCGCAATTTTTGCCGTGGTGCCAGGGTGTTCGTGAGCGCTGGCTGACCAGCCGCTGCAAAAATCGCGGGCAAATTACTGGCTGTGGAAGCAGGAACGTGGCGCCTGTCAAGCTGAGCCTTTGGCGCATCGCAGGATCGTTCCGCTGCTACGGACGGCCCTGCCAGGCCGCACAGGCGGCCGGCATCCTGCTCTGCGCGGGCAAGCCTGCGCGGGGCGACGGTGTTTCCGGCGAGCTCTACTTGTCCGATGTGCTTGGTGCGGTGGAGGCGATGCGCCCGTTGTGAGGGGTGCGCAATGGTCCTGGCTGAACAGCCGCAAGCGGATTTTCGGCGCGCCGGTGGCCTCTGTCAGCAAGTGGTCCTGGGCTTGGGCGCCAGTATTGCCAGCGCCGTCTCAAGCGGGCATGTCGCGGCTTATCTGCTGGACGCATGCCCGCCGCCCGCGTGCGGCAGTGGCTCGGAACACCTGCGCACGCCAGGCCAGGTTTGTTGGCCGGAGCGGCGCGGCTGGTGCCTTGATGGAGCTCGGATAACAGCATGATGATAAGCAAGATTCGTCGTGCTCGGCGCTGGCCCGGCTCGGCGCTGCAGTGGCTGGGGCTCAAGCGCCTGTGCTACGCGAGGTGTGCGTGGTCAGTGAATCGGCGTCGTTCGCGGCGCTGGGAAGGGGTTTCACCCTCAAACGGTGCTGGAGGGCTTGCGCCAGGCGGGGCTGCACCCAGGCGCTACGCCAGTTGCCTGCGCGGCTTGGCACGGCAGGCTTGCGTGGAACGGCGAAACACATGCCAACCGAAGTGTGGGCATCATGCCTGTGGACAGGCGGCATTCATGCCGATTCGGTCCAGGAACCTCATTGGCGGCAGGCGTCAGCTGAAATCGAGGCACGCGTGCGCGAGCTGAGTTCGAACTGCCGAGGGCCATTGCCTGCAACTCGGAACAGCGCAAGCGGCCGCAGACCTGTCACGCCGATTTTCTGGTGGAGCTCCGCGGCGTCAGGCGCGCTATCCGGCAAAGGCTCTGCGCGGCCAAGGAACCCTCAGCCTGCTCAACCACTGGCAGGAACCGCCGACCGGGCTTCGCTCGGCGGTGGACAAAGCCTGGCCGATGTCGGGCCTGGGATGCGCCCGCCTGGGCGGATTGGCCGCTGGGTTTCTGCAGCTGACCTTCGATGTAGGGCAGCACACGCCTGCCGGAAAAGTTCCCAGCGTGGCGGAATTTGCGCAGCCAGCGCGCCGCAATCGAACCCCTGGTGCGCGAATTGTTCGGCGCGCCGGCTTGCAACCGAGCGCATTGCATGCGCGCAGTAGCACGGGCCACGGGCTGTGCTTGCAGACCCAGCGGCGATTAACTGGCTGCGCGTCGGCGATGCGCGATGGCCGTCGATCCGCTCTCGGGCAATGGCATCTTCCAGTCGCTGTCCGTCGTCGTTGCAGGCCCCGGCGGTGACTCAACACCGTTTATTGGCAAAAAGCCCGACGGGCGGCGCTGGCCCGACACTGTTCATCAGCAGCGGGCTGGGAGCAACTGTCTTCTGCGCTTCGCCAGGATCGGCCGCGACTTTTACGCCATGGAACAGCAGTGGGGTCGCGCGGCCAGTTTTGCGGCAGAGCCGGCGCAGCTGGCCAGACGACCTGCCGCGTGATGCGCCGCGCCTGATTACGCGAGTCTGCGGGTGGCGCGGGCGGCGCGTGATCAATGGCGAGTTGATCGATGAGGCTGACGTGGTGTAACCGCAGACTGCAGCCACTGGGGTCTGGCACCTGCAAGGGATCGAGCTGGCGCGATCGTGGCGCGCGCTGCACTCTCTGCACCGCTAACGAGGTGCTGGGCATCGCTTGGCAGCGGAAGCAACCGCGGCTGGTGTACGGCCTGGCTGCGGCCCAAGGCTATCGCCAGGCGTGAGTCGTAGGAGTGTGCTTTTAGCCCACCGGATGCCTGTGATGGTGGGCTAAAAGCCCACAGGTTTTCTATCTGGCTCCCGCGCTTCCCGGGAAGACGACCAGCGCGGGAGAGGGCAGGTGCGCATGTATACGCTCATTGAGCCACCCCTTTTTGCATAGCCCCCGCCCCTTCATGGCATTCGAAACGGCTTGCTCTTGTTAACGCGGAACTTCACCTCATTTCCGACCAAATGGGCCACTTCAGGCCCCAGGATGTTGCGTCCAGCAATAGTCATTCAAGGCTGGCATTTGCCACCTGCTGCCAATAGCGGTGTTAACGCTGAGTTGCCCGTTCGATTACGAGGCGCTCCAGCGGACCAGGTTTCACCATGGACAAGCCTAGACTCGCGACCTATTGGCGTTGCGCGCTTCTGGCTACCTGTTGGCAGACCGCACGAATTGGTCTGAATCCGCCGTGGTGCAAATACTGCGTCATTAAGGTCGGCCCTCCGTCTTTGCTCCAGTCGGCCTACCAAGCTGGATGCCGCGGCTTGCACGTCATGGGCAAGCGGACAGCAGCGGGCGGCGGCTTGCTCCGGCCAGACGCATGCGCCCCAAAGGATCAAGCCGGCGGCCAGCCTGGATCAGGCGGTCGGCGTCGTGTGTCAGCCAGGCAGAGCACCTGTTCTCTTGGGCCCAGGCTGTAAGGTATTGCCGCCTCACGACCCGTGGGGCTCCCGTCAGCGCTCTTTCTTAGCCCGCTCTGGGACTGTTCGGCAGAACTTTTGCAGAGTGCCGGCAAGAGCCCTCCCTCACCGTGGCTGGCAGCTCCACTTTCTTGGAGCGACATGAACGGCTTGGCCAGGAAAGCCTCACGCAGGCGATGCCGTCGACCGGAGTGGCGGCGTCTTGCTGCGCAATGAGGGGCGAATGGCATGCCGCTGGTGTTCGAGGGCCGACAGCAGCGACTACATGTTACAGGGGGCCCGGCCGGGCTTCGGACCGGTGCGGGACAAGACCCTCTACCGCGAACGGCGCACGCCGACTACCGCAGCCACCATGTTGGCGATTGAACATAGAGGTTGCCCGGCCTGGCACGGTCAAATGACCTTGGCGATGGTCTTGTCGATGGCGCCGTGTGGTACGCCTAGGGTAGGGCCATAGCCGGGAGCCGTTGAACTGGTGCTCCAGTCAAGTGATTGAGATTCTTGCGCTGTAGCGGACGACCGCGGTGCAGCACGGGGTGTCCGAAGATCTCGGCGCTCCAGCTCGGCGAAGCTTTTTTCCAGTTCGCATCAGGGTCGGTGGGAGCATAGGTGCCGCGCTGGCTGACGTTCGCCTCGGTCGCGTGCCGTGCTTGGTAGATCTTCCGACGTTTGGCGCGCCTGGCCTGGTGTGTTTCTCGGAGCCCGGCCCGGCTTCGCGTTCGATCACCCGGCTAGGTTCCACTGCCAGGGATTCGGGTTGCCCAGGCGGCATTCGCTGGCACCATTTGAGCATTTCCAATACGCGTTTCGGCCACGTCTTTTCTGCAGCACAGAGCAACCGCGCAGGAGCCGAGGCAGCGTTGGCCGGCACTATCGAAGGCTAGAGGCGCACCCACCACTGCGCTGCACGACCTCTGCTGCCAGTCGAGAGGCGGGAGGAGTCCGCACGATCATACCGGCGTTTTCTGCGCCCGCGGTCTCGGCAATCAGGGGATCGGGCGGCCCTGCGCGTCGAAGCCACCAGCGCTGTATGCGCTGGAGAAGGCGGGCCACTTCGGTCGAGCCGGTGAACATGATCGGCCGGCTTGGACGCCGATGTGGTTGCCTACGCAGACGGCCCGTAGGGTCGTCAGCCGCGGCCCGCAAAGGAGTTGTGAGCAATCGCAGTATCCGGAATATCAGCTCGAGGAGAGATGCGCAGGCTGGCGCGGCCACCAGTGGTGTCTCTGCTCGGCGGTTTGGCAGGCAGGGTTTTCCTGCAGCCAGGCGGGAGCCACCTAGACCTAAAGATGACCAAGCGGGAAGTTCCACGGGCTGATGCAGACCAACCGGTCCCAGCGGACGGTGGGTATGCGTTGGCGAAATCGTTTAGCGCCTGGGCGGCGTAAAGTAACCGCAGGAAGTCCCGGTCTCCGCGCATTCGAAATGGCGTTCGGCAAAAGGTCCTTGCCGAGCCTCTGAGCGAACCATAAGGCCATCCAGGCTCTGGGAATTTTTCGTCTTCCGATCCAGATCTGCGGCGCTGCTCCCAGGGCGGTGCGCGGCGCTCGGGGGCCGGCGTTGCCTGCGATGGCGTCGACGCTAGTTGCGCACATCACGGGCATATTGTCCCACGTCGGCCTCGCTGGCTTCCTGGAGCCTGGCCGACCGATGTCGCGATGATGCCGCGGGCTTTGCGCAGCGGCTGGGAACCTGCGTTCTGCACCGGGCCCAGCGCTTGGCGCTGCTGCCAGGCCCCATGGCTGCTCTGCCAGGCAGGCCTGGCAACGAGCCGAGACGCCGCTGCTTTCATTGGCAGATCGATGCCGCTGGAATTGATCCGGCCCTTGCCATCCCCGGTCAAACGCGGTAAGGTAGCGGAATGCGCGGGTGCGACAGGCCAAGGGTGCCTTCCTGGGCAGCGGCTTGCTCGATGCTTTCCACCGGATCGGCGACCAGTTCGTCGAGGGAGATGGAGTGGTCGGCAAATGCGGTTGACGAAGGAGTGTTCGCGCCGTTTTCCAGCAGCCGGCGCACCAGATAAGCCAGCAAGGTTTCATGGGTGCCGACCGGTGCGTAGATACGGCACGGACGGTTCAGCTTGCCCTCGGCGATCTTGCCCCACCACCTGCTCGTAGAGGCTCACCCATGCCGTGCAGGCACTGGAACTCGTATTGGCCCGGGTAGTAGTTCTGCCCCGCAATCTGGTAGATGGCGCCAGGGTGCGTTGTGAGTGGCGAACTGCGGGTAGATGGCTCCTGGCGCGGCCAGCAGCTTTCGAGCGCAGGCGATGAAGGACACATCGGTGTACATCTTGCGGGTGTAGACCGGGTAGCCTTCCAGGCCGTCAACCTGAGCACGCTTGATCTCGCTGTCCCAGTAGGCGCCCTTGACCAGACGGATCATCAGACGGTGGCGGCTGCGCCGGGCCAGGTCGATCAGGTAGTCGATCACATAGGGGCAGCGCTTCTGGTAGGCCTGAATCACGAAGCCGATGCCATTCCAGCCGGCCAGCCGCGGCTCGAAGCAAAGGCGCTCGAGCAGGTCCAGGGAAAGCTCGAGGCGGTCGGCCTCTTCAGCATCGACGTTCAGGCCGATGTCGTACTGCTTGGCCAGCAGGGTCAGTTGCAGCAGCTGCGGGTAAAGCTCGTCCATCACGCGCTCGTACTGGGCGCGGTTGTAGCGCGGGTGCAGTGCGGAAAGCTTGATGGAAATGCCCGGTCCTTCATAGATGCCACGGCCCTGGGAGGCCTTGCCGATGGCGTGGATGGCCTGCTCATAGGAGGCAGATAGCGCTCGGCATCCTGCTTGGTCAGAGCCGCCTCGCCAAGCATGTCATACGAATAGCGGAAGCCTTTGGACTCGCAGTTGCGGGCGTTGGCCAGCGCTTCGGCGATGGTTTCACCGGTGACGAACTGCTCCCCCATCAAGCGCATGGCCATGTCCACGCCTTTGCGGATCAGCGGCTCACCGCTTTTACCGATGACCCGGCTGAGGGCGGTGGACAGGCTGGCCTCGTTATGGGTTGCGACTAGCTTGCCGGTCAGCAGCAGGCCCCAGGTGGCTGCGTTGACGAATATCGACGAGCTACGCCCCAGATGCGGATGCCAGTTGCCCGTGCTGATCTTGTCGCGGATC
The DNA here is from genome assembly GCF_003596405.1 of Pseudomonas cavernicola. Classification (NCBI taxonomy): domain Bacteria; kingdom Pseudomonadati; phylum Pseudomonadota; class Gammaproteobacteria; order Pseudomonadales; family Pseudomonadaceae; genus Pseudomonas; species Pseudomonas cavernicola. The sequence continues at coordinate 814,394 of NZ_QYUR01000008.1, forward strand.
AGGGCGTCGCGAGTGCCCTTGTCCGGTATGCGCAGCAAGGCTTCAGCCAGGCACATGAGTGCCACACCTTCCTGAGAGAGAGGGAGAACTCCTGCAAGAGCCCCTGAACTATTCCGCGCGGGCCGCTGGCGCTCTTCTGGTTGCGCAGCTTTTCAGCGATGCCGTAGGCCAGCTTGTGCGCGGCCTTGGCCGTCTCTTCAGGCAGGCGCGCTTGTTCCAGGAGCATCGGCACGACTTCCTGCTCGGGTCGGCGGTAGGCGGCGGTGATTGCTGCACGCAAAACGGACTGCGGCAGGATGCTTTCGGCAAACTCCAGAAAGGGCTGATGCACTGGCTCAGCCAGGGCTTCGCTCAATTCCAGATCACCCTCGTCCAAACGGTCGGCAATGCTTTGCAGCTCGGGCATGCTCATGCCGCTCTCAAGGGTGGTCAGATAGCTGTAGATCGCCTGTTTGATCAACCAGTGCGGCGTGCGCTCTATCTTTTGCGCGGCCTCTTTCAGGCGTTCGCGGGTTGCTTCGTCGAGTTTGACCCCAAAGGTGGTGCTGGCCATGACCTGTCCTGCCTGAATGAGTTGAGCTACCAAATAGTAGGAAATGAACACCAGACCCGGCGGGCTCTGAATAGCCGATCCCTGGTTTTCAGGGTGGCTGAGATCGGCGATAACCCAGACCGATGGCGGTGCCGATCTCGTCCTTACGCAGAGCCGTGGTTATTCGCCCAGATAGGCGGCGGTAACCTTCGGGTCTTGCAGCATCTGCTGGGCCTCTCCGCTCATGCTGATCAGGCCCGAGTCCATCACATAGGCACGATCCGCCGCCTGCAGCGCCAGCCGGGCGTTCTGCTCTACCAGCAGAACGGTCATGCCGGAGGCCGAGATGTCACGGATCACCTCGAAGATCTTCTCCACCATGATCGGCGAGAGGCCCATGGAGGGCTCGTCCAGCAGCAGCAGTTTGGGCTGACTCATCAGTGCCCGCGCCATCGCCAGCATCTGCTGCTCACCGCCGGACAGGGTGCCGGCGAGCTGTTTCGCCCGCTCCTTGAGGCGCGGAAAGAGGCTGAACATGCGCTCGATGTCGCTGGCGATATCCGCATCGTTGCGGCTGTAGGCGCCCATCTGCAGGTTTTCGGTGATGCTCATCCGCGCGAACACGCCGCGCCCCTCGGGCACCATGACCAATTTGCGTTCGAGCAGGTCGTGGGTTTGCAGGCCCTTGATCGACGTGCCTTGATATTCGATATCGCCTGCGCCCCAAGCTTGCAGGCCGGTGATGGCTTTCATGGTGGTCGATTTGCCGGCGCCGTTGGAGCCGATCAGGGTCACCAGTTCGCCCGTTCGGATTTCCATATCCACGCCTTTAACCGCCTGGATACCGCCATAGGCGACTTTGAGTCCGCTGATTTTCAGTATTGTCTGTGTCATGTGCGCAGCCCCCTGGGGCTAAACGGCGGAAGTGCCAAGGTAGGCTTCGATAACCGCCGGATGAGATTTGACGTCTTGCGGCAGGCCCTGAGCGATGACCTTGCCATAGTCGAGAACGGTCATCTGATCGCAGAGCCCCATCATCAATTTGACGTCGTGCTCGATCAGCAGAATGGTCTTGCCGTCGCCACGGATTTTCTCCAGCAGATCGCGCAGCTCGACCTTCTCGGTGGCGTTCATCCCGGCAGCCGGCTCGTCGAGCGCCAGCAGCTTGGGCTCGGTGGCCAAGGCGCGGGCGATCTCCAGGCGGCGCTGATGGCCATAGGAGAGATTGCGTGCTGTGTAGTTGGCGTACTTGCCGATGCCGACGTATTCGAGCAGGTCGTGAGCGATGTTGTCGATCTCGTCCTCCTCGCGGCGGGTGGCTTTGGTGCGCAGGATCGCGCCGAGAATGCCGGCCTTGGTGCGCACATGGCGCCCGACCATGACGTTCTCATGGGCCGTCATGTCGCCAAACAGGCGGATGTTCTGGAAGGTACGGGCAATGCCGATTTTAGCGACCTCATGCACGGCTGTCGGTTTGTAGATCTGGTCATCCAGACGGCATTCGCCAGTGTCCGGGGTGTACAGCCCCGTCACGACATTGAAGAAGGTGGTTTTGCCGGCGCCGTTGGGGCCGATCAGGCCATAGATGTCGCCACGGGCGACCTCGATACCGACGTCGCTAAGGGCTTTCAGGCCGCCGAAGCTCTTACTCATGCCTTTGACTGAAAGCAGGCTGGCTTGCTGGGTCATTGCAGCGGCTCCTTAGACTTGGCTCAGGTCGTTGCCCCGTCTCACGATGGGGCGATCTTCCTTACGGGGCGAAGGCCAGAGGCCAACAGGCCGATACAGCACGATGAGAATTATGGCCAGGCCATAGAGCAACTGGCGCACCACTTCCGCATCGATCAGCACTTTGCCGAAGATCGCGACTTGCAGAGGCGCGACTGTGGCGCGCAGGACTTCCGGCAGCACAGCCAGCAACACGCCGCCCAGAATGACACCAGGGATGTGTCCCATCCCGCCGAGTACCACCATGACCAGAACGGTGATGGACTCCATCAGGCTGAACGACTCGGGCGAGACAAAGCCTTGGAAGGAGCCGAACAGGGCGCCGGCAAGCCCACCGAAGGAGGCGCCCATGGCGAATGCCGTCAGCTTCAGATTGCGGGTGTTGATGCCCATGGCCTTAGCCGCGATTTCGTCTTCACGAATGGCGATCCAGCCACGACCAATCCGCGAGTGCTGCAGCCGGTGGCAGACGAAGGCGACGAGCACCACCACGACGACGAACAGGTAGTAATACAGCACTACCGAATCGAAGCGAACGCCGAAAAACGTATGGCGCATGGAGAAATCGAACCCGAAGAACGTGGCGGGATCGATCCCGGAGATACCCTTCGGCCCATTGGTAAAGTTCAGCGGGCGATCCAGGTTGTTGATGAAGATACGGATGATTTCGCCGAAGCCCAAGGTGACGATGGCCAGGTAGTCACCGCGCAGCCTGAGAGTCGGGGTCCCCAGCAAGATGCCGAAGAACGCGGCCAACAAAGCAGCGCCTGGCAGGATCAGCCACAGGCTCACATGCAATCCGGCAGGAAACATCTGCTGCAGCTCAACGAAATTGTTCGTGAGGTGGGTGGAGCCCAGCAATGCTGCGGCATAGGCCCCTATGGCATAGAAGGCGATATAGCCCAGATCGAGCAGCCCGGCCATGCCCACCACGATATTCAGCCCCAGGGCGAGCATGATGTAGAGCAGGGCGAAATCGAGCACCCGTACCCAATAGTTGCCCCCGACTGCGCCAATGACCAGGGGGGCAACGAGAACCAGGGCAACCAGCAGAATCGGCTTTATAAGATCGCTGCGGGAACCCTGCGTGTGCGGTTGATTCGTCATGATGAGTTTCCCCTTAGGCGCGATCGGATACGCGCTCGCCCAACAAACCCGAGGGGCGGAACACGAGAACGGTGATAAGGACGATAAAGGCGAATACATCCTGGTAGTGGGAGCCGAGTACCCCACCGGTCAGGTCGCCGATATACCCCGCCCCGAGGGACTCGATCAGGCCCAATAGCAGGCCGCCCAACATGGCCCCGCCCAAGTTGCCGATGCCGCCGAGCACGGCGGCGGTGAAGGCTTTCAGGCCGGGCAGGAAGCCCATGTAGAAGTGTGCATTGCCGTAGTTCGTCGCGGTCATCACACCGGCCAACGCCGCCAGTGCGCCACCCAGCATGAAGGTGATGGAGATGACTTTATTCGGGTTCACCCCCATCAAGCTGGCGATGCTGGGGTTCTCCGCCGTGGCCCGCATGGCCCGGCCCAGCTTGGTCTTGTTCACCAGTAGCAATAGGCCGGCCATTACCGCCAGCGACATGCCGATGATGATCATTTCCTTGAGGGTTATGGTGGCTTCGGTGGAGCCGATACTGATCGGATCGGTGGGCAATAGCTCGGGGAAGCTCAAGGGGTTGCGCGACCAGATCATCATGGCGATGGTCTGCAGCAAGACCGAAGCACCAATAGCGGTGATCAGCGGAGCCAGTCGCGGTGCCTTGCGTAGGGGGCGGTAGGCAATGCGTTCGAGTAAATAACTCAAGACTGCGCAGGTCAGCATGGCGATGAGCGACGCGAAGCCCAGCATCAGCCAGGGAGACAGGCCAGGAAAATACGCCTGCAACAGGCTCAAGACCGAAAAGGCGGTAAGAGCGCCGATCATCAAGACATCGCCATGGGCGAAGTTGATGATTCTGAGAATGCCATAGACCATCGTGTAGCCGAGCGCGATCAGTGCATAGATGCTGCCCAGTACCAAGCCGTTGACGACCTGCTGGATGAATAGGTCCATACCGACTCCATGACCGCCCGTACGGCGGCATGCCAATGGCTTCTTGGAGAAGGGGCGCTACCTGTTCGAAGAACAGTCGACCAGGAACTGACGAGGCCACTTCATTTTTGCTTTTGCCCTTTCCCCGAGCGACTCGGACCGCCCAGGGGATTCAGTACGTCTATGCCTGATTAAGCTTAGCCTTGATCACACGACAAGCTGCCAAATCCCAGGCTCCACAGCCAACGCTCTTGAACAGAATCGGCTTGGAGAAGTCGGGTTTGCTGTCGAGAGCAGAGGCTAGAGGCTTGACCCTGGACCAGTCGATATCCGCCTGGATCAGGTCGCCTGCCTCGTGACGGGCACCCAGCGGGTCATCGACATACAGGGTGCTGCCGGCGATGGTGATGGGGGCTATCTCGGCGGCATCCGGCGTGAAGGCGCCCACGCCGATCACCAGGCAACCGGGCTTGGCTAGTTCACTATAGACCGGCGTTTTACTGGTGGTCAGGGTGATCACGACGTCGGCATCTTGGTGGGCCGAACCATCATCGACCTTCACGTCCAGAGCCCCGCGCTGGTAGCGCGCAACGAATGCGGCGGTTTTTGCCGCTTCGTGGCCTCTGACCCGAACCTGGGCTTGCGGAAACATTTCGGCAATGGCTTCGACATGATTTGAAGCTTGTTTGCCCGTGCCGATCAGCAGGATCGACTTCGGCGGCCGCTCCAGCAGGCGAGCAATGGCCAGCATCGTCACGGCGGCGGTGCGACAGCCGGTAACGGTGGGGCCGTCCACGGAGAACAGCAGCGTGCCGCGCAGCGCATCGCAACCCAGTACCTGGCCCTGGATGGTCGGCAGACCTTCTTTGGCGTTACGCGGATTGACGTTGACCAGTTTGTGAATCGCAATGTCGTCTGCGCTGGCCGGCATGGACAGCATCACACCACCTTCTTTGAGGGGGACGACCAGGCGCTCGGGGCTGATGATTTTGCCGGCGGCATATTCACGAATGGTTGTGCTTAGCGTGTCGACCAATTCGCGCATCGGCAACAGCTTGGCGGTTTCTTCTTGATTAAAGGTTTTCATCAAAATTTACCGAACCAGAAAGCCGTAGGTCAGAGGATCTTTTTCGTTGATGATCCAGCTGGCGAAGCCGTAGATCTGCGCATTCCCCCTGACCTCGGGAATCACCGCGGGGTAAGCGCCGACCGTGGTTTCGCCGAGCACGCGGCCACTGAATACAGAGCCGATGACCGACTCGTTGACGAGCAAATCGGCCCAGCGTCGAGCCGATCCGGCTGGTACAGTTGGGCGACACGGCGGCAGTCCGTGGCCGGTCGGCAACGATCGACCTGAGGTCGGCGAGTGACAGTGGCTGGTCGACCCGTGCGGGGCGATCATCGTGGTGCCGTGACGTGGCCGTCGATACGTCCGGAGGCTTCGGCCGGGTGGAAGGCGACATCGCCTTTGGTGGCGCCTTGCTACTTCTATACCTCCGGGCGCCGCCAAGGGCCTTGAGATCAGCGAGGCCTCGGTCGCCACCGCTGATCAAGCTTCGGCGACCGAGGTTCAAACAGGGCCCGCCAACGCCGCCTTCCCCGTCGTCCACCCCGATGTGCCGGAACTGAACCACATCTACGGCACCATCATCGATGGCGCTCCCCGTCATGCGGGTTCGACTCAGGCCAACTGCTGCATCTTCGCCGACCGTCAGGTCGATCGTTCGCCGACCGGCTCAGGGACTGCCGGCCGTGTCGCCCAACTGTACCAGCGCGGTCGGCTCGCGCTGGGGCGATTTGCTCGTCAACGAGTCGGTCATCGGCTCTGTATTCAGTGGCCGCGTGCTCGGCGAAACCACGGTCGCGCTTACCCCGCGGTGATCCCCGAGGTCAGGGGGAATGCGCAGATCTACGGCTTCGCCAGCTGGATCATCAACGAAAAAGATCCTCTGACCTACGGCTTTCTGGTTCGGTAAATTTTGATGAAAACCTTTAATCAAGAAGAAACCGCCAAGCTGTTGCCGATGCGCGAATTGGTCGACACGCTAAGCACAACCATTCGTGAATATGCCGCCGGCAAAATCATCAGCCCCGAGCGCCTGGTCGTCCCCCTCAAAGAAGGTGGTGTGATGCTGTCCATGCCGGCCAGCGCAGACGACATTGCGATTCACAAACTGGTCAACGTCAATCCGCGTAACGCCAAAGAAGGTCTGCCGACCATCCAGGGCCAGGTACTGGGTTGCGATGCGCTGCGCGGCACGCTGCTGTTCTCCGTGGACGGCCCACCGTTACCGGCTGTCGCACCGCCGCCGTGACGATGCTGGCCATTGCTCGCCTGCTGGAGCGGCCGCCGAAGTCGATCCTGCTGATCGGCACGGGCAAACAAGCTTCAAATCATGTCGAAGCCATTGCCGAAATGTTTCCGCAAGCCCAGGTTCGGGTCAGAGGCCACGAAGCGGCAAAAACCGCCGCATTCGTTGCGCGCTACCAGCGCGGGGCTCTGGACGTGAAGGTCGATGATGGTTCGGCCCACCAAGATGCCGACGTCGTGATCACCCTGACCACCAGTAAAACGCCGGTCTATAGTGAACTAGCCAAGCCCGGTTGCCTGGTGATCGGCGTGGGCGCCTTCACGCCGGATGCCGCCGAGATAGCCCCCATCACCATCGCCGGCAGCACCCTGTATGTCGATGACCCGCTGGGTGCCCGTCACGAGGCAGGCGACCTGATCCAGGCGGATATCGACTGGTCCAGGGTCAAGCCTCTAGCCTCTGCTCTCGACAGCAAACCCGACTTCTCCAAGCCGATTCTGTTCAAGAGCGTTGGCTGTGGAGCCTGGGATTTGGCAGCTTGTCGTGTGATCAAGGCTAAGCTTAATCAGGCATAGACGTACTGAATCCCCTGGGCGGTCCGAGTCGCTCGGGGAAAGGGCAAAAGCAAAAATGAAGTGGCCTCGTCAGTTCCTGGTCGACTGTTCTTCGAACAGGTAGCGCCCCTTCTCCAAGAAGCCATTGGCATGCCGCCGTACGGGCGGTCATGGAGTCGGTATGGACCTATTCATCCAGCAGGTCGTCAACGGCTTGGTACTGGGCAGCATCTATGCACTGATCGCGCTCGGCTACACGATGGTCTATGGCATTCTCAGAATCATCAACTTCGCCCATGGCGATGTCTTGATGATCGGCGCTCTTACCGCCTTTTCGGTCTTGAGCCTGTTGCAGGCGTATTTTCCTGGCCTGTCTCCCTGGCTGATGCTGGGCTTCGCGTCGCTCATCGCCATGCTGACCTGCGCAGTCTTGAGTTATTTACTCGAACGCATTGCCTACCGCCCCCTACGCAAGGCACCGCGACTGGCTCCGCTGATCACCGCTATTGGTGCTTCGGTCTTGCTGCAGACCATCGCCATGATGATCTGGTCGCGCAACCCCTTGAGCTTCCCCGAGCTATTGCCCACCGATCCGATCAGTATCGGCTCCACCGAAGCCACCATAACCCTCAAGGAAATGATCATCATCGGCATGTCGCTGGCGGTAATGGCCGGCCTATTGCTACTGGTGAACAAGACCAAGCTGGGCCGGGCCATGCGGGCCACGGCGGAGAACCCCAGCATCGCCAGCTTGATGGGGGTGAACCCGAATAAAGTCATCTCCATCACCTTCATGCTGGGTGGCGCACTGGCGGCGTTGGCCGGTGTGATGACCGCGACGAACTACGGCAATGCACACTTCTACATGGGCTTCCTGCCCGGCCTGAAAGCCTTCACCGCCGCCGTGCTCGGCGGCATCGGCAACTTGGGCGGGGCCATGTTGGGCGGCCTGCTATTGGGCCTGATCGAGTCCCTCGGGGCGGGGTATATCGGCGACCTGACCGGTGGGGTACTCGGCTCCCACTACCAGGATGTATTCGCCTTTATCGTCCTTATCACCGTTCTCGTGTTCCGCCCCTCGGGTTTGTTGGGCGAGCGCGTATCCGATCGCGCCTAAGGGGAAACTCATCATGACGAATCAACCGCACACGCAGGGTTCCCGCAGCGATCTTATAAAGCCGATTCTGCTGGTTGCCCTGGTTCTCGTTGCCCCCCTGGTCATTGGCGCAGTCGGGGGCAACTATTGGGTACGGGTGCTCGATTTCGCCCTGCTCTACATCATGCTCGCCCTGGGGCTGAATATCGTGGTGGGCATGGCCGGGCTGCTCGATCTGGGCTATATCGCCTTCTATGCCATAGGGGCCTATGCCGCAGCATTGCTGGGCTCCACCCACCTCACGAACAATTTCGTTGAGCTGCAGCAGATGTTTCCTGCCGGATTGCATGTGAGCCTGTGGCTGATCCTGCCAGGCGCTGCTTTGTTGGCCGCGTTCTTCGGCATCTTGCTGGGGACCCCGACTCTCAGGCTGCGCGGTGACTACCTGGCCATCGTCACCTTGGGCTTCGGCGAAATCATCCGTATCTTCATCAACAACCTGGATCGCCCGCTGAACTTTACCAATGGGCCGAAGGGTATCTCCGGGATCGATCCCGCCACGTTCTTCGGGTTCGATTTCTCCATGCGCCATACGTTTTTCGGCGTTCGCTTCGATTCGGTAGTGCTGTATTACTACCTGTTCGTCGTCGTGGTGGTGCTCGTCGCCTTCGTCTGCCACCGGCTGCAGCACTCGCGGATTGGTCGTGGCTGGATCGCCATTCGTGAAGACGAAATCGCGGCTAAGGCCATGGGCATCAACACCCGCAATCTGAAGCTGACGGCATTCGCCATGGGCGCCTCCTTCGGTGGGCTTGCCGGCGCCCTGTTCGGCTCCTTCCAAGGCTTTGTCTCGCCCGAGTCGTTCAGCCTGATGGAGTCCATCACCGTTCTGGTCATGGTGGTACTCGGCGGGATGGGACACATCCCTGGTGTCATTCTGGGCGGCGTGTTGCTGGCTGTGCTGCCGGAAGTCCTGCGCGCCACAGTCGCGCCTCTGCAAGTCGCGATCTTCGGCAAAGTGCTGATCGATGCGGAAGTGGTGCGCCAGTTGCTCTATGGCCTGGCCATAATTCTCATCGTGCTGTATCGGCCTGTTGGCCTCTGGCCTTCGCCCCGTAAGGAAGATCGCCCCATCGTGAGACGGGGCAACGACCTGAGCCAAGTCTAAGGAGCCGCTGCAATGACCCAGCAAGCCAGCCTGCTTTCAGTCAAAGGCATGAGTAAGAGCTTCGGCGGCCTGAAAGCCCTTAGCGACGTCGGTATCGAGGTCGCCCGTGGCGACATCTATGGCCTGATCGGCCCCAACGGCGCCGGCAAAACCACCTTCTTCAATGTCGTGACGGGGCTGTACACCCCGGACACTGGCGAATGCCGTCTGGATGACCAGATCTACAAACCGACAGCCGTGCATGAGGTCGCTAAAATCGGCATTGCCCGTACCTTCCAGAACATCCGCCTGTTTGGCGACATGACGGCCCATGAGAACGTCATGGTCGGGCGCCATGTGCGCACCAAGGCCGGCATTCTCGGCGCGATCCTGCGCACCAAAGCCACCCGCCGCGAGGAGGACGAGATCGACAACATCGCTCACGACCTGCTCGAATACGTCGGCATCGGCAAGTACGCCAACTACACAGCACGCAATCTCTCCTATGGCCATCAGCGCCGCCTGGAGATCGCCCGCGCCTTGGCCACCGAGCCCAAGCTGCTGGCGCTCGACGAGCCGGCTGCCGGGATGAACGCCACCGAGAAGGTCGAGCTGCGCGATCTGCTGGAGAAAATCCGTGGCGACGGCAAGACCATTCTGCTGATCGAGCACGACGTCAAATTGATGATGGGGCTCTGCGATCAGATGACCGTTCTCGACTATGGCAAGGTCATCGCTCAGGGCCTGCCGCAAGACGTCAAATCTCATCCGGCGGTTATCGAAGCCTACCTTGGCACTTCCGCCGTTTAGCCCCAGGGGGCTGCGCACATGACACAGACAATACTGAAAATCAGCGGACTCAAAGTCGCCTATGGCGGTATCCAGGCGGTTAAAGGCGTGGATATGGAAATCCGAACGGGCGAACTGGTGACCCTGATCGGCTCCAACGGCGCCGGCAAATCGACCACCATGAAAGCCATCACCGGCCTGCAAGCTTGGGGCGCAGGCGATATCGAATATCAAGGCACGTCGATCAAGGGCCTGCAAACCCACGACCTGCTCGAACGCAAATTGGTCATGGTGCCCGAGGGGCGCGGCGTGTTCGCGCGGATGAGCATCACCGAAAACCTGCAGATGGGCGCCTACAGCCGCAACGATGCGGATATCGCCAGCGACATCGAGCGCATGTTCAGCCTCTTTCCGCGCCTCAAGGAGCGGGCGAAACAGCTCGCCGGCACCCTGTCCGGCGGTGAGCAGCAGATGCTGGCGATGGCGCGGGCACTGATGAGTCAGCCCAAACTGCTGCTGCTGGACGAGCCCTCCATGGGCCTCTCGCCGATCATGGTGGAGAAGATCTTCGAGGTGATCCGTGACATCTCGGCCTCCGGCATGACCGTTCTGCTGGTAGAGCAGAACGCCCGGCTGGCGCTGCAGGCGGCGGATCGTGCCTATGTGATGGACTCGGGCCTGATCAGCATGAGCGGAGAGGCCCAGCAGATGCTGCAAGACCCGAAGGTTACCGCCGCCTATCTGGGCGAATAACCACGGCTCTGCGTAAGGACGAGATCGGCACCGCCATCGGTCTGGGTTATCGCCGATCTCAGCCACCCTGAAAACCAGGGATCGGCTATTCAGAGCCCGCCGGGTCTGGTGTTCATTTCCTACTATTTGGTAGCTCAACTCATTCAGGCAGGACAGGTCATGGCCAGCACCACCTTTGGGGTCAAACTCGACGAAGCAACCCGCGAACGCCTGAAAGAGGCCGCGCAAAAGATAGAGCGCACGCCGCACTGGTTGATCAAACAGGCGATCTACAGCTATCTGACCACCCTTGAGAGCGGCATGAGCATGCCCGAGCTGCAAAGCATTGCCGACCGTTTGGACGAGGGTGATCTGGAATTGAGCGAAGCCCTGGCTGAGCCAGTGCATCAGCCCTTTCTGGAGTTTGCCGAAAGCATCCTGCCGCAGTCCGTTTTGCGTGCAGCAATCACCGCCGCCTACCGCCGACCCGAGCAGGAAGTCGTGCCGATGCTCCTGGAACAAGCGCGCCTGCCTGAAGAGACGGCCAAGGCCGCGCACAAGCTGGCCTACGGCATCGCTGAAAAGCTGCGCAACCAGAAGAGCGCCAGCGGCCGCGCGGGAATAGTTCAGGGGCTCTTGCAGGAGTTCTCCCTCTCCTCTCAGGAAGGTGTGGCACTCATGTGCCTGGCTGAAGCCTTGCTGCGCATACCGGACAAGGGCACTCGCGACGCCCTGATCCGCGACAAGATCAGCACGGGCAACTGGCATCCGCATCTGGGGCGTAGCTCGTCGATATTCGTCAACGCAGCCACCTGGGGCCTGCTGCTGACCGGCAAGCTAGTCGCAACCCATAACGAGGCCAGCCTGTCCACCGCCCTCAGCCGGGTCATCGGTAAAAGCGGTGAGCCGCTGATCCGCAAAGGCGTGGACATGGCCATGCGCTTGATGGGGGAGCAGTTCGTCACCGGTGAAACCATCGCCGAAGCGCTGGCCAACGCCCGCAACTGCGAGTCCAAAGGCTTCCGCTATTCGTATGACATGCTTGGCGAGGCGGCTCTGACCAAGCAGGATGCCGAGCGCTATCTGGCCTCCTATGAGCAGGCCATCCACGCCATCGGCAAGGCCTCCCAGGGCCGTGGCATCTATGAAGGACCGGGCATTTCCATCAAGCTTTCCGCACTGCACCCGCGCTACAACCGCGCCCAGTACGAGCGCGTGATGGACGAGCTTTACCCGCAGCTGCTGCAACTGACCCTGCTGGCCAAGCAGTACGACATCGGCCTGAACGTCGATGCTGAAGAGGCCGACCGCCTCGAGCTTTCCCTGGACCTGCTCGAGCGCCTTTGCTTCGAGCCGCGGCTGGCCGGCTGGAATGGCATCGGCTTCGTGATTCAGGCCTACCAGAAGCGCTGCCCCTATGTGATCGACTACCTGATCGACCTGGCCCGGCGCAGCCGCCACCGTCTGATGATCCGTCTGGTCAAGGGCGCCTACTGGGACAGCGAGATCAAGCGTGCTCAGGTTGACGGCCTGGAAGGCTACCCGGTCTACACCCGCAAGATGTACACCGATGTGTCCTTCATCGCCTGCGCTCGAAAGCTGCTGGCCGCGCCAGGAGCCATCTACCCGCAGTTCGCCACTCACAACGCCCACACCCTGGCCGCCATCTACCAGATTGCGGGGCAGAACTACTACCCGGGCCAATACGAGTTCCAGTGCCTGCACGGCATGGGTGAGCCGCTCTACGAGCAGGTGGTGGGCAAGATCGCCGAGGGCAAGCTGAACCGTCCGTGCCGTATCTACGCACCGGTCGGCACCCATGAAACCTTGCTGGCTTATCTGGTGCGCCGGCTGCTGGAAAACGGCGCGAACACCTCCTTCGTCAACCGCATTGCCGACCACTCCATCTCCCTCGACGAACTGGTCGCCGATCCGGTGGAAAGCATCGAGCAAGCCGCTGCCCAGGAAGGCACCCTTGGCCTGTCGCACCCGCGCATTCCGCTACCGCGTGACCTGTATGGCAAGGGCCGGATCAATTCCAGCGGCATCGATCTGTCCAATGAGCAGCGTCTCGGCTCGTTGTCCAGTGCCTTGCTGGCGAGCAGCCATGGGGCCTGGCAGGCAGCGCCAATGCTGGGGTGCCCGGTGCAGAACGGCAGTTCCCAGCCGCTGCGCAACCCGGCGGATCATCGCGACATCGTCGGCCAGGTCCAGGAAGCCAGCGAGGCCGACGTGGACAATGCCCTGATGTGCGCAACTAGCGTCGCGCCAATCTGGCAGGCAACCCCGCCCTCCGAGCGCGCCACCGCCCTGGAGCGCGCCGCAGATCTGATGGAAGACGAAATCCAGAGCCTGATGGGCCTGTTGGTTCGCGAGGCTGGCAAGACCTTTGCCAACGCCATTTCCGAAGTGCGCGAAGCCGTGGACTTCCTGCGTTACTACGCCGCCCAGGCGCGTAACGATTTCGCCAACGATACCCACCGTCCGCTGGGACCGGTGGTCTGCATCAGCCCGTGGAACTTCCCGCTGGCGATCTTTACCGGGCAGGTGGCTGCCGCCTTGGCTGCAGGTAACCCTGCCCTGGCCAAACCGGCCGAGCAGACACCACTGGTGGCCGCCCAGGCCGTGCGCATCCTCCTCGAGGCTGGTATTCCGGAAGGCGTTGTACAACTCCTGCCGGGCCGCGGCGAGACCGTCGGTGCCCGTCTGGTAGGCGACAATCGCGTCAAGGGCGTCATGTTCACCGGCTCGACCGAAGTGGCCCGCCTCCTCCAGCGCAACATCGCTGGTCGGCTTGACGCGCAGGGCCGCCCGATCCCACTGATTGCCGAGACCGGCGGCCAGAACGCGATGATCGTCGACTCCTCCGCTCTCGTGGAGCAGGTCGTCAGCGATGTGGTCGCCTCTGCCTTCGATAGTGCCGGCCAACGCTGCTCGGCTCTGCGCGTGCTCTGTGTGCAGGAAGACGTGGCCGAACGCGTATTGGAAATGCTCAAAGGTGCCATGGGCGAATGCCGCCTGGGCAACCCGGAATCCCTGGCAGTGGACATAGGCCCGGTGATCGACGCCGAAGCCAGGGCCGGGCTCGAGAAACACATCCAGGCCATGCGCGCCAAAGGTCGGAAGGTCTACCAGACGGCACGCACCGAGGCGAACGTCAGCCAGCGCGGCACCTATGTCCCACCGACCCTGATCGAACTGGAAAGCTTCGCCGAGCTGGAGCGCGAGATCTTCGGCCCCGTGCTGCACGTCGTCCGCTACAAGCGCAAGAATCTCAATCACTTGCTGGAGCACATCAACGGCTCCGGCTATGGCCTGACCCTAGGCGTACACACGCGCATCGACGAGACCATCGCCAAGGTCATTGACCGTGCCCAGGCCGGCAACCTCTATGTCAATCGCAACATGGTGGGTGCGGTAGTCGGCGTGCAGCCGTTCGGCGGTGAGGGCTTGTCCGGCACCGGTCCGAAAGCCGGCGGCCCCCTGTACATGTATCGCTTGCTGTCGGCTCGACCAGCGGATGCCATCGCCCGCTCATTTGCGCAGCAAGACGCCGCCACTCCGGTCGACGCTCGCCTGCGTGAGGCTCTGGCCAAGCCGTTCATGTCGCTCAAGAAGTGGGCTGCCAGCCACGGTGAGGAGGCTCTTGCGGCACTCTGCAAAGAGTTCGCCGAACAGTCCCAGAGCGGGCTAAGCAGAGCGCTGACGGGGCCCACGGGTGAGCGCAATACCTACAGCCTGGTGCCAAGAGAACAGGTGCTCTGCCTGGCTGACAACGACGCCGACCGCCTGATCCAGCTGGCCGCCGTGCTTGCAGTCGGGGCGCATTGCGTCTGGCCGGAGCAAGCCGCCGCCCTGCTTGGCCGCTTGCCCATGGACGTGCAAGCGCGCATCCAGCTGGTAGCCGACTGGAGCAAAGACGAGGCCGACTATGACGCAGTATTGCACCACGGCGATTCAGACCAATTGCGTGCGGTCTGCCAACAGGTAGCCAAGCGCAAGGGCGCAATAGTCGGAGTGCTAGGCTTGTCCCATGGTGAAACCTCGGTCCCGCTGGAGCGCCTCGTAATCGAACGGGCACTCAGCGTTAACACCGCGGCAGCAGGTGGCAATGCCAGCTTGATGACTATTGGCTGACGCAACATCCTGGGGCCTGAAGTGCCCATTGGGTCGGAAATGAGGTGGGTTCCGCGTAACCAAGAGCAGCCGGTTCGAATGCCATGAAGGGGCGGGGGCTATGCAAAGGGGTGGTCGAATGAGCTGTCATTGCGCACCTGCCCCTCTCCCTCGCTGGTCGTCTTCCCCGGGAAGGCGGGGATCCAATAGAAAACCTGTGGGCTTTAGCCCACCATCACAGGCATCCCGGTGGGCTAAAGCCCACCCTACGACTCTACGCCTGGCGATAGCCTTGGGCCCGCAGCCAGCCGTACACCAGCCGCTGTTGCTCCGCTGCCAGCGGTGCCAGCACCTCAGTTAGCGGTGCAGAGTGCAGCGCGCGCACGATCGGCGCCAGCTCGATCCCTTGCAGGTGCCAGATCCCCAGTGGCTGATCTGCGGTTATCACCACGTCAGCCTCATCGATCAACTCGCCATTGATCACCGGCGCCCGCGCCACCCGCAGACTCGCGTAATCGGCCGGCGCATGCAGCGGCAGGTCGTCTGGCCAGTTGCGCCGGCTCTGCCAGAACGGCCGCGCGACCCACTGCTGTTCCATGGCGTAAAAGTCGCGGCCGATCCTGGCGAAGCGCAGAAACAGTTGCTCCACCCGCTGCTGATGAAAGTGTCGGGCCAGCGCCGCCCGTTCGGGCTTTTGCAATAAGGTGTTGATCACCGCCGGGGCCTGCAACGACGACGACAGCGACTGGAAGATGCCATTGCCCGAGAGCGGATCGACGGCCATCGCCGCATCGCCGACGCGCAGCCAGTTATCGCCGCTGGTCTGCAAGCACAGCGTGGCCGTGCTACTGCGCGCATGCAATGCGCTCGGTTGCAAGGCCGGCGCGCCGAACAATTCGCGCACCAGGGTCGATTGCGCGCGCTGGGCTGCGCAAAATTCCGCCAGCTGGGACTTTTCCGGCAGGTCGGTGCTGGCCACATCGAGGGTCAGCTGCCAGAAACAGCGGCCATCGCCCAGGCGGGCCATCCAGGCCCAACCATCGGCCAGGCTTTCCACCGCCGAGCGAGCCGGGCCGGGCTGTTCCTGCCAGTGGTTGAGCAGGCTGAGGGTTTCCTGGCCGCGCAGGCCTTTGCCGGATAGCGGCGCCTGACGCCCGCGGGCTTCCACCAGAAAATCGGCGTGACAGGTCTGCGGGCCGCTTGCGCTGTCCAGTTGCAGGCAATGGCCCTCGGCAGTCGAACTCAGCTCGCGCACGCGTGCCTCGATCAGCTCGACGCCTGCCGCCAATAGGTCCTGACGAATCGCCGCATCGAATGCCGGCCTGTCCAGCAGATGCTCCACATTCGGTGCATGTGCTTCGCCGTTCCACCGCACCTGCCGTGGCGAAGCCGCGCAGGCACTGGCTAGCGCCTGGTGCAGCCCCGCCTGGCGCAAGCCCTCCAGCACCCGTTGAGAAACCCCTTCCAGCGCCGCGAAACGACGCCATTCACTGACCACGCACACCTCGTAGCCCAGGCGCTTGAGCCCCAGGGCCACTGCCGCGCCAGCCGGGCCAGCGCCGAGCACGACGATCTGCTTATTCATCATGCTGTTTATCCATCAAGGCACCAGCCCGCGCCGCTCCGGGCCAACAAACGCGGCCTGGCTGCGCAGGTGTTCGAGCACTGCCGGCACGCGGGCGGCGGGATGCTCCAGCAGATAAGCCGCGACATGCCCGCTGAGCACGGCGCTGGCAATACTGGCGCCAGCCAGACCACTGCTGACAGAGGCCACCGGCGCGCCGAAATCCGCTTGCGGGCTGTTCAGCCAGGACCATTGCGCACCCTCACAACGCGCATCGCCCGTCACCCGCAGCACATCGGCATAGCTCGCCGGAAACACCGGTTCGCCCCGCGCAGGGCTTGCCGCGCAGAGCAGGATGCCGGCCGCCTGTGCGGCCTGGCAGGCCTCCCGTAGCAGCGGACGATCCTGGCGTGCGCCAAGGCTCAGGTTGATCAGCGCCACGTCCTGCTCCATCAGCCAGTAAATTGCCGCGGCGATTTGCAGCGGGCTGGTCAGCCAGCGCTCACCGAACACCTGGGCCACGCAAAATTGCGCGGCTGCCGCCCGCTCGGCGATGGCGGCCAGCACCGCCGTGCCGTGCCCGAGGCAATCCAGTTGAGCCTCGCCCTCCTGCAAGCTTTCGTCCGCCAGCCAGAACTGCCGTGCAGCCAGTACCTGGCTGGCCTGCGCGGCGCTGTGGCCGCTGTCGATAATGCCGATGCGCAACTCAGCGGCCATGCAAGACGGGCTCCTCGAGGGGGCGGGTCAACAACTGCCCATCGTGCATCTCAAAACGCAGTTCGGCTTGCGCCAGGGTCGAGGGCCGGTGGCTGATCAGAATCCGCGTACGGCCACTGAACAGCTGGTCGATGGCGGCGATCACTTCCCGTTCGGTGGCCTCATCGACCGCCGAGGTGGCCTCATCCAGCACCAGAATTAGCGGGTCTTGCAGCAACGCGCGAGCAATAGCTATGCGTTGTTTCTGACCGCCGGAAAGTTGCTGGCCACGTTCGCCTAGCTGGCTGTCCAGCCCGTGCGGCAATGACTCGATCAAGCTGTCGAGCTGCGCCAGTTGGGCGACCTTCTCGATTTCCGCGCGACTGACCTGGGGCGCGCTGTAGCTGAGGTTGTCGGCCAGGCTGCCGCGAAACAGCACGATGTCCTGGCTGACCACGGCGATGCGCCACCGCAGGGCAAACAAATCCAGCTCACGCAGGTCGATACCTTCCAGGCGGATACAGCCCTGATCCGGGTCGTAGAAGCGCTGCAAGAGGTCGATCAAGGTCGACTTGCCGACCCCCGAGGCCCCGCTTATGGCTACTTTCAGCCCACCGGGGATGTGCGCGTCGATCCCGCGCAACACCGGCTGCGCGCGTTCGTCGTGGCCGAACCAGACATTCTCGAAACGCAGGTCGCCGACACCAGCCGGCAAATCGCGGGGCTGTTGCGGCTGGCTGACCTGCGCCGGCTCGCGCTTGAGTTCCATCACCCGGCCCAGGCTGACGGTCATGCGTTGCAGCGCTACGTACAGGCCCAGCAGGCTCTGCACCGGCCCCACGGCCATGCCCAGGTAGGTGGAAAAAGCGATCAGCGCGCCCAGTTGCCAGGTGCCCTGGATCACCCAATAGCCGCCGATCAGAAAGGCCCCAGCACGGGAGAGCGAGGTCAGGGTGCCAGGTACCGCGTTGGTGAAGAACTCGGTCACCTGCAACTTCAGCAACTGGCTCATATAGCTGTCGCCCAAGTGTCTCAGGCGCTGGGATTCGCGTTGCTGCTGGCCGGCGGCCTGGATGAACTTCATCGCCGGCAGGGTTTCCACCAGGAACGAGGAAACGTCTGCCGAGCGCTCGCGCAACTGGCGCACATTGCGTTCGACCTTGCGGCGCATCCAGCGTAACCAGAGCACTTCCAGCGGGATCAACAGCGCGACGATCAGCGAGAGCTTCCAGCTCAGCGTCAGCAATAAAGCCACCGCGCCGAGCAGGCCGATTACGCTGGATACCGCCGAGAACAGCGAATCCACGGCAAACCGCTGGATTTCCGCGACATCGCCATCCAGCCGCGAGAGCAGGTCGCCGATCCGCCGCCGTCCGTAGAACGCCGGTGAAAGCTGCTGCAAGTGCTGGTACAGCGCATCGCGCAAGGCGAACAAAATCCGCCCGGACAACCGCGTATGCAGATAGCGATTAACCCCGGCCAGCAGTGTGCTGAATATGCCCACGGCAATCATCGCCAGCGCCACCTTCAGCAATACGCCGAAGTCCTTGGCCAACAGGCCGTCGTCGATCAGCATCTTGACCAGCCAGGGCTGCGCCAACACCAACAGCGATGCGCTTAGGGAGAGCGCCAGCAGGCCGAGGATGGCGCGCAGGTGCGGGCGTACAAAGCCGAATAGCCAGCCAATGGCCAGCTGAAAGGTTGCGGGGTCGTCTGTTTCAATTAGCCGGAGCAAAAACCTGGACATCGGTGATCAACGCCATCCAATCAGGTGGGACGCTGGGGCGCCGGAATTAGCGCCCAGCGTTCATGCGCGAAACTGCTTCAGCTTGCGATACAGGGTCGCACGGCTGATGCCCAGGGAATCGGCCGCGGCGGACACATTGCCATGGTGCCGTTCGAGTGAGCTGCGGATCAGCTCCAGCTCGTTTTCACGGATACGGCTGCAAGGCTGCCGGCAACTGGCGGTCAGATCGTCCAGCAGGCTGTCGGTCAGGTGTTCCACACCCAATTCGGTTTCCGCCCCTTCACGCATGGCCAACGCGGCGCGCAAGACCATTTCCAGCTGGCGGATATTGCCCGGCCAGTCGTAGTGGGCGAGCAGTTCGCCAAGCGCCTGGTCGATGCCGATATGACTGGCGCCCAGCTTGCTCAGCACTGTGGCGATCAAGCCGTCGATGTCATCCCGCTCACGCAGTGCAGGCAGCCGCAAGCTCACACCGTTGACTCGGTAATAGAGGTCTTCGCGAAAGCTCTTTTCCTGCACCAGCTGCTTCAGGTCGCGGTGCGTAGCGCAGATCACCGCCACGTCGATGTCCAACTCCTCGCCCGCGCCCAACGGTGCCACCTTGCGCTCCTGTAGCACGCGCAACAAACGCGCTTGCAGGCTCAACGGCATATCGCCGATTTCATCCAGAAACAGCGTGCCGCCATTGGCCTGCAACAGGCGCCCGAGCATGCCGCCTTTGCGCGAACCGGTGAATGCCCCCTCGCGGTAACCGAACAGTTCCGACTCGATCAGCCCTTCGGGAATCGCCGCGCAGTTCACCGCCACAAATGGTTTATCGGCACGCACACTGGCCTGATGCAGCGCCCGTGCGACCACCTCCTTACCGGTGCCGGTTTCGCCCAGCAGTAGTACGGGCAAGCCGCCCGCCAGGCCTTGCTGAGCCATGCGCAGCGAACGGGCGAAGCGGCTGTTGCTGCCGGCCAGCTCTTCCAGCAGCAGGCGTTTCGGCGCCACGGCTTTCGGTGCGGCCGCAGGCGTGGCCATTGCGGCGCAGCGCGGAACCTGCAGCGCCTTGAAAAAAAACTCGCCGCTGGCGGTTTGCACGCTGCTGACGGTCCCCTGCAGCAAACGGGACATGAACTGCCCGCTGCGGCCGCCGAGAAAATCCTGGCTTCGGCGCCCTATCAGGCTCGCGCGTGGCAGTTTCAGCAGGTCACAGGCCTGCTGGTTGGCCGCCAGCACTTCACCATCCAGGCTCAGCGCCAACAGACCATGCCAGGCCGAACCCAAGTATTGCTGGCGACTGTGGAACGCCAGGATGATCTGTTCGGGATAGAAGGCGCCAAACAGCCGGCCTTCGATATTGCTGGCCGCCAGCATCAAGGTGGCGAGGCTGTCCTGCGGCTGGGCCAGCACGCCTTCGCGAGTCAGGTCGATGACTCCGATGACTTGGCCCTGCGGATTCTTGATCGGCACCGAGGTGCAGGAGAACCGGCTCAAGCGGTCAAGGTAGTGCTCGCCACAGTTGATCAAAGTCGGCCTGCCCTCCACCACGGCGGTACCCACTGCATTGGTGCCGCGCAACGCTTCGCTCCAGCAGCTGCCCGGTGCCAGATCACGTAACTCGAAAGCCTTGAGATATTCGGTTTGCCCTTCGACGGCCAGCACCGTGGCATCGGCATTGCCGAGAATGATCAGCCCGGCCTTGCCTTGCTGGGCGATCAGGTAGTCCAACTCGGGCGTTGCGGCATCGATCAGCATGCGGTTCTGCGCCAGCAACACCTCGAGGTCATTGCTCAGGTGCAGGCCGACCGCTTCCTCATCGATGCAGCTCAGGCCATGGCCGATGCTGCGCCGCCAGGAGGCATCGATTTCGTCGCGCAGCAGGCCTTGCGGCAACTGACCATCGACCAGTAGTTTTTCCCGAACCAGTCGGGAGTCGCGCAGCGGGTCGGTGCTTATTATTTTTGTTGGAAATGATTGGCTCATCGCTCACTCCGGCTGGGTTTTCATCGACGCCGCCCCGATCGACTGGCTGGGCTTCGGTGGCCGATGTCAAAACGCGCACGCTGTAAAATGTCTACACCTACACCCTCCGACAGTAAAGACCGCATTGGTCTTAACTACGCCGCATACACTTTTGCCCGACAGCTTACCCGTGGGTTAGCAGGCTTAAAGCTGCTGCTTTCTATCAGATGCACAACTCACAGGCTTGCCACACACAATGTTCGGTTATTGACAGTTCTGCTTTGTAGCTTTACGTTAACGTAAAGGTAAACGCATTGCGAGCATTCATCCATGTCTACGACCTACAGCATTTCCGACCTGGCCCGCGAACTGGATATCACCACCCGCGCCATCCGCTTCTATGAAGAGCAGGCAATGCTCAACCCCGAACGGCGTGGCCAGGAACGCATCTACAGCGCCAAGGATAAGGTCACGCTGAAGCTAATCTTGCGCGGTAAGCGCATCGGCTTCTCCCTGGCCGAGTGCAAGGAGCTGATCGAGCTATACGACCCCGGCCACGGCAATCGCAAGCAGCTGGAAACCTTCATGCACAAGATTGCCGAACGCCGTGCGCAGCTGGAACAGCAACTGCTAGACATCCAGCAGATGCAGCTGGAGCTGGATACGGCCGAGGAACGCTGCCTGGCGGCCCTGGTGACGGCTCAGGCGTGATGGATCAAACGTAAACCATACAATTCAGATAGGTGGAACCATGAGCTATCCGTCCCTCAACTTCGCCCTCGGCGAAACCATCGACATGCTGCGCGACCAGGTTCAAGCCTTCGTTGCCGCTGAACTTACCCCGCGCGCAGCTGCTATCGACAGCGACAACCTCTTCCCCGCCGACATGTGGAAGAAGTTCGGCGACATGGGCCTGCTCGGCATCACCGTCGGCGAGGAATACGGCGGTTCTGGCCTCGGTTACCTGGCGCACGTGGTCGCTCTCGAAGAGATCAGCCGCGGCTCGGCTTCGGTCGGCCTCTCCTACGGCGCCCACTCCAACCTTTGTGTGAACCAGATCAACCGCAACGGCACGGCCGAGCAGAAAGCCAAGTACCTGCCCAAGCTGGTCTCCGGCGAGCATATCGGCGCTCTGGCGATGAGCGAGCCAAATGCCGGCTCCGATGTGGTTTCGATGAAATTGCGCGCCGACCGCAAGGGCGATCACTTCGTCCTCAACGGCAGCAAAACCTGGATCACCAACGGCCCGGACGCCAACACCTACGTGATCTACGCCAAGACCGACCTGGAAAAAGGCCCACAAGGCATCACCGCGTTCATCGTCGAGCGCGACTGGAAAGGTTTCTCGCGTAGCAACAAGTTCGACAAGCTCGGGATGCGCGGCTCGAACACCTGCGAACTGTTCTTCGATGACGTCGAAGTGCCGGAAGAAAACATCCTCGGTGTACTCAACGGCGGCGTGAAAGTGCTGATGAGTGGCCTGGACTACGAGCGTGTGGTGCTCTCCGGCGGCCCTATCGGGATCATGCAGGCCTGCATGGACGTCGTACTGCCCTACATCCACGACCGCAAGCAATTCGGTCAGAGCATCGGCGAGTTCCAGCTGATCCAGGGCAAGGTCGCCGACATGTACACCCAGCTCAACGCCAGCCGCGCCTATCTGTATGCCGTGGCGAATGCCTGCGACCGTGGCGAAACCACCCGCAAGGACGCCGCCGGGGTAATCCTCTACAGCGCCGAGCGCGCCACGCAGATGGCCCTGGACGCGATCCAGATCCTCGGCGGCAACGGCTACATCAACGAATTCCCCACCGGCCGTCTGCTGCGCGACGCCAAACTCTACGAAATCGGCGCCGGCACCAGCGAGATCCGCCGGATGTTGATTGGTCGCGAGCTGTTCAACGAGACGCGATAACCGACTGCACACACGATTAATTCCCTCTCCCTCTGGGAGAGGGTTAGGGAGAGGGAGAGGGAAACCTGCAGGCACGGCCTTCTTCCCTTGCCCCTCTCCCCCGGCCCCGCTCCGCGCCCCGGTCAGAACGCTAAGCGCTCTGGCGCTCATCGGCACACGAGCCGGCGGCTCGAAAAACATGCCTCTTTGCCCCGCACGCGGGAGAGGGGAGAAAAAGCAGAACAACGGAGTGCGCCACATGGCCATCCTCAACACCCAGATCAATACCCGTACGCCGGAGTTCGCCGCTAATAACGCGGCAATGCTCAAACAGGTCGACGACCTGCGTGCCCTACTCGGCCGCGTCCATGAAGGTGGCGGCGCCAAGGCGCAGGAGCGGCATACCTCGCGCGGCAAACTGCTACCGCGGGAACGGATCAACCGCCTGCTCGACCCCGGCTCGCCATTTCTGGAAGTCGGTCAGTTGGCCGCCCACGATGTCTATGGTGAAGACGTGCCCGCCGCTGGCGTGATCGCCGGGATCGGCCGTGTCGAAGGCATCGAGTGCATGATCCTGGCCAACGACGCCACGGTAAAAGGTGGTAGCTACTACCCGCTGACGGTGAAGAAGCACCTGCGTGCGCAGACCATCGCCAAAGAAAACCGCCTGCCGTGCATCTATCTGGTCGACTCCGGCGGCGCCAACCTGCCGCGCCAGGATGAGGTATTTCCGGACCGCGAGCACTTCGGACGGATCTTCTTCAACCAGGCCACCATGAGCGCCCAGGGCATTCCGCAGATCGCCGTGGTCATGGGTTCCTGCACCGCCGGCGGCGCCTATGTGCCAGCCATGTCCGACGAAACCATCATGGTTCGCAACCAGGCCACGATCTTCCTCGCCGGCCCGCCGCTAGTGCGTGCTGCTACCGGTGAAGTGGTCAGTGCCGAAGACCTTGGCGGTGCCGATGTGCACTGCAAGACCAGCGGGGTTGCCGACCACTACGCCGAGAACGACGAACATGCATTGGCCCTCGCCCGCCGCTGCATCAGCAATCTGAACTGGCGCAAACAAGGCCAACTGAATACCCGCACGCCACGTCTGCCGCTGTATGCCGGCGATGAGCTGTACGGTGTGATCCCGGCCGACGCCAAACACCCGTTCGATGTGCGTGAAGTGATAGCGCGGCTGGTCGATGGCTCCGAATTCGATGAATTCAAGGCGCTGTTCGGTGCCACCCTGGTTTGCGGCTTCGCGCATATCCAGGGCTATCCGATAGCGATCATCGCCAATAACGGGATCTTGTTCGCCGAATCCGCGCAAAAAGGCGCGCACTTCATCGAACTGGCCTGCCAGCGCGGCATTCCGCTGCTGTTCCTGCAGAACATCACCGGCTTCATGGTCGGGCAGAAGTACGAAGCCGGCGGCATCGCCAAACACGGCGCCAAGCTGGTGACCGCGGTGGCCTGCGCCAAGGTGCCGAAATTCACCGTGATCATCGGCGGCAGCTTCGGTGCAGGTAACTACGGCATGTGTGGTCGTGCCTACGATCCACGCTTCCTGTGGATGTGGCCGAACGCGCGGATCGGCGTGATGGGTGGCGAACAGGCCGCCGGCGTACTGGCGCAGGTCAAACGCGAACAAGCGGAACGCAGCGGGCACAGCCTCAGCGCCGAGGACGAAGCGAAGATCAAACAGCCGATCCTCGAGCAGTACGAGCACCAGGGGCACCCCTACTACTCCAGCGCGCGGCTCTGGGATGACGGCGTGATCGACCCGGCGCAAACCCGCGAGGTGTTGGCGCTAGCACTGTCCGCATCCCTGAATGCCCCTATCGAGCCGACTCAGTTCGGGGTCTTTCGTATGTGAGGTTTTACTCCCCTCTCCCACTTGTGGGAGAGGGGCCGGGGGAGAGGGAAACGAGCCGCACTACCCTCTCCCCAGCCCTCTCCCGTAGACGGGAGAGGGAGCAGTCCTGACACTCCACAACCACGAACGACAGTGGCCAAGATGACCGACTTCAAGACGATCCAGCTGGAAATAGACCCAAGTGGCATTGCCACGCTGTGGCTCAATCGCCCAGAGAAGAACAACGCCTTCAACGCCGAGATGATCCGCGAGCTGATCCTCGCCCTGGATGCCGTCCAGGCCGACCGCAGCCTGCGTTTCCTGCTGCTGCGCGGCCGTGGCAAGCACTTTTCCGCCGGCGCCGACCTGGCCTGGATGCAGCACTCGGCGACCCTCGACTACAACGCCAACCTGAATGACTCGCGCGAGTTGGCCGAGCTGATGTACAACCTCTACCACCTCAAGCTGCCAACCCTGGCGGTGGTGCAAGGCGCCGCCTTTGGTGGCGCGCTGGGGCTGATCAGTTGCTGCGACATGGCGATTGGTGCGGCCGATGCACAGTTCTGCCTGTCCGAAGTACGCATCGGCCTGGCCCCGGCGGTGATCAGCCCCTTCGTGGTGCAGGCGATTGGCGAGCGCGCGGCGCGGCGTTATGCGCTGACCGCCGAACGTTTCAGCGGTGAGCGAGCCCAGCAACTGGGCCTGCTCGCCGAGTGCTACGCCCCGACGGATCTGGATCAAGCCTTGGCCGGCTGGGTCAGCAACTTGCTGCTCAACAGCCCGCAAGCCATGCAAGCCAGCAAAGCCTTGCTCCAGGAGGCCGGCTCCGGTGTTCTGTCGCCGGCCTTGCGCCGCTATACCGAAAACGCCATCGCCCGCATCCGCGTCAGCCCTGAGGGGCAAGAAGGCCTGCGCGCCTTTCTCGACAAGCGCAAACCCGCCTGGCAGGAGCCCGA
Source organism: Pseudomonas cavernicola (assembly GCF_003596405.1). Lineage (NCBI taxonomy): Bacteria > Pseudomonadati > Pseudomonadota > Gammaproteobacteria > Pseudomonadales > Pseudomonadaceae > Pseudomonas > Pseudomonas cavernicola. Next base: position 840,088 of record NZ_QYUR01000008.1, read on the forward strand.
AGCATGATTAACACCTTATTGATTGCCAACCGTGGCGAGATCGCTTGCCGGGTGATGCGCACAGCCAAAGCCCTGGGGATCACTACCGTGGCCGTCCACAGCGCCATCGACCGCCACGCCCGCCATGTGCGCGAGGCGGATATCGCGGTCGATCTTGGCGGTGCCAAACCGGCGGAAAGCTACCTGCTGGTCGACAAACTGATCGCCGCCGCAAAGGCCACCGGCGCTCAGGCGATCCACCCGGGCTATGGCTTCCTCTCGGAGAACGCCGGCTTCGCCCGCGCCATCGAGAACGCCGGCCTGCTGTTTCTCGGCCCACCGGCCAGCGCCATCGACGCCATGGGCAGCAAGTCCGCCGCCAAGGCGCTGATGGAAGCAGCCGGCGTACCGCTGGTGCCGGGTTATCACGGCGAAGCGCAGGACGTGGAAACCTTCCGCGTCGCCGCCGAACACATCGGCTACCCGGTTCTGCTCAAGGCCGCCGCCGGTGGTGGCGGCAAAGGCATGAAGGTGGTCGAGCGCGAAGCCGAACTGGCGCATGCGTTGGCCTCTGCCCAGCGTGAAGCGCAATCGTCGTTCGGCGATTCGCGGATGCTGGTCGAAAAATATGTGTTGAAGCCGCGCCACGTGGAAATCCAGGTATTCGCCGACCAGCATGGCAACTGCCTGTACCTCAACGAGCGCGACTGCTCCATCCAGCGCCGCCACCAGAAGGTGGTCGAAGAGGCGCCGGCCCCCGGCCTCAGCCCGGAACTGCGCAAAGCCATGGGCGAGTCAGCGGTACGCGCCGCCCAGGCCATCGGCTATGTCGGCGCCGGCACCGTGGAGTTTCTGCTCGATGAACGCGGTGACTTCTTCTTCATGGAGATGAACACCCGCCTGCAGGTGGAGCACCCGGTCACCGAAGCAATTACCGGACTCGATCTGGTCGCCTGGCAGATTCGCGTGGCCCGCGGCGAACCGCTGCCACTGACGCAGGCCGAGGTACCGCTGATTGGCCACGCCATCGAAGTGCGCCTGTATGCGGAAGACCCGGACAACGACTTCTTGCCCGCCACCGGCACGCTCAATCTATATCGCGAAGCCGCAGCCGGCCCTGGCCGCCGCGTAGACAGCGGCGTCGCGCAAGGCGATACGGTGTCGCCGTTCTACGACCCGATGCTCGGCAAGCTGATCGCCTGGGGTGAGACCCGCGAGGAAGCCCGTCAGCGCCTGCTGGCCATGCTCGGTGAAACCGCCATCGGTGGGGTGAAAACCAACCTGGCGTTCCTTCAGCGCGTTCTCGCCCATCCGGCGCTCGCCGCTGCGGAGCTGGATACCGGCTTTATCCCGCGCTACCAAGAGCAATTGCTGCCGCCAGCCAGCGCCCTGCCCGCCGAATTCTGGCAACTGGCCGCGCACGCCTTCGCCCTGAGCGAACCGGCACGCCAGCGTGAGGATGATCAGCATTCCTCCTGGGCCGTTTCCACCGGCTGGCGCGCGGGCTTGCCGACTGAAACCGATCTGCACCTGACCTGCGCCGGTGAACAGCAAGTCGTGCGCCTGCGTAGCACAGGCAACAACAGCGCCATTCAACTGCGTGGCGAACGCCTGGTGGTCGAGCACAATGGCACGCGCCGCCAACACCTGGCGATTCGCCAGGGCACTACGCTGTATCTGGAGTGGCAAGGCGAATTGCGGACGGTTCGGTACTTCGACCCGATCGCCGAGGTCGAAGCCAGCCATCACCACCATGGCGGGCTGACTGCCCCCATGAACGGCAGTATCGTGCGCGTCTTGGTCGAAGCCGGTCAGAACGTCGAGGCCGGTGCCGCCCTGGTGGTGCTGGAGGCGATGAAGATGGAGCACAGCATCCGCGCGCCGCAGGCGGGCATCGTCAAGGCGTTGTATTGCGCCGAAGGTGAAATGGTCAGCGAAGGCACCATCTTGGTGGAGCTGGAAGAGGCTTAGCTGTATCGGTGGCCTAAAGCTCACCTTGCGCAAGGCCGCTCACGCGGCTTGCTCCACGTAGGTTGGCGCTGAGCGTAGCGATGCCCAACAAGCGGTCCACAGGACCGCCAATACAAAACTGCAGGATGAGCTTGCCCGCGAAAGACGCTGTGACGCGTCGCGGCCAACGCCATTCCCACAGTGATTGCATCGAATTGGAGAAACCTAATGTCCCTGCCCAAACACGTTCGCTTGGTCGAAGTCGGCCCCCGCGATGGCCTGCAGAACGAGAAGCAACCGATCAGCGTGGCGGACAAGGTACGTCTGGTGGACGAACTGTCCGCCACCGGCCTTAGCTACATTGAGGTCGGCAGCTTCGTGTCGCCCAAGTGGGTGCCGCAGATGGCCGGTTCGGCCGAGGTCTTCGCCCAGATCCAGCGCAAGGCCGGCGTGACCTATGCCGCGCTGACGCCCAACTTCAAAGGCTTTGAGGCCGCCGTCGAGGCCGGGGTCAAGGAGGTTGCGGTGTTCGCCGCCGCTACCGAAGCGTTCTCCCTGCGCAATATCAACTGCTCGATCAACGAAAGCCTCGAGCGTTTCGTCCCGGTGATGGACGCCGCCAAGCAGCACGGCATCCGCGTGCGTGGCTACGTTTCCTGCGTGCTTGGCTGCCCCTATGAAGGCGAAGTCGCGCCCGCCCAGGTCGCCAGCGTGGCCCGCGAGCTGTTCGCCATGGGCTGCTATGAAGTGTCACTCGGCGACACCATCGGCACCGGCACGCCGAACGCCACGCGCCGGCTGTTCGAGGTGGTCGGCCGCGAGGTGCCACGCGAGAAACTCGCCGGGCACTTCCACGACACCTACGGCCAGGCCCTGGCGAATATCTACGCCAGCTTGCTGGAAGGCATCAATGTGTTTGACAGCTCGGTCGCCGGCCTCGGCGGCTGCCCTTACGCCAAAGGCGCCAGCGGTAACGTAGCCAGCGAGGACGTGCTGTACATGCTCAATGGCCTAGGGATTGAAACCGGCATCGACCTGGACAAGCTGATCGCCGCCGGCCAGCGTATCTGCGATGTACTCGGCCGCGCCAACGGCTCGCGAGTGGCCAAGGCCCGCCGTGCCTAACCCGGATAAACTGCGAACCGACCGTTCCCATGCTCCGCGTCCAACCCGTAGATACTCTGTTGGACGTCAAGCTTCAGCCAGATGGATTTTGCTGAATAGCTTGCTGGAGTCGAAGGGTTCGCCCAGTTGGATGCAAGCCCAAAGCCCGGTCAGGTACTTGCGCATGACGGCGCATACGGCCTGTATTTTCTTTTTGCCACGGCGTTGTAGGGACAGGTAGAAGGCCTTGGCGTTTGGGTCATGTCGTACCGCGCTCAGTGCCGGCATGTAGAGGGCGCTTCGTAGATAGGCATTACCCGCCTTGCTCAGCCGTGAAGCCTTATTGACGCTACTGCCCGATTGGCACAGGCGGATATCTAGCCCGGCATAGCGACTGACTTGCGGCGCCTTCAGATGCTGGGGCAGGACACTGAGTTCAGCCAGTAACGCAATAGCACTGGCAACGCCAACACCTTTGGCTGCCAGCAGATGCTGAAACTGACTGTTCAACACGGCGTCCTCGGCAATCAGGCGCTGTGCAGCGTTGCTGAGTCGCTCGATGCGCTGATCCAGCCTCTCGACCGCTTCAACTTCGTCTTCAATCAGCAGCGCCAGCGTGTCACGTTTGGAGCGCAAGGCGTGCAGGCGGTTCTTGGCTTGTGTACGGGTCGCGGTCAGCCGATTGATTTGTCGGCCGATGTCACGCAGCGCCATACGGAGGGTATCCGGCGCAGTCCAAGGGGCTGGCGTCATCCGCTCGGCGTACTCGGCCAGGAGGGCCGCGTCTAGCGGGTCGGTCTTGCTTTGCGCCAACTTGAGTTGGGCAAAGTGGTGGAAGCTTTTGGGGTTGATGACAGACACGACGATCCCGGCCTTGCTCAAGGCAACGGCCAAGTCCAAGTAGTAAACGCCGGTGGCCTCCATCACGACTTGGACGGCTTCTAGCGCTTTAATCCGCTCCACCGCCTGGGCGTGCCCCTCGGGCGTTTGCTGGATGTCCAGCTTGCCCCGCGTGCGACCACCCTTTCGCCATGCCAAGACAACTGTCTTGGCACCCACATCCACACCGACAAATACGCTCATTGTTTTCATCTCGCCCGGCATTTGAGCAACAATAGCTACCGGTTCCCCGACCTCGCACTTCTTGCCGCTGCAACCTTGTGATGCGAAGTCCACCTCAATGAGCTGGCTTCCGGATACTCCACGCGGTGGGCAATGAGGCGGGGGGCCAATCTACGGACGAGGTTGAGTGTGAACTCACCTCCAGGTTGGAACGGCCTCCCCAGTAACTGCTTCTCTGCGTCAAGCGCAGGGCCTGAAAGGCTAACCCGGTTGACGGAAAACAACATACAAGGGTGGGCTTCAGCCCACCGCTTGAACACCGTACGGATATTTGCTGGGCTGAAGCCCACCCTACATCTCTGGATTACAGCCGAGTTACGAGCTATGAACGACGTCGAAAGCCTCAAGGATTACCAGCGCGTCCGCCTGCTGGCGATCCGTTCGCTGTTCGAGATCATCGAGCAGTCCAGCGAAGGCACGGTGATCGTTGATCGCGATGCGCGGATCGTCTGGATGAACGAGCGCTATGCGCGGCGCTTCGGGCTGCCGAATGCCGAGGCGGCTATCGGCCAGGCTTGCGAGAGTGTGATTCCCGGCAGTCTTTTGCGTGAAGTCGTCAGCACCGGTCAGCCGATCCTGCTGGATATGCTCGACACGCCGAAAGATCCGCTGGTGGTGATGCGCCTGCCGATTCACGACGATGCCGGCGAAATCATCGGCGCCATAGGTTTTGCCCTGTTCGACGAACTCCGCTCGCTCTCGCCCCTGCTGACTCGCTACCTGGGCATGCAGGAGGAGCTGGCCTCGACCCGTTCGCTCTTGCAGGCGCGTCAGGCCAAGTACAGTTTTGCCCACTTTATCGGCACCAGCGCGCCGAGCCTGGAGGTCAAACGCCGGGCCCGGCGTAGCGCCAGCACCGACTCGCCGGTGCTACTGCTCGGTGAAACCGGCACCGGCAAGGAGCTGCTGGCCCACGCCATCCACAGCGCTTCGCCCCGCGCGCACAAGGCCTTCGTCAGCGTCAATACCGCGGCGATTCCCGAGACCCTGCTGGAAGCCGAGTTCTTCGGCACCGCTCCCGGCGCGTTCACGGGCGCCGACCGCAAGGGTCGACCGGGCAAACTGCAGATCGCCCAAGGCGGCACGCTGTTCCTCGATGAAATCGGCGATATGCCGCTGCAACTGCAAAGCAAGCTGCTGCGCGTATTGCAGGAGAAAGAGTTCGAGCCAGTCGGCTCCAACGACGTGATCCGCAGCGATGTGCGGTTGATCGCTGCAACCTCGAGCGATCTCGAAGCCGCCGTGCAGCGCGGCACCTTCCGTGCCGACCTCTTCTACCGTCTGAACGTATTGCCGATCCGGGTGCCGCCGTTGCGCGAGCGTCTCGACGATCTGCCGGCGCTGTGCGAAGCCATCCTCGACGAGTTGCTGCTCAGTGAAGGCCATAGCCACCACGAACTGGATGCCGAAGCCCTGCCTCTGCTCGCTCGGCATAGCTGGCCGGGCAATATCCGCGAGCTGCGCAACGTGCTGGAACGCGCCGCGCTGCATAGCGACGATGCGGTTATTAGCGCCGACGCCCTGCATGCAGCCATCGGCACACTCAGCCCACCTACAGAAACGCGCAAGGTGGCAGGCCCGCCCCCGGCCATGAGCCTTGGTGCCGCCATCGATTTCCACAGTGCGCGGGAAAACTTTGAGCGCCAACTCATCCTCAACACCCTCGCCGAGCACGCAGGCAATGTAGTCGAAGCCGCACAGCGCCTGGGACTCGGACGCTCGACGTTGTACAAGAAGATGGCCGCCCTGGGTATTCCGTCCTAAAGCAGAGACAAATTCTCAAAACAGAGACAGTCATCTAGGCTTGAAGAATCAAGGACCTAACCTAGAAAACAGTCAACGCTGTCTCTGATTCGAGAAACAAATACGTTCCTAGCGCTTAATATTTTATAAATATCCTTTAAAATCAATAGCTTGATCTCTTGGCACAAAACTAGCTAACAGCATTCGAGCGGTACGGCCGCAGCCGAAAACAACAACAAATTCTCTGCACATTGCGAATCACTCCTGGACGCCACGGCAACGTCCATATTCGCCCTGTAGCAGCGCCAGGAGACACTCTATGAGTGTGATCATCGCCTTAGCAGCACTCGCTCTGCTGATGCTCGCCGCCTACCGCGGCTACAGCGTCATTCTGTTCGCTCCCATCGCCGCTCTCGGCGCTGTTCTTTTCACCGATCCCTCCGCCGTCGCCCCTGCATTTACCGGGGTGTTCATGGAGAAGATGGTTGGCTTCGTCAAACTCTATTTCCCGGTTTTCCTGCTCGGCGCCGTATTCGGCAAGCTGATCGAGCTGTCCGGTTTCTCCCGTTCGATCGTCGCTGCGGCGATTCGTCTGCTCGGCACTAGCCAGGCCATGCTGGTGATCGTACTGGTCTGCGCCCTGCTCACCTACGGCGGCGTCTCGCTGTTCGTGGTGGTGTTCGCGGTCTACCCCTTCGCCGCCGAGATGTTCCGCCAGAGCAACATTCCCAAACGGCTGATCCCGGCCACCATCGCCCTGGGTGCGTTCTCCTTCACCATGGACGCCCTGCCCGGTACGCCGCAGATCCAGAACATCATCCCCACTACCTTCTTCAGCACCAACGCCTGGGCCGCGCCTTGGCTGGGTGTGATCGGCACCTTGTTCGTGTTCAGCGTCGGCATGCTCTACCTGCGCCGCCAGCTGGGCAAAGCCCAGCGCGCCGGAGAAGGCTACGGCAGCACCCTGCGCAACGAACCGGAAACCGCCGACGACATCAAGCTGCCCAGCCCCTGGCTGGCGGTATCGCCGCTGATCCTGGTCGGCATATCGAACCTGCTATTCACCCACTGGATTCCCGCGCTGTATGGCAAGACCCACAGCTTGCAACTGGCCGGCATGGCCGCGCCCATCCAGCTCGAAGTGGCCAAGCTCACCGGCATCTGGGCGGTGCAGGCAGCGCTGCTGCTGGGCATCCTGCTGGTGCTGGTGTGCGGCTATTCCGCTATCCGCAGCAAGCTTGCCGAAGGCACCAGAACCGCCGTCGGCGGAGCGCTACTGGCGGCGATGAACACGGCCTCTGAGTACGGCTTCGGCGCGGTGATCGCCTCCCTCCCCGGTTTCCTGGTGCTGGCCGACGCGTTGAAGAGCATTCCCAATCCGTTGGTCAACGAAGCCATCACCGTCACCCTGCTGGCCGGTATCACCGGTTCCGCTTCGGGCGGCATGAGCATCGCTCTGGCGGCCATGTCCGAGACCTTCATCAGCGCCGCCAACGCGGCCAACATTCCACTGGAAGTGCTGCACCGCGTGGCCGCCATGGCCAGCGGCGGCATGGACACCTTGCCGCACAACGGCGCGGTGATCACCCTGCTGGCGGTTACCGGCCTGACCCACCGCGAGGCATACAAGGACATCTTCGGTATCACCCTGATCAAGACACTCGCCGTGTTCGTGGTGATCGGCACGTTCTACGCCACCGGCATCGTTTAACCCAGATCGTTTTATGTCTGTAGCCCGGATACGATCCGGGCTACAAGTAAGGAGAGTGTTCATGAGTCTGCAAGGCAAAACCGCACTGGTCACCGGCTCAACCAGCGGCATCGGCTTAGGGATAGCACTGAGCCTGGCCAAGGCCGGAGCCAACCTGGTACTGAATGGCTTCGGCGACGCCTCGGCGGCGATTACCGAGGTGGCCAAGCATGGCGGCAAGGTCGGCCATCACCCGGCGGATGTCTCCAGCCCGGAGCAGATCGCTGAGATGATCGCCAACGCCGAGCGCGATTTCGGTGGCATCGACATCTTGGTCAACAACGCCGGCATCCAGCATGTCGCGCCAGTGGACGAGTTTCCGGTGGAGCGCTGGGATTCGATCATCGCCATCAACCTCTCCTCGGTATTCCACGCCACCCGCCTGGCGCTGCCGGGCATGCGCTCACGCGGCTGGGGGCGGATCGTCAATATCGCTTCGGTACATGGCCTGGTCGGCTCGGTGAACAAAGCCGCTTATGTCGCCGCCAAGCATGGCGTGATCGGTCTGACCAAGGTGGTGGCACTGGAAACCGCCACGACCAATATCACCTGCAATGCGCTCTGCCCCGGCTGGGTGCTGACGCCACTGGTGCAGCAACAGATCGACCAGCGCGCCCTGGCCGACGGTGACCTTGACCGTGCACGCCGCGACTTGCTGGCGGAAAAACAACCCTCGCTGGAGTTTGTCACCCCCGGCCAACTCGGCGAGCTGGTGCTGTTTCTCAGCAGCGACGCCGCCAGCCAGGTTCGCGGTGCAGCCTGGAACGTCGACGGCGGCTGGCTGGCGCAATGACGCCCCACGACCAGAACTGGTCGCCAGGCGTAAAGGTGACAGTTAGATTCGCCCTTACACTCCCAACAAGAATTGCCTTTTAAAGCTTCAGGACTCTGCCATGACCGAACCACTTTGGACTCCCTCCGCCGAACGCATCGCCACCACCCGGATGGATGCTTTCCGCCGCTTCGTCAATCAGCGCCACAGCCTGCAACTGGCCGACTATCCCGCGCTGCATACCTGGAGCGTGGAGCAGCGCGAAGCCTTCTGGCAGGCCATCGTCGAGTTCTTCGAGATCCGTTTCAGCAGCCAGCCACGGGCCGTGCTCGAGGAAGGCCCGGCCATGCCCAGCGCACAGTGGTTCCCCGGCGCCACATTGAACTTCGCCGAACACCTGCTACGCCGTCGCGACCAGCATCCGGCGCTGATCGCGATTGGCGAAGACGGCTCGCGCGAGGAGCTGAGCTACGCCGAGCTGGCCGCGCATGTCGCCGGTTTGCAACGCAGCCTGAAGGCCGCCGGCGTCGGTCTGGGCGACCGCGTCGCAGCCTTTATGCCGAACACCTGGCAGACCCTGGTCGGCATGCTCGCCAGCGCCAGCCTCGGTGCAACCTGGTCATCCTGCTCGCCAGACTTCGGCACCCAGGGCGTGATCGACCGTTTCGGCCAGATCGAGCCGACCGTGCTGATCGCCTCGGCCGGTTATCGCTACGCCGGCAAGAACCTCGACCTGACCGGCAAGCTGAATGAAATCCTCGAACGCCTGCCCTCGCTCAAGCAACTGGTGGTGGTGCCCTACTCGCGCGCCGAAGCCAAGGCCGGTGACTTCCAGACTTCCGCCAAAGTCGCCCTCTGGGCGGACTTCTACCAAGCCGGCGGCGAACCCGAATTCACTCAGGTCGGTTTCGATCAGCCGCTGTATATCCTCTACTCCAGCGGCACCACCGGCGTGCCCAAGTGCATCGTCCATGGCACTGGCGGCGTGCTGTTGCAGCATGTCAAAGAACTCGGGCTGCACACCGACCTCGCTGCCTCCGACACGCTGTTCTACTACACCACCTGCGGCTGGATGATGTGGAACTGGCTGGTCTCAGGGTTAGCCCTCGGCGCCACGCTGGTGCTGTTCGACGGCTCACCTTTCCATCCCGGCGCGGAACGCCTGATCGACCTGATCGATGCGGAAAACATCAGCATCTTCGGCACCAGCGCGAAATACCTCGCTGCCCTGGAAAAGGCCGGCATCAAACCGCGCCGCACGCACAAGCTGGAACGCCTGAAGGCGATCCTCTCCACCGGCTCGCCGCTCTCCCACGAGAGCTTCGAGTACGTCTACCGCGAGATCAAAAGCGATCTATGCCTGTCCTCGATTTCCGGCGGCACCGATATCGTCTCCTGCTTCGCCCTCGGCAACCCAGTGCTGCCGGTACGGCGTGGCGAATTGCAGTGCAAGGGCCTGGGCATGGCCGTCGAGGTTTGGAATGACGACGGCAAGCCGGTCAAAGGCGAGAAAGGCGAATTGGTCTGCACCAGGCACTTCACCTCGATGCCGGTGGGCTTCTGGAACGATCCGCAGGGCGAGAAGTTCAAAGCCGCCTATTTCGAAACATTCCCTGGCATCTGGGCCCACGGCGACTACGCCGAGGAAACCGAGCACGGCGGCCTGGTGATCCACGGCCGTTCGGACGCGGTACTCAACCCCGGCGGCGTGCGCATCGGCACCGCAGAAATCTACCGCCAGGTGGAAAAGGTCGAAGAAGTGCTGGAGTCCATCGCCATCGGCCAGGAATGGGACGCCGATGTGCGCGTGGTGCTGTTCGTCCGCCTGCGCGATGGCGTTGAGCTGACCGACGCGCTGAAAACCCGCATCTGCCAAGTCATCCGCGCCAACACCACGCCCCGCCATGTACCGGCCAAGATCATCGCCGTGGCCGATATTCCCCGCACCATCAGCGGTAAAATCGTCGAACTGGCGGTACGCAACGTGGTGCACAACAAACCGGTGAAAAACACCGACGCCCTGGCCAACCCGCAGGCGCTGGAGCTGTTCCGGGATTTGCCGGAGCTCAGGGATTGAAAAGCCATTCGCGAATAAATTCGCTCCTACAAGGACACCGTGTAGGAGCGAATTCATTCGCGACCACAGAAACCCAGGAGGCAACGGAATGCCCATCCAGCACTCGCCGCACGCCCGCAACCTGCGTCTAGGTCGCTTCTCCGAACTTGGTCGTAGCTATCACATCACCACCGTTACCCAGCGACGAACTCCTGCTTTCCAAGATTTCGCCTGTGCCCGCCTGCTGATCCTGGAGATGCGCCGTTGTACTGAGGAAAGTTTGGTGGAGTCGCTCGCCTGGGTCGTCATGCCGGACCATCTGCACTGGCTGGTTACGCTTAGGCAAGGCAGCCTGGCTCAGCTGATGAAGCGCCTGAAGGCCAGCAGCACACAGGCCATAAACCGGCACACAGGCCTAAGCAGACGCCTCTGGCAACCCGGTTACCATGACCAAGCCGTACGGCGTGAAGACGATACACAAGCCATAGCCCGCTATATCGTCGCCAACCCGCTCAGGGCCAAACTGGTCACGCGTATCGGCGACTATCCATTCTGGGACGCCACCTGGCTATGAATGTACCCTTACATGATTGATACGGTCCCTTCGCGAATAAATTCGCTCCTACGTGACACCCGGCGTCATGAAGCAAACCTGTAGGAACGGATTTATCCGCGAAGGCATCGTCCTAACTTTGTAGGACGCAGTTAAGACACTGACCGCAAACTGAATCACTTTGTTGTTTTAATTGGCGGATTTACCCCCCTATCAACTAAGCATCGGCTACGGTCGGCTGAACTGATGCGCTAGCCGGAATTAAGCCAAGGAGAGACCATGCAACTTATCGGAATGCTCGATTCGCCTTATGTCCGCCGTGTAGCGGTGTCGCTACAACTGCTCGATGTGCCGTTTGAGCATTGCTCAATCTCGGTTTTCAGTACTTTCGAGCAATTCCGCCAGATCAATCCAGTCGTCAAGGCGCCTTCTCTCGTCTGCGACGACGACACAGTGTTGATGGATTCAACACTCATCCTTGAGTATGCAGAGAGCCTTGCCAGCCCACGAAGGTCTCTCATGCCCGCCACAATCGGCGAGCGCCAGCGTGCTCTGCGCATCATTGGTTTGGCTCTCGCCGCCTGCGAGAAGAGTGTTCAAATCATCTACGAACGCAATCTCCGCCCGGCCGAAAAGCAACACGAACCCTGGTTATCCCGCGTTACCGGTCAGTTGCTGGCAGCCTATGAGGCACTGGAGTTGGAGCTCTTGCGAGCGCCGCTTGCTGCAGAGAGCGACTCAATCAACCAAGCCGGCGTCACCACTGCGGTAGCCTGGCACTTCACGCAAGCAATGCTGCCCGAAGTCGTTATTGCGTCGGCGTTCCCCGCGCTACAGCAGTTCTCAGCTGCGGCCGAAGCTTTACCTGAATTCAGCGCAGCACCTCATGGGGCGGGCATTTACCAACCTATCGGCTAACCCAGCCGTCAACCGGACAGAGCCTTGTAGGGCGGGTGAAACCCGCGCAGTTAAAACACTGATGACAGACTGAAATTATTTTTTCTTTTGTTTGGCGGGTTTCACCCGCCCTACCCACTAACTTCTCGTACATAACCCAACAAAAAGCCTGGACATTCCGGGCTCTTTGTTGGGCGAGAAGAAACCAAATACCCACGGCCAAATCGTGATGAGGGGCGGCGTAGGAAAGTTCTTGATTTAGCCTTGCAGACTTGTAGGGCGGATTAAAACAATAATCGCCAACCTACAATATTGCGCTGTTTTTATTGGCGGGTTTAACCCGCCAAAATCGCAATTAATTTAGGTCTCCCCTCGATGTCGTCCCTCATATCTTCCCTCCGTACATCCTTCTTCACCCTTCTGTTTTCCCTGCTTTGTACGGCTGTTCAGGCCGAACCCGCGCCGCCGTCGATCATGGACAACCTGATGGATATCGATCGTTACCTGCTGTTGTACGGCAGTACAGGCGACGAGCGTTTCCTCGAACGTCTGGCTCAGCAGGGCAAGCTGCTCCAGGCACGCATCACCGAGGAGCAGAACGCCAGGATCCTGCTCGACATCTGGTCGCTCTATCAGGAACAGTTGGCAAAGGTGCGGCAGGCATTCGTCAACGAGGAAACGGACCTGAAGAAGGCCGTGCGGCAGTCGCTGGAAGTGGTCCGAGTATTCGATGACTTCGTATTAGGCCAGGAACAGCAAGCCTCGCCCTCGCTGGCGGACAACCTGCGCGCCTTGGCATTAGGCAAGGTGCGCCAGGCCAGCAGCCATTTGCTGGAAAAACCATTGCCGGAGGAAGACACCGGCAAGCTGCTGACCCTAAGCGAAACCATTGAGGCGCAGATGGCAAGCCTACCCACCAGCGTCGATCCGAAGAGTTGGCAGAATGATTTGCGCATGCGCTGGCATTATCTAAAGACCACCATGCGTGACGACGCGCTGTTGCGCTATCCATTCAATTCCCAGATAGAGAAGATGCTGGCGACACTGAGCCAGCACTAGCCGTGTAAGGTAGGTAAAACCCGCGCGGTTAAAATATTGATCGCAAACCCGCCCCCAAGGCCTTGTATATGCGAATCGCAGTGCTAGCTGTAGTCCTGATGCTGTTCGGCTGTGCCAACGTGCCGGGCCCGCCAACCGACGAGGCGCCGTGCGGTGCCTCGCGGGTTTTCTATGTGGTGAACCATGGCTGGCATACCGGGCTGGTGATCGCGAGCCGCGATCTGCTGAAGGCGCTTCCCGCACTTACAGATGAATTTGCCGACGCGCAGTTCGTCGAGATCGGCTGGGGCGACGCCGGGTTCTATCGGGCCCCGGAAGTCACCCTGGGCCTCGCCCTGCGCGCCTTGTTCCGCTCGCAGGCAACCGTACTGCATGTCGTCAAGGTATCCGAGGATCCCCAACGTTACTTCGCGGGCAGTGAAATGATCGAGCTTCGGGTCACGGAAGACGGGTATCGGCAACTGCTGGCGTTCGTGGCGAGGACCTTCACTCGCTCCCCCAAGGAAGAAGTAGAGGCGCTTGGCCCCGGCCTCTATGGCAACAGTCGGTTCTACCGGGCTGGCGGCAGCTACTCCCTGTCCTATACCTGCAATACCTGGGTCGCCGAGGCCGTCGCCGCCAGTGGTTTGCCGATATCGAGCGCATCGGTCCTCACGGCAGGGAGCGTCATGTCCCAGCTAAGGCAGGCCACATCGGTAACTACATCCTGCGTCTATGCACACTGAGGTGCGGTAAACGGCGTGCTGCCAACGCGCATCGTTACACTTGCCCCGGCTGGCGGCATCCGCGCAGGCATCACCGCTACGCAGCCTTGTAGGGTGGGTGAAACCCTTGCGGTTAAAACACCGATGGGCGACTGAGATTATTGCGTTGTTTTAATTGGCGGGTTCCACCCGCCCTACCAACTAGCCCACTCCAGCCATTCGCAGGTTCAGAGGTAAGGGCCAATCACGGCCAGCGCCCTTTCCACGAATGCCTCTTTCTCCCCCACTGGCGCCACGTAATGCAATGCCGAGGCACAGGCATCCTCGCCCGCCAGTTTCGCTATCACCCAGGCCGCCAGATAGGGGGCCGACAGGCAGCCACCGGCAGTGGCCAGGTTGCCCTTGGCGTAGAACGGCTGGTCCAGCACGCGCACGCCCGCCTCGATCACCCAGGGTTTGCTGGTCAGATCGGTGCAGGCCGGTAGTTCGCCAAGCAGACCCAGTTTCGTCATCAGCAAGGCGCCCGAGCACTGCGAGCCTATCAACTGGCGCTGCGGATCGAGCTGCAGGCGGTCGAGGATGAAACGATCCTCGGCAATCGCACGAGTTTGGACACCGCTACCAAACAGCACCACATCGGCGCCGTTGGCATATTCCAACGGCTGTTGGGCCTGCACGACCACGCCATTCATGGAGGTGACCGACGGCCGCGGGCAGGTGATCTGCGCTTCCCAGCCCTGGCTGCGCATGCGGTTGAGCACACCCGCGGCAACAAAGGAGTCCAGTTCGTTGAAACCCTCGAACGTCAGCACGGCAATACGCATCACATCCTCCCGGATCGCAGGTTCGCAATTGACTGCAAGCCACGAATCTATGCGTCCTCGGTCGTGAGCGGTAAGTACAGCGGGAAATAAATTTATCCGTACAGGTTGGGCAGCCTCGAGGCAAAAGGCTGCTGCCAAGCCCGAATAGCGTTGCGCCGATCCGGGCTACACCTACGCTCAAATCCCAGGCCGGCCCGGGTCTTCCGGTGGAGCGTGTTCTTCCAGCTCTTCGAGTTTCAGTTCCAGGCTCCAATCGCCGACATCGGCGACCTTGGCTGGTGCGGCAGCGGCTGGCACGGCGACGGGGGCCGGGGCCACTGGTTCCTCGCGGTAGAGCTTGAGCTTGAGCCGCACGTTGTTCGCCGAGTCGGCGTTTTTCACCGCTTCTTCTTCGTCGATGACGCCTTCGTGGACCAGATCGATCAGCGCCTGGTCGAAGGTCTGCATCCCCAGGTTCTTGGATTTCTCCATGATTTCCTTGATATCGCCAAACTCGCTGCGTTTGATCAGGTCACGGATGGTCGGCGTGCCAAGCAACACTTCCACCGCCGCACGGCGCTTGCCGTCGCTGGTTTTTACCAAGCGCTGGGAGACGAAGGCCTTGAGGTTGTTGCCCAGGTCGTTCAACAACTGTGGCCGGCGTTCTTCCGGGAAGAAGTTGATGATGCGGTCCAGCGCCTGGTTGGCGTTGTTGGCGTGCAGCGTCGAGATCGCCAGGTGGCCGGTGTCGGCGAAAGCCAGGGCGTGTTCCATGGTCTCGCGGTCGCGGATCTCGCCGATCAGGATCACATCCGGCGCCTGACGCAGGGTGTTTTTCAGTGCGGCATGGAAGCTGCGGGTGTCCACGCCGACTTCACGCTGGTTGATGATCGACTTCTTGTGCCGGTGCACGTACTCGACCGGGTCTTCGATGGTGATGATATGCCCGCCACTATTGCGGTTGCGGTAGTCGATCAACGCCGCCAAGGAGGTGGATTTGCCCGAGCCGGTGCCACCGACGAAGAGCACCAGCCCGCGCTTTTCCATTACCGTTTTGAGCAGCACCTCCGGCAATTTGAGGTCTTCGAACTTGGGGATTTCCATCTTGATATTGCGCGCGACGATGGACACTTCATTGCGCTGCTTGAAGATGTTGATGCGAAAACGCCCGATGCTCGCCAGCGAGATGGCCAGGTTCATCTCCAGTTCACGCTCGAACTCGATCTTCTGCGCCGAGTCCATGATCGAGTCGGCAATGGCCGCGACTTCGCCAGCTTTCAGCGGCTCGCTGCTAAGAGGTTTGAGTACACCGTTGAATTTTGCACAGGGTGGCGCCCCGGTGGACAGATAGAGGTCAGAACCATCCTGGGTGGCCAGGATTTTCAGCATTGGATTGAGGTCCATGGGTACTCGTCCGCAAGGCATTGTCGTTATTAGTTAGGCCACTCTGCGCCGGCATCCGGCGTGTCTTGGTCAGGCTTATGAGCAGCGGCTGCTGCACGATAAATGCAGAGCAATCCTGGCACAATGCAGCATCCGTTCAGATGAGAAATCGATCATGGCCAAAGCAATGGCTCGCCACATTCTGGTCAAAACCGAAGCCGAAGCCGCCGAGCTGAAAAAACGCATCGCTAATGGCGAGGCCTTCGATGTATTGGCGAAAAAGTACTCAACCTGCCCCTCGGGCAAACGCGGTGGCGATCTCGGTGAAGTGCGCCCAGGGCAGATGGTCCGGGCGATTGATCAGGTGATCTTCAAAAAGCCCCTGCGTGAAGTGCACGGCCCAGTGAAAAGCCAGTTCGGCTATCACCTGGTGCAGGTGTTTTATCGCGAGTGACCTGAAAACTACTGCGCTCGACTATGCGGCGTTGAAATCAGGTTCAAAATGCTCATGTACGACTTGTACACTCCGCTTTCTCACCTGATTTCGCCTGGCCTAGCCTTCGCTCGCTACGTTTTCAACAGTCGCTGCAAAAGCGCCACCCAATCCGTCTATCTCCAGAACTGCCCTTCAGCGCCCTAACCCGCTACAATCGCGACCCTTTCGCGCTGCGTGCGCTCGCTTCCTGGACCAGATTCGTGATCTCCACCGCCAATATCACTATGCAATTCGGGGCTAAACCCCTGTTTGAGAACGTTTCCGTCAAGTTCGGCAACGGCAACCGTTACGGCCTGATCGGGGCTAATGGCTGCGGCAAGTCGACCTTTATGAAGATCCTCGGTGGCGATCTGGAGTCCTCCGGCGGCCAGGTGATGCTGGAACCGAACGTGCGCCTGGGTAAATTGCGCCAGGATCAGTTCGCCTACGAAGAATTCAGCGTGATCGATACCGTGATCATGGGCCACGAAGAGCTGTGGAAGGTCAAAGCCGAGCGCGACCGCATCTATTCGCTGCCGGAAATGAGCGAAGACGACGGCATGGCCGTAGCCGAGCTGGAAACCGAATTCGCCGAAATGGACGGCTACACCGCTGAATCCCGTGCGGGCGAGCTGCTGCTCGGCCTGGGCATTCCGCTGAGCCAGCATTTCGGCCCGATGAGCGAAGTCTCGCCAGGTTGGAAGCTGCGCGTGCTGCTGGCCCAGGCGCTGTTCTCCGACCCGGAAGTGCTGCTGCTGGATGAACCGACCAACCACCTGGACATCAACACCATCCGCTGGCTGGAAAACATCCTGACGGCGCGTAACAGCACCATGATTATCATTTCCCACGATCGGCACTTCCTCAACAGCGTGTGCACCCACATGGCTGACCTGGATTACGGCGAGCTGCGCCTGTTCCCGGGCAACTACGACGAGTACATGACCGCCGCCACTCAGTCGCGCGAGCAGTTGCTGTCCGATAACGCCAAGAAGAAAGCCCAGATCGCCGAGCTGCAGACCTTCGTCAGCCGCTTCTCGGCCAACGCCTCGAAAGCCAAGCAGGCGACTTCGCGCGCCAAGCAGATCGACAAGATCCAGCTGGCCGAGGTCAAACCGTCCAGCCGCGTCAGCCCGTTTATCCGCTTCGAACAAACCAAAAAGCTGCATCGCCAGGCCGTGCATGTGGAAAACATGGCCAAAGGCTTCGACGGCAAGCCGTTGTTCAAAGGCTTCAGCTTCACCGTGGAAGCCGGCGAGCGCCTGGCCATCATCGGCCCGAACGGCATTGGTAAAACCACCCTGCTGCGCACCTTGGTCGGCGAACTGAGCCCAGACGCAGGTTCGGTGAAATGGACTGAAAGCGCCGAGCTGGGTTACTACGCCCAGGATCACGCCGACGACTTCGCCGACGAGAGCAACCTGTTCGACTGGATGGGTCGTTGGACTCAGGGCGGCGAGCAAGTGGTACGCGGCACCCTCGGCCGTATGCTGTTTTCCAACGACGAGATCCTGAAATCGGTCAAAGTCATTTCCGGTGGTGAGCAGGGCCGCATGCTGTTCGGCAAGCTGATCCTGCAAAAGCCCAACGTACTGATCATGGACGAACCGACCAACCACTTGGACATGGAGTCCATCGAAGCACTCAACCTGGCGCTGGAGAACTATCCGGGCACGCTGATCTTCGTCAGCCATGACCGTGAGTTCGTATCCTCCCTGGCCACGCGCATTATCGAGCTGTCCGCCAGCGGTGTGGTGGACTTCAGCGGCACCTACGACGACTACCTGCGTAGCCAGGGCGTTGTGGTCTGATTACGGCTGTAACGCGTCACTAAAAACGCCCCGTTTCGACGGGGCGTTTTGTTTAGGGTAACTCGCAAGCAAGAGGCAACATCGTAGGTTTGCGCTGAGCGCAGTGATGCCCAACAAGGAGTCGCTCCGCGACTCCCTATGCCCAGACTCGCGCACGGAAGCCTGGCCTTGCAGGCCGGTTGTTGGGCATCGCCTTCGGCTCGGCACCAACCTGACCGGCGAAACAAATCGTTAGCTAGCTTTCTTTAATTTCAAGCAGCAGCGATGATTGCACCTCTGTATGCGCGCCTGCGAAGAACCCAAATGCCTGCCGAAGACAGTGCCACTCCAAGCTCGACGGCGATCACCCGCCAGATCGTTTCCATCGTTTCTTTCACCTTCCTGGGCTTTCTCTGCATCGGCATCCCCATCGCCGTGGTGCCTGGCTACGTGCACGAGCAACTCGGCTTCGGCACTGTCATCGCCGGGCTGACCATCGGCGTGCAGTATCTCTCTACCCTGCTCAGCCGCCCCACGGCCGGACGCATCGCCGACAGTCTCGGCACCAAGAAGGCCACCGTCTACGGCTTAGCCGGCATAGTCGCCAGCGGCCTGCTGACCCTGCTGGCAACCTCGCTGCAGAGCCTGCCACTGCTCAGCCTGATTATTTTGCTCGCGGCGCGCGTATTGCTCGGCGTGACCCAGGGCGTAGTCGGGGTCAGCGTCATCAGTTGGGGCATCGGTCAGGTCGGCGGTGAACATACCGCGCGGGTGATCTCCTGGAACGGCATCGCCGCTTACGGTGGTATCGCCATTGGCGCACCGCTGGGGGTGTTGATGGTCGACAGCCTGGGGCTGTGGAGCATGGGCAGCGCCTTGATGCTGCTGGCCGCACTGGGTTTGCTGTTCATCCGGCGCAAGCCTTCGGTGCCAGTACTGGCCGGCGAACGCCTGCCCTTTCGCTCGGTGCTGTGGCACATGCTGCCCTATGGCACCGGCTTGGCCCTGGCCTCGATCGGCTATGGCACCCTGACCACCTTCGTCACCCTCTACTACAGCAGCCGCGGCTGGAGTGGCGCGGCCTACTGCCTGACCGCCTTTGGCATCGCTTTCATCGCCGCGCGCCTGCTGTTCATCAACGCCATCAAGCACCACGGCGGCTTCAACGTGGCCATCAGCTGCATGGTTATCGAAACCGTCGGCCTGTTGCTGCTGTGGTTGGCGCCCTCGCCCACTTTCGCGCTGCTCGGCGCGACACTGGCTGGCTTCGGCCTGTCGCTGGTGTACCCGGCCCTTGGCGTCGAAGCAATCGAGCGTATCCCGGCCACTAGTCGCGGGGCAGGCCTGAGCGCTTATGGATTGTTCTTTGACCTGGCGCTGGGCATGGCCGGGCCGCTGATGGGCGCCGTGGCCTTGGGCTATGGCTATCCGTCGATCTTCTTCAGCGCCGCGCTGTTGGCGCTGGCTGGGGTGCTGCTCAGCCTGTGGCTGGCCCGCGCCAAGCATTAGTTTCAGCGACTGCCTGCCTCCAGCAGCCGCGCCGAAGAAGCATGCGGCTCAGCATTCAGCAAACAAAAACGCCCCGGGTTGCAGGGCGTTTTTGTTTCTGGGTTGCCGGCCTTTCTGGAAACCCTGAGTTCAAGACTATGCTTAGGCCACAAAGGGTTTACCGAGCGCGTGGCTCGGCAGCGGACGCCAACTCGGACCAACTACTGGGAATGTCTCATTCAGGGAGAAAACAATGTCCATTTCTGCATCCACCTCCACTGACCTGATCGACCTCAATTCTGCCCAGGCACCAGCAGCCACAAGCACGGTCGATCCAGCTCTGGTCGCGCAGATCCAAAACAACATCAACCTGGACTCGGCCAATGCGGTTCTAGCCTTTGGCGATGAGGTGACTCGTGAACTGGGCGCCTTCTCCAGCCGCATCCTCGCGCAAGTCCGCGTCAAGGACTCCGGAGAAGCCGGCGAACTGCTGCTAAATCTGACCACCCGCATCCAGCGGCTGGACCCTGGCAGCCTGGAAAAGAAAGGTTTCTTTGCCCGCCTGTTCGGCTCTGCGCAGGCACAGATCGATCGCTTTCTGCGTGACTTCGATGATGTGGGCTCGCAGATCGACCAGGTGGCCCTGAAGCTGGAAGTCGCGCGGGAAAGCATGCGCCGGGACATCGCCCTGCTCGATCAGGCGCATGGCAACGGCGTCGACTTCATTAAGCGCCTGGACACCTATATCAGCGCCGGCGATGGCTTCGGCGCGCGCTTCCGTCAGGAAGAGCTACCGAAACTGCAGAGCCAGCTGGCCGGCACCAACGAAAGCGAGCTGCCGCTGCTGCAACAGAAAATTCAGGATCTCCAGCAGAACCTTGACCGCCTGGAGCGCAAGGTTCACGACCTCAAGCTCGCGCGCATGGCCGCCATTCAGCGCCTGCCACAGATTCGCACCGTGCAGAACGGCGACGCCGTGCTAATGGACAAGATTCACACCGCCATCCATACCGCCATTCCTACCTGGAAGGCCCAGTTCGTTACCGCCCTGGCCCTGCACCGTCAGGAAAAAGCCTACGAGCTGCAACAACAGGTGGTGGACGTCACCAATGAACTGTTGGTGAAGAACGCCGAACAATTGCATACCAGTGCCATCGCCATCGAGAAAGCCAGCCAGAAAGGCGTCATCGATGTCGCCGCGCTGCGCAAGGCCAACGACCTGCTACTGCGTACCGTGCAGGACGTAGTGGCAATCCAGAGGCAAGGCCGCCAGGACCGGGTCACCGCGGAAAACGAACTGGAACAGATGGAAAGCGAACTGCGCAAGACGCTGAGTGATCGGGCTCTGCAAGGCTGAGGAGAACAGGCCGATGTCCGATACCTCGAAACCGGCCCACGGGCTACCCTTCCTGCGCACCCTGTGGGTCTGGCTCAAGGGTGCTGTAGCGACCAGCTGTTGCATAGGTAGCGGCGCCTTCGCCGGCGTGCTCCTGAATAGGCTGCTGAGCCCGGCTGCGGCCGCCACCAAGGCGAATCTGTCCACCGGCATGCTACTCACGGCGTCCCTGCTGTGGCTCATGCTGCCGGTGTTCAGCGCTTTTTTCGCGGCAAACCTGCACTTCCGCCATTACTACGCCACCCGCCCGCTGTACCCCGGTCTGTTCCTGTTCGTGGTCGCGATGGTGATCGAAAGTTATCACTCGGGCGAAGGCCAATGGCTGCTCAACCTGAGCGTACTTGGCAGCCTGGGCTGGTCGCTGCTGGCCTACCTGAATACGGCAACCCCCAGGGCTCAGGAGCTGATGCGTCGTATCTACGCCCCATCTCCAGAGCTATTGGACTGGGTGAAGACCAATCAGACCCACAGCTCCGGGGGATTCAGCAAGCTGTGGGCTGCTTGGCACAAGATAAGCTGGGGGAAAAGCGCGACTGAGACAGCCGCCAAGGAAGCGGGCAATGATCTGGTCCAGGTGTTCCGCCGAGAAGTGAACAACCTGCGCCAGCTTAGCGAGGCGCTGAACAGCCCCCACATAGGCGACGAATGCGAGGCCCTGCTGCGACATTGCACCGCTATCAGCGCGCTGATTGAACAGGAGCCGGGCAGGCTTGGGCAGTTGCAGCGTTTCATGGCCTATCACCTACCCACCGCCAGCAGGCTGGTAGGCTACTTCGACAAAGCCCAGCTCTTGACCGAGAGCTCGGCGCAGAAAGCCCAGCACCTGCAAGAAATCGAAGTCTCTCTGCAAACGCTGGTCGTGCACTTCGAGCAAGTCCACAACCAACTGGTGTCGAGCGATCTGAACGACCTGAACATCGAACTCAAATTGCTCAAAGACGACCTTGCCCAGCAGAGCACCGGTAAGCTCGGCTGACCCTGGTAAACAGTGAAAACACGAATCCCCGCAATGCGGGGATCCGTGTTTTAGGCGTCGATCAAGCCGCGAGGGTAGCGAAGCGCTCAGCGATCTGCTGCTGTGCCCCCGCCAGTGCATTGGCGCGCGGCTCTTCACCGTAGGCGAGGCCATGGGCGCGGACGATTTCAATGTCGGTGATGCCGAGGAAACCGAGCACGACCAGCAGGTAATCTTCATGAGCCACGCCAGTCGGCTGGCCGGCATGCAGACCGCCGGAGGTGGAAACGATCACCACCTTTTTACCGCCGGCCAGGCCCTTGGGGCCGTTCTCGGTGTAGGTGAAGGTCTTGCCGGCTACCGCGATGCGGTCGATCCAGGCTTTCAACTGGGTCGGCACGGTGAAGTTGTACATCGGTGCGCCGATCACGATGGCATCGGCATCCAGGAACTCCTGCAGGGTCGACTCAGCCAGTTCGGCTTCGTGTTTCTGCGCGGCATCCCGCAGCTCAGTTGGAGTACCCGCAGCCACCAGGCTGGCAGACGACAAGTGACTCAGGGCATCACCAGCCAGGTCACGGTAGCTGACCTTGGCCGCCGGCTCTGCTGCCTGCCAAGCTGTCACCACGCTCTGGCTGAGTTGGCGCGAAGCGGATGCGTCGCCGAGGATGCTGGAATCAATATGCAAAAGTTTCATGGCGTTCTCCTGAGTAGGAATCGCTGGTTGGCGATCAAGTTGGACAAAGCCTATCAATGAAACCAATAGCGTATTAGTCAGTGAAAATGTGATAGTTCGTCCCACTCATAGGACGATAAAAGCCATGCAAGACCTTAACGATCTGTTCTATTTCGCCAAAGTGGTGGAAGCCGGTGGCTTTGCGGCGGCCGGACGGCTGTTGGGCATTCCCAAGTCGCGGCTGTCACGGCGCATCGCCGAACTGGAAAACCGCCTGGGTGCGCGCCTGCTGCAGCGCAGCACCCGCAAATTGTCGCTGACCGATATCGGTGAGCGTTACTACCGCCATTGCCAGGCGATGTTGCTGGAGGCCGAGATGGCCAATGAAGCCGTCGCCACGCTTTCCAGCGAACCGCGCGGGCGCCTGCGGGTGTCCTGCCCAGTGGCGCTGGCGCAATCCTACTTGCCGCAGATCATCACTGACTTTCTCGGCGCCTACCCGAAGGTGCAACTGGATATGTTGCTACTCAATCGGCGGGTCGATGTACTCGGCGAAGGTATCGATGTGGCGCTGCGCGTGCGCGATGAAGGCGATGAAGACCCGACGCTGATCGCGCGCAAACTGCGTCCGGCACAGATGGCTCTGGTCGCGGCGCCAGCCTTGCTTGAAAGCTGGCAGATTAACGACCCCAGCGACCTTGCCGGCCTGCCAGTGCTCGGCGCACCGGAAGCCGACCGCAAGGTGCATTTCCGTCTACTCAGCGCCGATGGCAGCAAGCGCGATATCGCTCTGGAGCCGCGCCTGGGCATTGATGATTTCGTTGTGCGTAAAACCGCAGCATTGGCGGGTTTGGGCATGACCTTGCTGCCATGGTTATATTGCCAGCAGGAGTTGGCGGATGGCCGCCTGCTGCGTCTACTGCCCGACTGGACACTACCCGGTGGCTATTTACAGGCGGTCTATCCGCATCGGCGCGGCATGTCGCCAGCGGTACGCGCCTGGATCGAACATCTGACCGAGGCCTTCAAAAACGACTGGGCTCAACCGGTATGAGCAACCTGTTTATCGATTTGGAGCCAAGCATGCCCCCCACCGCCATCGCCACCTTCCTGCTGCAACTGCCCGGCGTCCGCGAAGACCTCAAGTGGGGCAGCAACCGGGTGTTTTCCATCGCCGGCAATAAGATGATCGCGATCCTAGATTTTCTCGGTGATGGCTTGGCGTTCAAAGTGGATAGCGAACTGTTCCTCGGCTATGTCGACCGCCCAGGTATTCGCCCGGCGCCTTACCTCGCTCGCGCGCACTGGATCAGCATGACGGCGCCCTACCCGTTGAGCGATGCGGAGCTGAAAGACTTGCTGACCCGCTCCCACCAGCTGGTGGTCCGCAAACTGCCGAAGATTCGTCAGGTTGGCTTACTGGTCGACTTGGACTGATCGACCCGAACTCTGGCGAACACGGCACAGGCCAAGGCGGCCTAGTAGGAGCGAGTTTCTACTCGCGATCGGGCATGGCACAGAAGCATAGCGAGCAGAGCTCGCTGGTCCGGGCTGCACTAGCCGCTGGATATGAGCTCAGCGGGCCACTACCTGAGCAGCCCCATCCAGGGTTGTATCAACGGCCCCAGATAAGCACTTTTGAACAGCAACCAATCCCCCCAAAACACCTGGTGCAGCAGCACAATCCCCCAGAACACCGCCTGATAGGAAGCTTTACGGGTTTTGTGGCGATACACCTGCTGAGCCACCAGTGCACCGGGCCAGCCACCGATCAGCTCGGCAATATGCAGGGTACTTTCCGGTGTGCGCCAGCGGCCCTTCTCAGCACTCTGTTTGTCATGCGCATATAGGCAGAAGGTAACGAGGCTGGCCAGCCCATAAGCGCAGAGCGGCCAGATGAAGGCGTTTGCCAGCAGCTGGATCGAACCGAGCAGTGGCAACAGGCAGAGGCCGGCAAACAGCAGTGCTTTGAAACCGAGGTTTTGCGGCAACCCTGAAGAAGGTTCACGAACTGGGCGCGTGGTTTGCTGGCGAGGCCTGGCAGCCTCTTTAGCGGGTTTGGGTTTGCTACGGATAGTTGGTGAGTCGAGGGTCAGAGGGCCATCCAGGCGCATGTGCTCGGCGCGCAGGCGTCCCTGGTCATCCTTGCGGGCAATGAAAAACACTCGATCACCCGGCAGTGGCCGACGATCTCCACGCATTGCCGAGATGTGTACAAACACCTGTGCACCGCCCTGTTCGGGCGTGATGAAGCCAAAGCCCTTATCATCGTTCCAGCTTTTGATCGAGCCGCGTGCTTCCATGGTCTTCGAGCTTACCTAGCCGTCGTTGGCCGGCTAGGTTACAAGACCGGCGAAGCCTTCGCCCGCCTTTGCCAACTGATAATGAGCGCCCAGCGCCAGCGAGAAATCTGGCACTGGGCAATCGACTCAGTTACCGGACTTGATCGTATTCCACAGACGAGTGCGGACACGGTCGATTTTCATCGGCATCGCCTCGAGCGCGAATAGCTTCCTCTGCACCTCAGCAGTGGGATAGATCTTGGTGTCGGCCTTGATCCCCGGGTTCACCAAGCTGTCTGCCTGCTCATTGCCATTGGCGTATTGCACATGGTTGCTGATGTTGGCCATCACCTCCGGGCGCAGCAGGTAGTTCATGAACGCATAACCGGCTTTTTCATCCGGCGCATCGACCGGCATGGCCATCATGTCGAACCACATGGGAGCGCCTTCCTTGGGCACGGAATAGCCGATCTGGATGCCGTTATTAGCCTCCTTGGCACGCTCGGCGGCCTGGAAAACATCGCCGGAGAACCCGACCACCATGCAGACTTCGCCGTTCGCGAGGTCCGAGGTGTATTTCGAGGAATGGAAATAACGCACATAGGGCCTGATTTTCAGCAGTACCGCCTCGGCCTTTTTGTAGTCATCCGGGTTCTGGCTGTGGTGCGGAAGCCCCATGTAATTCAGGGTGATGGGAAAGACCTCAGGGCCATTGTCCAAAATGGCCACGCCGCACTTGCTGAGTTTCTCCATGTTCTCGGGTTTGAACAGGATGTCCCAGGAGTCGATGACCGCATCCGCGCCCAGGACCTCCTTGATCTTGGCCACGTTGTAACCAATGCCTGTGCTGCCCCACAGATACGGGAAGCCATATTGGTTGCCGGGGTCGTTTGCCTCGAGTGCCTTGAGCAAGACAGGATTGAGGTTTTTCCAGTTCGGCAACTGGCTCTTGTCCAGCTTCTTCAAGGCACCGCCCTGAATCTGCCTGGCCATGAAGTGGTTGGAGGGCCCGACCACGTCATACCCGGAGTTGCCGGTCATCAGCTTTCCGTCGAGCGTTTCATTGCTGTCATAGACGTCGTAAGTCGTCTGGATGCCCGTTTCGTTCTGAAAGTTCTTCAGGGTGTCCGGCGCGATATAGCTGGACCAGTTAAAGATTTTCACGGTTTCTGCGGCCTGAGTCATAGAGGCCATCAGCATCAGCGGGGCTATCAGCTTGCGCATGTTTATTCCTTACTTTGATTTTGTTGTGGCTAAGGATTTGTGGGGCAGCGGTTGTTCAAAGAGGCTCTTGCAGTGGACTTCAGAAAATCAGCACATAGGTCTTGCGCACCGTTTCCTGAATATCCCAGGTGCCGGTGCTGTTGGCCGGCAGCATCAACGCATCGCCGGCCTGGATTTGCAGGGGTTCGCCGCCGTCAGGGGTGAAGGTGCAGCGCCCCTGGATAAAGTGGCAAAACTCCTGCTGCACGATTTGCCTGCGCCAGCGCCCCGGCGTGCATTCCCAGATGCCGGTCTCGACGCCATCGGGTCTTTCCACGCTGGTTGTCGAGGCAATGGCGACAGGCTCGCTCAAGGGCACGGCTACCGGAGCTGAGTCGGCAAGGGCCACGCTGGCGGTGTTTTTAAAGTGGGTGATGCTCATGGTTCGAGTACCTTTTTGTTGATCGTTCGCTAGCCAGTAACTAGCGAGGTTCTAGCGCATTAAACCTTCCATGAAGTCCGCCAGACGGGTGGCGAGCTTGCGTCTCCAAACGGGGCTGTGAGGGTTGGCGAGCACCTGATCCTCATGCACGAAGCTACGAATGATGGCGTTGTAGCCGAGCCAGCGGCAGGGCTCTGGTTCCCAGGGTTTCAGGGATTGAATGGTGTCGTCCTTGACCACCCACGGCTGGCGGGTGAGTACGCTGTCCTGGGCCAGAATCAAGTCCGCCAGGGTCCGGCCACCGAGGTTGCTGGCGCCCACACCTTCACCGCCATAACCACCGGACAGCGCGATGCCGTTTTTGCGGTCGCAGAGCATGTGTGGGTGGAAATGCCGCGACATGCCCAGATTGCCGCCCCAGGAGTGGGTGATTTCGACTTCTTTTAACTGCGGGAAGAGTTCGCCGAACAGGTAGCGGCGCAGGCCAACTTCGTCCTCTGTGAGGTTGAAGTCATGGCGCAGTTTGCCGCCGAACTGATAGCCGCCGCGGGCGCCGAACACCAAGCGATCATCTGCGCTGCGCTGGCCGTAGGTGACCTGACGGCTACTTTCGCTAAAGGCCTGCCCGCGATCCAGACCGATCTCGGCCCAAGTGGCGGCCGGCAAGGGCGCGGTCGCGACCAACAGGCTCTGCACCGGTAGTTGGTAATGCCCCAAGGGCGGCAAGGTGACCGAATAACCCTCCACCGCCGGCACCACCCAGCGGGCACGAACTTCGCCGCACGCGGTACGAATCAGCCCGGGTTGCCAGTCGGTTACGCGACTTTTTTCGAACAGCTGCACGCCCATTCGCTCGACGGTGCGCGCCAGGCCACGAACCAGTTTGGCTGGCTGGATGGTCGCGCAGTGCGGGGTGTGGATCGCCCCGAAAGGGTTGGCGATACGCAGTTGCTGGCTCAGTTCAACGGGGCTCAGCCATCGATAGTCCGCTTCGTCCAGCCCCTGGCCATAGAGGTGCTCGAGTTGCTGACGCAGGCTGGCTTCCTGTTCCGGGTAGCGCGCGGCGCAGTACAGCACCCCTGCTTTGCGGTAGTCACACTCGATGCCTTCACGCTCGAGTACCACCGCCACTTCGTCGGGAATGCCGTGCAGCAGGTCGTAGGCAGCGCGCCGCTGCTCTGCTGGCAAGCCGGCAAGCAGGCGATCCTCGCCGAGGATGTTGCCCATCAGCCAGCCACCATTGCGCCCGGAGGCGCCAAAGCCGGCGGTCTCGGCCTCGACAATCGCGATACGTAATTGCGGCGCCTGACGCTTGAGGTAGTACGCGGTCCAAAGCCCGGTATAGCCTGCGCCGATGATCGCGACGTCAGCCTCCAGCGCGCCGTCCAGTGCCGGGCGCGCGGTCAGTTCATCGTCAAGCTGATCCATCCACAGGCTGATGTCACGCCAGGCGGTCATTCGGAAACTCCAGTGTTGGACTGTATTCCGAAAGAGACTAGTGGCTCAGCTCAGGGCTTGTCTTGCGCGCGTGCCCGCAAAGAAATTTGCGGAGTGTAGGAGCGAATTTATTCGCGACGGGGCTACACCGAGTCGCTCTGGTTCGCGGATAAATCCGCTCCTACAGTTGCGCGCGTGCCCGCAAAGAAATTTGCTGATCGGCACTCAGCTTTAAGTAGGCTTTGGGCGTCAGCCCGGTGTGCTGGCGGAAGCAGCTATAGAAGGCGGACAGGGAGTTGAAACCCGCAGCGAAGGCCAGTTCGTCGATCCGTACCGGCTGCGGGGCCGTTTCCAGCGCGGCCAACAGATGCTCTAGGCGAGCCTGGTTCACATAGCGGTAGAAGCTCTGCCCGAGCACCTGATTGAGCAGATAGGAAATCTGGTTGCGGCTGTAACCACTGTTGGTCGCCACTTGTTGCAGATTCAGCTCTGGATCGAGATACGGTTGATCGCGCTCGAAATACTGCTGCAGGTCTTGCGCCAGGAAACTCAGCTGCCGCGCCGACAGACCCAGGCGACTGATCGCCGGACGACTGTCGGCTGCGGAGCTCGGCTCACGGCTTTCGTGCACCAGCGAGGCGTATTCATTGACCCGCCAGATCAGGCCATCGCGCACGGTCAGCGCCTCACTGGCCCGGAACGACACCAGCCCTTCGCCGCCACGCAAGGTGATCCGGTATTGGATAAAGGCCGTGTCCCCATCTAACCGAATCCGGTCGCTATGTTCCAGCGCCTCTTCCGGGTCACGCGGCATGGTAGCGCGCACGTAGTCGCGCAACTCAGCCAGGTGCATCACGCGGTTTTGGAAGAAGTCGTTGTATTCGATATCCGGGTGATAGAGCGCCATCACCCCGTCGAGATCCCGGCGCTTCCAGCAATAGTGGTAGCGCAGTACGGTTTCGCCGGTAATGGCGGTTTGCTCTGGGCTGTCGTAACGCTCGGTGGGCGACATACTGGTCTCGCTAGACGGATTACGCCGAGGCGCACCGTCCATGGCGACACCGCTTCTCAAATCTCAGCCCGAGTCGTGAGCCAACTGGGCATTAGCCAAACACAACCACACCTTTATCTATCCGCCGACCGCGTCCAGCAGATTAATGTTGTGCCGTGTTCCAGTCGATCAGACCCATCTCCCAGGTCGCCAGAATCAACAGACCAAAGCCAATGCGATACCAGGCAAACGCCGCATAACTGTGGTTACCAATGAATTTCAGCAACGCACGCACCGCCAACATGGCAAATATGAAGGAGGTGATAAAACCAACGGCGAAGACCGGCAGATCACTCTGCTGGAACAAATCACGGTACTTGTAGCCTGAATAGACCGCCGCACCGACCATTGTCGGCATCGCCAGAAAGAAGGAGAACTCGGTGGCCGCTTTGCGCGACAGGCCAAACAGCAAGCCGCCGATGATGGTTGCGCCGGAACGCGACGTGCCGGGAATCATCGCCAGGCATTGAGCGCAGCCCACCTTGAGCGCGTCCTTCCAGGTCATCTGATCGACACTTTCGGCGCGCACTTGATGCTGGCGGCGCTCGGCCCAAAGCATGACCACACCACCGACCACCAACGCGCTCGCCACGGTGATCGGGTTGAACAGGTACTTGTGGATCAAATCGGCGAAAGCCACACCAAGGATGACTGCTGGAAAGAAGGCAATCAGCAGGTTGCTGGTAAAGCGCTGCGCCTGCGGCTCTTTTGGCAGGCCGATCACCACGTCGAGAATCTTACGCCGGTATTCCCACACCACCGCCAGGATCGCGCCGAGCTGGATAATGATGTTGAAGGCCATCGCCCTTTCGCCACCGAAATTCAGTAAATCCGCGACGATGATCTGGTGACCGGTACTGGAAATCGGCAAGAACTCGGTCAGCCCCTCAACGATACCCAGAATCAACGCCTGCGCGGCGTTCCAAAGATCCATGCAATCCCCCGTAGTGCGATGCCAGGCATCGCGAATCAAGTATTTGATAGTCGTGCGGCGCGGCGAGTCTGAGACTCGCGAACAACAAATTAGGCTCCAAAGCGGAACGACAAACCCGCGGGCGCTTAGGTTTGCCGCTTTGGTGCCGAAATGCTAACAGACATCCTGAATAAGCGCTGCTGCCTATGTAAGGCCAATAGCGTTGCCCAACTCAGAATGCTTTCTTGGTAGCCCAGCATCAGCGCTGACGCTGACAGCAAAACAATAAGAACCAGCAGTGCCTGACCATGAATAGCCTACGCAACCCGCCCATCAGCCGCCGGCTGTGGCTGATCCTCGCCGTCGCCGTCCTGATGCTGGTCAGCCTCGGTGTGCTGATGCTGCGGCAGATTCATGCGGACCTGTACGCCGGCAAAGTGCAGAAAGCCCGGCATGTGGTGGAAAGCGTCGCGGGCATCCTCAAGCATTACCAAGGCTTGGAAAGCGCCGGCACGTTGAGCCGTGAACAGGCGCAGAAGCAGGTAATGGAACTGATTCGCGGCCTGCGCTACGGCCACGATGATTATTTTTGGATCAATGATCTGGCGCCGAAGACGATCATGCATCCGAGCAATCCCAAGCTGGAAGGCCAGGATCTCTCCACCCTGAAGGTAAAGGTGATCAACGAGAGCAGTCGCGCGTCTCAGCTGACGGTCGAGCAAGCTCGCCAAGCCGGCGCGAGCTTGAGCCTGATCGGGCAGTCACTGCGTAACCTGACGGGCTTGAATGCCTCGATCGCCGGTGCCACGCTACAACAGTCGCACGTGGTGGAAGATATCAACCAGAATGTTACCCAGTCGGCTAGTCTTGCCCACAACAATGCGCTGGAATGTGCTGGCCGCGGCACAGTCCAGCGGCGCTAGCCAGCACCTGAACCAGTTGGCCGAACGGTTGAACCGCTTGTTAGGGCAATTTCGCGTATGAGGGACACATGAGCGACATGGAACACCAGGAAGTCGATCTCAAACAGCCGCAGAATCAGGATCTGGTCTGGGATCTGGACAGCATGGCCCGCCGCGAGCTGGCCGAGCGTTTCATTCGACTGTTCGAGAACCGTCTTTGTGTGTACTCGGATTCAGTACGCCAGCTGTATACCAACTACACCCTGCACTTCCCCAGCGATCGAGGCCGCAAGATGGTGGTGCTGCCCAATGCTTATGCCTTTCACGATACCCTGCACGGCATCGAGGCCAGCGCCGTGCGCAAGACCGGGCTGTGCGTGTTGCCGGGCGTGGTCCTGGGTAAACCCGGGCTGTTGCTGACCACGCAGATCAAAGAAGGTGGCCCAGCGCCCAAGACCATGCCGTTCAAGCAAGCTTTGGCGCAGATCATCAGCAACCAGAAGAAGATCGGCGATGTCTTCCTGCCCATCATGATGAAGGGCGATCTACGTGAGTTCGACCAGCAGATGCCCTACATCCACCTGCACCGCCTGCAGGTAAACAAACTCACGCGCCTCTCCTCTTTCGAGCGCGACGATATCCAGCAGACCATCACGCGTAAGCTGCTGATGCTCTATCGCCAGGCCGACAGTCTGGTTTGCTAGTTTTCAAGCTGCTTCGCTTCAGCCTGCCGCGTTGAAACGCAGTTCGGCGGGTTCAGCTACCAGGCAAGAACTCCGCGCCCTCGTCGCGTAAAGCCGCCAACGCCTGAAGTCGTTACAATCGTCTCTCGTTTTATCTGTGAGCGGGCTCAACGCCCACTGCCGAGGGCCGTTAATGTCTCCCCTGGAACTCTTCGCCGCCGCGCTTGGCGTCATCGCCGTCTGGCTCACCGTCAAACAAAACCCCTGGTGCTGGCCGATCGGCTTACTGATGGTGCTGCTGTATAGCTGGATCTTCTTCGAGGTGAAGCTGTATTCCGACATGCTGCTGCAAGTCGTCTACGCCGTCCTGCAACTCTACGGCTGGTGGCAATGGACGCGCGGCGGTCGGCAACAGCATGGTCGCCTGGTCAGCCGCCTGAGTCGCGGCGGCCTATTGCTCAGCCTGCTCATTGGCAGCGTCGGCAGCCTTGGCCTGGGTTATTTGATGGCCAGTTACACCGATGCCGCCGCACCGTGGATGGATGCAGCGCTGACGGCCTTCAGCCTGGTCGCCCAGGTCTGGATGGCGCAGAAGCGCGTGGAGTGCTGGCCGCTGTGGATTGCACTGGACGTGCTCTTCGTCGGCTTGTTCATCTCCAAAGCGCTCTATCTGACTGCTGCGCTGTACGCCCTGTTCACCCTGCTCGCAATACAGGGCTGGCGTGACTGGCGGCGCGATCCGGCGCTGGTTAACGCATGAAAGTCTTGGTGCTGACCGGCCCAGAATCCAGCGGTAAAAGCTGGTTGGCCAATGAAATCCAGGCCACTTTCGGCGGCCAAGTGGTAGGCGAATACGTCCGCTACTTTATCGAGCGCGAAGGGCGCGATACCTGTTACGCGGATATCCCGGCCATCGCTCAAGGCCAGCTAGCCTGGGAAGACGCCGCACGGGCCGAACGCCCTGCCCTGCTAATTTTGGATACCCACCTGCTAAGCAACCTGCTCTGGAGTCGCGAGCTGTTTGGCGACTGCCCGGACTGGCTCGAACAAGAGTTGCTCGCACGGCACTACGACCTGCACCTGCTCCTCGACCCCACGGGCGTGCCCTGGGTCGACGATGGCCAGCGCTGCCAACCACAGCTGCAACAGCGCGTGCAATTTCATCGTGACTGCTGCGAATGGCTGGAGCGTCACCAGCAGCCCTACCGCAATTTAACTGGCGACTGGCAGCAACGACGCCAGCAAGCCCTTGAGTCCGTGGCGGCCTGGTTCCAGTTAAGTCAGTAATAGCGCGGCCCAAGCCACAAGCTTCGTTCTTAGCGCGTCCTATAGCTAAACAGCCAATCACGGATACCCTGCGAAATGAAAATTGCGGTGCATGGCAACCGCCACACACCGCAATTGCTTTTAGCTCAGCTTTGTTGAACTGGCCTCCTTATACCGCCAGGTTGAAGTCGGTTTGGGTTACGGTGGTCGCGTCGGCGATACCAACCAGGACGATTGAACTCGCGCCGACCGTCACCAAGGTGTCCACGCCGACATCGGCGATGGTTACGTTGGCAGCAAAGTTCGCCGCGGTAACGCCGAGCGCTGCGATGTTGAGCAGGTCCTGCCCGCCGACCGGATTGGCGTCGAAACCTTGGATCGCATCGTTGCCGAAGCCCGCAGCAAACACGAAGGTATCGTTGCCGAGACCGCCATCCATGAAGTCGTTCCCGCCCCCGCCGGTGAGGGTGTCGTTGCCTGCCCCCCCCACGATCGTGTTGGCGAGCTCGTTGCCGGTGCCCGAGAAGTTGCCAGTGTCGCCGAAAAACAGGTTCTCGACGTCGGCACCCAACGTGTAGTTCGCGAGCGAGGTCCAGACCGTATCCGAGCCTCCACCGGCGAGCTCGCTCACCACGTCCCCGAGCTCGGTGACTTCATAGACGTCGCTGTCATCGCCGCCGGCCATCGTGTCAGCACCTCCGCCACCGATGATGACGTCGCCACCAGCGCCACCGTTGAGGGTGTCGTTGCCTATGCCCCCATGGATGATGTTGTCGAGCGCGTTGCCGGTGCCCGAGAAGTTGCCGGTGTCGCCGAAAAATAGGTTCTCGACATTCGCACCCAACGTGTAGCTCGCGAGCGAGGTCCAGACCGTGTCGGCTCCTGCACCGGCGAGTTCGCTCACCACGTCCCCGAACTCGGTGACTTCATAGACATCGTGTCCAGTACCACCAGCCATGAAGTCGTCACCAGCGCCACCGTTGAGGGTGTCGTTGCCTATGCCCCCATGGATGATGTTGTCGAGCGCGTTGCCGGTGCCCGAGAAGTTGCCGGTGTCGCCGAAAAATAGGTTCTCGACATTCGCACCCAACGTGTAGCTCGCGAGCGAGGTCCAGACCGTGTCGGCTCCTGCACCGGCGAGTTCGCTCACCACGTCCCCGAACTCGGTGACTTCATAGACATCGTTGTCACCGCCGCCGACCATGGTGTCGGCACCTCCGCCACCGATAATGACGTCATCACCGCCCAGGCCCTGAATGTTGTCATCGAACGCCGTACCAATGAGCACGTCATTCCCGGCGGTGCCGATGATTAGATCACTAACAACCGCCGTTGCTGCGGAGAGGACCTGCTCAAGCGTACCGAGGTTATCGGTGTAAGTGGCAACGACGCGCAGCTGCTGACCGGTCTGCGCCTGGCTGGGCGTGAAGGTCGCGGCAGTCGCGTCGGCGATGTTCGCCCAGCTCCCAGCGCTGAGCGCTTGCCACTGATAGGTATACGCTACGCCGGTAACCCCATCGGCGTCGGCGATCGACCCGGGCGCGGCTGTCAGCGCCTGCCCTAGGTTTGGCGTGGTGTCGCTGATGACGGGCGAGCCGGTGGGGGCGTCGTTAAGGTTGGCGACAGCCGCGGTCGGCGCGGAGGTGACACTCTCAAGTGCACCGAGGTTGTCGGTGTAACTGGCGACGACACGCAGCTGCTGGCCGACCTGCAATTGGCCAGGCGTGAAGGTCTGACTAGTCGCCCCGGCGATGTCCGCAAAGGTCGCGCCACTGCCCACTTGCCACTGATAGCTGAACACCGCACCGGCGGTCCCATCGGCGTCGGCGAGGGTTCCAGGCGTGGCCGTCAGTACCTGACCCTGCGCCGGCGTCGTGTCGCTGATGGTGGGCAGTCCGGTGGGGGTATTGTTGAGGATGACCGGTTCGGTCGGCGCCGAGCTGACACGTTCCGGGGCCCCCAGGCCATCGGTGAAGGACGCCACCACGCGCAGCACCTGGCCGACCTGCGCGGTGCCCGGCTGGAAGGTCGGGCCAGTGCCCACATCGACCCAGCCGCCTTCTCCGGTCTCGGCTTGCCAGACGAAGGTGATGGAACCCACGACCCCATCGGGGTCGAGGACCGCAGAGGTCGTCGCCGTCAACAGCTGCCCCCGCGACGGGGTCGAGTCGCTGATCGTCACACTTCCCGTGGGTAGCTGGTTGGTACCGCCGATCACCACTGTCTGGTCGGCGAACTGCAGGCGCTCGACGTTGCGAACCAGGTCCGTGCCGTCGGCCAGGGTGCCGGCTGTATGAGCGACCGTCCAGGTGCCGTCGAGGTTCTCAATCACCTCATAGTTGGCGAACGCATCGGAGTAGACCGCCGTGTCGACGTCGCCGCTGCCATCGGCTTGGAGGATCTCGCGGACGATGCTGAGCTGGCTGGGATTGATTGCGCCAGAAAGCAAGCGGGTCTGGACCGCACTCATGCTATCGACCGAGAACGCTTCGTTGTTTGGGCCCGCCGCTACGACGATGCGCACGTTGAGCCAGGCGTCACCGTCGATGATGTCGTCGAAGCCACGACCTTCGATGAGGTCGCTGCCGTCGCCGCCGAGGATGATGTTGCCGCCGTCGAAGAGGATGGCGTTCGGATCGTTGCTGGGGTTGGCTGCCGCAGCCTGCCCGAGTACCTCATTAAGTCCGGCGATGCGGTCGACACCGGCCTGGGTCAGCTCGTGATTCTGCAGGGTGAACTCGGGATCCGTTTCGGCCCCGCCGCGGTCATCGCCGATCAGCACATCATTGAACTGCCACCCCGAAAGCCCCTCGACCTGGTCGAAGCGGTCGCGCAAGATGTCGGCCTGCACCGTGGTGAAGATCGGCACGTTGAGGTCACTATTGGCCGCCAGCGGGTCATTCTTGTGGATTGCCCAGTCGAAGCCGAACATCCCTTCGTTACGCTGGATGCCCAAGCCCTGGACCATGATGTCGTCGCCGGATTCGCCGTCGTAGTCGGTGTCGTTGCCGCCGCCGTCGAGCACGTCGTGGCCGATGACCGGGCTGTTGAAGAACAACTCGGAGTTTTCCCCAGCCAGGGTATCGAAACCCTGTCCGCCTTCCATCCAGTCGTCGCCCTCGTTGCCCATCAGGAAGTCGTTGCCATCGCTCCCCTGGACAAAGTCGTTATCCCTGCCGCCGAACACCTGCTTGCCGTCCTGGCCGGCCAAGATGAAGTCGCTGCCCTCACCGCCGAAAACCAGATCCAGCCCGTTGCCGGCATGGATGACGTCGTTGCCACCATCGCCATGAATGAGGTCGCTCGCGCCGAGGTCGGTCCCCAGGTCGGTGATGATGTCGTCGCCCTCGCCGCCGTGGATGATATCGACGCCGTAACCGCCATCCAGTTGGTCATTGCCGGCGTCCCCCCAGAGGGTGTCGTCGCCGTCGCCGCCGAGCAGCACGTCATCCTCCGCCGAACCGCCGAGCACGACATGCCCTCCACCGTTGTACTGGAGCAGATCGCTATCGCCATCGCCGTCGAGATCTTGACGGACCACCAGGGGCGAGAGCATCTGCAGAATCGGGTCGGACCCGATTGGATCGACACCGATCTGCCGGCTGGTCTCGATCTCGAGGATATGATCCACGGCGGCGAACAACTGACCCGGCAGGTGCGATGAGTTCGGATTACCGAGATCGGTATTGCGCATGACCAATGCGGAGAACGAGTTGCCTTCGAGCTCGTTGAGGAGATTGGTGCCCTGGAGTCGGCTCAGGTAGTAGTAGCGGTCGCCGCTCTGCAGATTTTCGAGTTGCGCCTCGAATACGAAGTTGAAGGTCGAACCGAGCATGCCGCCAAAGGGCATCTTCTCTTCGGCCAAACCGCCGATCCAGAAGTCGACGCTATTCAGCCCACTATTGGCAGCAGTCCAGGTACCGGTGCTATTGAGGAAGGCCACTCGATCAGCGGGTTCACCGATGCCGCCTGTGACCAGCAAGGTCGCGGCGGCACGCTTTGCTGCCAAGGTATCGGCATCGAGGATGGATTGGTGCTGACCGTAGGCGGCGATGAAGTTGATGATCGACGCCGGATTCTTGATATTCAGCGCAAAGTCGACCCAGCTCACATAGGGTTTCAGCTGGCTGTCACCGGTCATCTCGAAGAACTGCGCGCGTGCGACGTTCAGGGACGGGATGCCGGTATCACGGGCCCGCGCCATATTGATCGAAACCAGGTCCAGCGGCAGGCCCACGAGATTGTTGCGCAGCGCCTCGGTCACGAACTCGTCGATCTCGTTGCCGACCTGACGGGTCATGCCACGAATGATCGCCCCGGCCGCCGCGCCAGAGTCGACGCCACTGGCCGCGAACTCCAACGGATTGAGGAACGCCTGGATCAAGCCAATGTCATTGTTGACGCCAATAGTGCCCGTCGCGAGATCCATGCCGATTCGATCGACGGTCTCGGTCAACATCGAGTGACCGAAGCGGTACACCACATGGGCGAATTCGGCGACTATCGCCGGGTCGATCTCGGCGGTATGGGAGAACACGAAGGCGTCGACCGCCGGCTGCACCGTGCGCGCGAACTCCTCGAACACCAGATGCTGGTACTGCATCTCGTTGACGACGCGGGCGGCCTGGAACAGCCGCTCACCATCCCAGACCAGAGCGGCGATCGCCTCAGGCGTAGTCGGCACTGTCGCGACATCGACCAGTAGCCACTCGTTGATAAAGGCCAGGTCGCCAGACTCGAGAATGGTTTGCTTGTTGCTGTCGACCAGGCGGTTGTGCTCGGCATGGAACACATGATGCACAGCGGTCAGGCCGATGTTCTCATTGCCGCGACCGTCACCGGTGATGTAGTGGGCATTGAGCAACTCGTCATCGTAGCCAGTCGACTCTGACAAACCGACGGCACCGTCGGTATCGGCTGCTTTCATCACCCCATTGGCAAACGGGTTGGCGTTGTGAGCAATGTCATCCAGGAACGCGTGACCAGTACGAATGGCAAACTCCGTGCTGATCGGCGCAGCCGGATTACCTTCGACCAGAGCGATGCCATTGGGATTTTCAACACTGACCGGCACCCGCACATACAGCTGCGGATAGCCGTTGTCGCCGCGAATAAATTCACCATAGGGATCGACCGCCAACATGGGGACATTGGTGACATCGAAGTCGGCCAGTTGAATGCCCAGCACCTGAGCAGCCTGCGCCTTGATATCGGCCCAAGTGGCGAGCCCGCCATTCTGCCCGTCGAGCATATGGCCAGTGGCCACGGGCTTGCCTTCGGCGTTCAGGGCATATTCGCGCAAGAAGGTCTGGTGCGAGCCGTTAGAGGTATAGGTCTGGTTCTGATCGATAAAGGGCGTGGTGGTGTTGGTATGTTCATGCACATCGTCAGCCGTGCCCAACTGCCCATCCGGTCCCGGTTGGTTGGTCGCCCGAGTCATCACCATGAAGTTGGTCTGACTCCCCTCGACGTAAAGTGGATCACCCGGCAATAGCGGGATAAACACGGTGCCGCTGCCGCCCTTGCTGACCAGATCCAAACCATGGTCGAAGAACTGGCCAAACAAGGTCATCCAGGAGTTGAACGGTGCCGTCAGCCCTTCATCCGCCGACACGTTCGGAATGAGTAGGGTCCCTTCCGGATCGGTAGTCTGGTTAGTGCCGGCCGCCGCGACTGCGGCCGGGTTAGTGGCGGTCTGGTCGGCGATCAGGTTACTGATGGTCCGCGGCTGCGAGTCGAAGACGAAGCCGCTGGTTTGTGCGTAGCTGGTCAGAGACCCCGCCACCAATGGCCCACTGCCATCCGGGTCGAAAAGGGCGTTTTCCGCCGAGTTGAAAACCGGATTGAGCAGCCGTGTCATCAGTTGATCGGCTGAGCCGAAGAGCTCTTGACCAGGCACCAGGCTGTTGAGGGAGCCGTCAACCGTACGCAAGCCCTCAGGGAGCAGCGGGCTCTCCACAAAGGTGCGCAGATAGGCCGCCTGCTCGGCTAGTGAGGCATTGGGATTGCTGGAGAGGTACGAAGAGTGAGCTTCGGCGATCTCGATTTGCTTGAGGATGTACTGAAGATCCGCCTTGTTGATCGTTAAAGTGGCCATTTGTTATTTTCCTCGATGCTAAACACGGTCAGAAAACCACATGCAGCCGAGTCCGCTGCGACAACGTGGCTAAGCGTTGGCGTTACAAGAAGCGTCGTTTTTTAGGTAAAAGGGGCTACTGCACGCCAGGCTCTAGCCGGATTGCTTGCGCTCATCAATGCTTGGCGGCGGGGGGATGCGGCCCCATGGACAACAGCAGGTCAGACGACCTGTGGTGTCTTCAGAGGGAAGGCGGCCCATGAAGCTGGGCCGATGAAGCGCTCTTCAGAAATCCAAGAGCGATAACAGTACTGTCCATGTTGTTCTCCCTAACCGTTGAGCCGGGTACAACCTGTGGCGCCCTCTTAAGCGCCTCACCCACGTCGGCTTTCACACTTGCCTTTACTTAAGTTCCGCCCAAATACAGTGTCAATGGAATGTCGTATTTTCCAAAATTAAATAATGCTTTAGTTATCTTACTGATACATAACGCTTTTATTTTTTTGTTGTCTTTATTTTAAGACCAAGGTCGAGCCCGCTTAGATATTTCAAAATATTTCATAGCCCATTTGCACGCTCAACACTCACTCGTTTTCGCAAACGTCCGGCTGAGTAAAAGACGATGAAACCGCTATTTTTATCGGGCATCGAGTAGGGAGCGGGATTACTCCCGCCGCCCTCTCACACCACCGTACGTGCGGTTCCGCATACGGCGGTTCATGGGTGACGCTGGAGGTGCCGCTGGGTATCCAGCAGCGAGATCAAGCCCAAGGCGTCGAAGAAGCGTTTCGGGAAGGCCGCATTCATGTGTGATGCACCCGAATTCCACCACGGACCTTGTCCGTTTCGGGCCGAGCGCCAGGCACGATCTTCCGTCAGGCGCTGTCGACGCAGCATTGTGGTTCGGCCTTGACGGTGCTTTGCTTGCCGCCAGAGCAGGCAGCGCAGTCTTCGTCTCAGCCAACCGTCCAGATTCTCCAGTGCATTCTTGGTCTGCGTGTACTGGAAGTAGCCGATCCACCCTCGAAGCACCGGATTCAGTGTCTCGATGGTATGAGTCAGGCTTCTTCCCCGTCCTTGACGTAACAACTCCTTCACGCGGGCCATTAGCCTTTGCAGGCTTTGCGGTGCGATACGCAGCCGAGCCTGGTGATGGGCCGTCAGGCTATATCCCAAGAACTTGCGCGTTGACGGCTTGGCGCAGGCACTTTTCGCTTCGTTGATTTGCAGCTTCAGGCGCTCCGCAAGGAACCCCTTCATCTGCTTCAACAGTTGCTCGCCTGCCGCCTTGCTTCGCACGTAGATGTTGCAGTCGTCCGCGTAGCGGCAGAACGCATGGCCACGTCGCTCAAGTTCGCGATCCCAATCGGTGAGCAGGATATTCGACAGCAGCGGCGAGAGCGGTCCACCTTGCGGTGTACCCTCTCGGCGTTGTGCGACCAGCCCGTCACGCATCAAGCCCGCTTCCAGATATCGCCGGATCAGCTTGAGCACTCGCGCATCCGTCACCCGCCGGGCGAGCCGTGACATCAGGATGTCGTGGTTCACCCGGTCGAAGAATTTCTCCAAATCGATGTCCACCACCCAGCGGCGGCCTTCTTGCACATACTGCTGTGCCGCTAGTACTGCCTGCTGGGCGCTGCGCCCCGGCCGGAAGCCGTAGCTGGAGTCGGAGAAACCCGGCTCGAAGATCGGTTGGAGGGTCTGGAGCAGCGCTTGCTGGATCAGGCGGTCCAGTACCGTCGGGATGCCCAGTGTGCGTACCCCGCCCGCAGGCTTGGGTATGTCCATTGCGCGTATCGCCTGCGGCATGTATTGCCCATTTATTAGCGCTGCTTTAACGCTTGGCCAGTGCACTTTCAGCCAGCCGGCGAACCGCTCGACCGGGAGTCCATCGACTCCCATTGCCGACGACCTTTCG
Organism: Pseudomonas cavernicola; assembly: GCF_003596405.1. Classification (NCBI taxonomy): domain Bacteria; kingdom Pseudomonadati; phylum Pseudomonadota; class Gammaproteobacteria; order Pseudomonadales; family Pseudomonadaceae; genus Pseudomonas; species Pseudomonas cavernicola. The sequence goes on from NZ_QYUR01000008.1 coordinate 880,919, forward strand.
ATACGCCAGCCACAGGTTGTCTCGATCAACCACCGCCTCCATCAGCGATGGCTCCCCCGCTTTCGTTTGCTCGGTAGCCGCCGTGCCCGCCTCAACGCCATGCACACCGCCCCCGGAGTTCCGCTCCGGCTCTGACGTTATGGCTGCGTTTTCGCGCACTTGTGTCTCATCGGCTGCATCGAGTCTCTACCGTCCTAATCGCGGTCACTCATGTTCGGCCCTTCGGTCAAATCGCACCTACTATGGCTTCTGCTGACTTCTGTACGGCCATCCTCACGCCTCGCGACGCCAGTAGCACAATGGCAGCCATACAGATCTCCCCGGGTATGACGCACCCACCTTCACGCTTATGCCTGTCGGATATAGGCCGCATCGTTCTGTGCAAGTACCGGGCTTTGGCCTTTTTTGCTGCCTTACCCCGATGCGTCGCCTCGTATCCGCTTCCTGTTCGTCAGGCCAGCGCTTTGCCTCGGGCTTCCTTCGGATTCGCAGTCACCCGCGGCACCCTTGCCTCTGGCTAACACTTCCCCTTGCCGGGTGTGTAGAGGACTTTCACCTCCGAGTGAGTGCGCCCTGCCGGGCGCACAAAAAAAAAGGTGTGTGGCAACCGCCACACACCTTTATTGTTTTCAGCTCAGCGTCGTTGAAACGTAAGCGATCCACAGACCCCGCCATCAAAACAGCCGGCTGCCCGCGCCACTACCTGCGCCATATCCTCAAGCGCCTACCGCTGGCCACCTCCGTCACCGACTGCAGCCCTGGAATTGCTCCGCCGCGCTTTAAACCAAACGCCTGGCCAGGGAAAGGGGGGTATGGAGCGATTTCACTTAGCCGCCCTCCCCTTTGACAAACTTGCCAACGATCAGAGGTCAATCCGGCGCTGCAGATGTATCCAGTCGACAATCTCCCCTTCCGGGGCATAGCCGCTGACCGTCTCCCGCAGCAACTGACGCACTTTAGCGTAGTCGTCCTGCTCTACGGCCTCGAGCAATGCTGCCAACACCGTCTTGAGAGACTCCCAGGGTAGATGCTCCTCATTGGCCCGCATGATCATAGGGTGATCAGTCGGGCTGACGTTATCGCCGATAAGCAACTCCTCATACAGCTTCTCGCCAGGGCGCAAGCCTGAGAACTCGATGGCGATATCCCCGTGAGGATTCTTCTCCGAACGCACACTGAGGCCGGAAAGATGAATCATCTTTTCCGCCAGTTCGAGAATCTTCACCGGTTGGGCCATATCCAACACGAACACATCTCCCCCCTGCCCCATCGAGCCGGCTTGGATCACCAGCTGAGCGGCCTCGGGAATGGTCATGAAGTAACGGGTGATATTGGGATGCGTGACCGTCACCGGCCCGCCACGACGAATTTGCGCATAAAACCGTGGGATCACCGATCCCGAGGAGCCCAGCACATTCCCGAAACGCACCATGGTGAAACGGGTCTTGTTGACCTGATGGACTACATCCTTGTCTGCAAACAGCACCGGAACCGATTCCCGGCTCAACGCTTGCAAAACCATTTCAGCCAGACGCTTGGTACTGCCCATCACGTTGGTCGGCCTTACCGCTTTGTCGGTGGAAATCAGCACGAAATTCTCAACGCCTGCCCTCACCGCAGCCTGAGCGATGTTCAGCGAACCTATAACGTTGTTCAGTACCCCCTCGGCAATGTTGTGCTCCACCATCGGTACATGCTTGTATGCGGCCGCATGGTAGACGGTGCCCACCTGCCAGGTCCGCATAATGTCCAGCAGCCGCTCTGAATTGCGGATCGAGCCCAGGATTGGCACCAGCCGTAGCGGCAAGGACTCACGCTCGATCCTTTGCTCAAGCTCGGCATGAATGCTGTACAGATTGAATTCGCTGTGTTCGAACAGCAGCAGCGTTGTCGGTTCACTCGCCATGATCTGGCGGCACAACTCAGAACCGATCGAGCCTCCAGCACCAGTCACCATAACCGTCTGACCACGAATGCAACGCTCGAATAACTCCTGTTGCGGCGGAACCGCATCACGCCCGAGTAAGTCGGCGATATCCACTTCCTGGATATCATCGACCTTCACCCGCCCACTGGCCAGATCCATAAAGCCCGGCACACTGCGTACATGCAGCGGAAACTGCTCAAGGAACTCTAACGCCTCGCGTCGGCGCCCGCGGGAGGCCGAGGGAATTGCCAGCAATATCTCCTGCGCCCCCGTTTCCTCGATCATCTGCTGGATATGCTTGGGCTTGAAGACCCGCAGTCCGGCAATTACCCGATTGGCAATGCCGCTGTCATCATCGATGAAAGCCACCGGGCGCATCGCGCGCCCCATACGCAAGGCCCCCACCAGTTGGTTACCGGCAGCCCCAGCTCCATAGATCGCCACCTTAGGCAAACCGTCATCACGCTTCATAAACGGCATCGGTTGGCTGGCTGAAAACCAATCGCCCATAAAATACTGGCGCATTCCCAGACGTAACCCGCCGACCATCACCAGACTCAACCACCAGTAGTTGAACACCGTTGAGCGCGGTACAACCTTTGGAGCATCGCGGTACCAATACACCGCAAGGGCAAGGAACAAGGCAGACAGGGTGACAGCCTTGGCGATAGCGAGCAGCGCATCGTTACCGAAGTAGCGCATCACCGCCCGGTACATACCGAACCTCACGAACAGCGGGATAGCGATCAGCGGGGCGGCCACAAACAGCCAGAGGTGCCCTCCCCACGGTTGAATCAGGTTGTCGGTGCCCAGGCGCACCACAAACGCCCCCCACAAAGCGACCCATACCAGCGCCACATCCGCGGTCACCTGCAACAAGCGCTTGTAACGACGCGGCAGTTGCAACAACCATTCGCGCAACTTTTCAGCATTCCTTAACACAAGAGCATCCTCGAAATCTTTAACAAGCCAATAAGCAGATCAGCCACAATGCAGTTAATCATCAGCGCCAAACACCACCCAACCACGCACGGAGTCAACACTGGGTAAACGGCGTCCCTCTACAAGGATTCCACTCTACTCACTGTTAGCATTCATAACGCCCAGCAACGAACTCAACCGTCCCACTCTCGCCAGGAGAGGGATCAGGGGGTGAGGGTCGGCCCTACTCCCGTTCCCCAGCCTTGAACCTTACTGCCACCCACACCAATGGTAGGTAAGCCACCAGCAATCCCAAGGCACCATCCACTCCACCTAGCCCGACCCAAAGCGCAATCGGCAGCAGCCAGAAAAGGTTCAGCGCCGCCACCGCCAGCGTCACCGGCAAGTGTTTGCCAAATTGGCGCGATGCGTACTGGTAAGCATGGCTGCGGTGCGCCTCGTACACCCTATCGCCCCGCAGCAGCCTGCGAAGCAGCGTCCAGGTGGCATCGACGATGAACACCCCTAGCAGGATCAACCAACTCCACAGCAACTGTGGCGCCACCCAGGCCGCTTGCAGCGAGAGCACGCCCAGCGCAATACCGAGGAAGCCACTACCGGCATCACCCATGAAGATGCGCGCTGGCGGGAAGTTCCAGAACAGGAAGCCCGCCACCGCCACCGCCAGCGACAAGGGCACCAGTGCGGTAGCCCCCTCGCCTAGCAACAGATAGAGCAACGCGCCGCCCAAGCACACGCAGATCGCCTCGGCACTGGCGATACCATCAATGCCATCCATAAAGTTATACAGATTGAGCAGCCAGACCAGGTAAAACGCCGCCAGCGCATAACCCAGCCAGCCCAGTTCCAAGTCAAAGCCGAAGATCACCAGCGGCGGCAAACCACCCAACCAGCCCAGTGCCCAACCAGCGCCGATGAAATGCGCCAACAACCGCCAGCGCACAGCGACATGACCATGGTCATCGAGAAGTCCCACCACGGCGATCCAGGCACCCGCCCCCAGCAACGCCCACATCACCGGCCATGCCAACACGCCGACTGACGCCAATAGAGGCAGCGCCACCAGAAAGCTGAGCACAATCGCCACCCCGCCGCCCCGCGGCGTGGGCACCGAGTGCGAACTGCGGGCGTTGGGAATATCAATCAAGTTGCGCGCCAATGCGTATCGGCGTAATGCACCGGTCAGCAAAAGCGAAACGCCGGCCACCACCCCGAACAACCACCAAATTGTCATCAACGGTCAACTTCCTGAAACAGCCAAAACAAAAGCTCGCACCGAGGGCATCCGCAACCCTGTAGGAGCGGCGCCCTCGCCGCGATGCGGGCCACTGGCCCGCCAAAAAACCCTAAACACACACAACCAAAGCTCGCGCCGAGGCGACGCTCTTACAGAAGCGGCGCCCCCGCCGCGATGCGGGCGGGCCCGCCAGAAAACCACAAACAATACACAAGCACTCGCTACAACCAAACTGCATCCCAATGCGAATAAAGCCCTGCACGTGGAACCAAACCCGCTCTGATGGGGTTGGCAACCACATAACGCGCCACCGCCTGCAAATGTTCTTCCTGGCGCAGAGCGCGATCATGAAAACCGGCCTGCCAAATCGAACGACCAATCCGCCGTGCAGACAACGACTTCACCCGCCCGACAAGAACAGACAGGGAGTCGTTGCCCCCCAGTTGCAACAACCAATGCAGGTGATCGGGCATCACTACATAAGCTAATGTCACGTGACTACCCCGCCCTGCCTCATCCCGTAAAACCCGGATCAGTGATCGCGCCGCCGCAAAGCCGCTGAAAACCCGTTCACGATTACGCGTGACAGTGGTTACCAGATAAATATGCCCCGGTGAGGACCAGCGCCCCTTGCATAGCGCGGAAGCAAATCCTTTGCCTTCCGCCATTTCAGAACTCCCTTCCAAAAATCTAAAGCTCGCGCCGAGGGCGCCGCTCCTACATCAGCAGCACCAGCACAGCGCAGCCTAGCCCTCCACCACAACCCCTGTAGGAGCGGCGCCCCCGCCGCGATGCGGGCCACAGGCCCGCCAAAAACCCTCAAGCCAACGCAACAGCCAAAGCCAAAGCTCGCACCGAGGGCAGAGCGCCTACAACAGATACTGTGCGCACCGCTGCACCGGTTTACAGCAAACCTGTAAGAAAAACGGATGTTCGGGATCAGTAGTGATAGCGGCACTGCACGACTTGTAATGCGTCACCATCAACCGCATAGACCAGGCGGTGCTCCTCGCTGATTCGCCGCGACCAGAAGCCACTTAGGTTGTGTTTGAGCGGCTCAGGTTTGCCAATGCCGTCGAACGGGCTGCGCTGAGCATCCCTGATCAGCAGGTTGATTCGCTTGAGCCCGGCCTTATCGTTCTGTTGAAACCAGAGATAGTCGTCCCACGCCTCGGGCGTGAAGAGGATGTTCACGACGATCATTCTTCGTCGATGAGTTGACGTGCTTCTGCTTTACCTGCACGCAGGCTGTTGACCGACTTGATCAGGCGTTCCGCGTTAGCCGGCGAGCGGAGCAGATAAGCGGTCTCCTCGAGAGCGTTGTAGTCGGCCAGGGACATCATGACGACAGGCTCACCTTTCTGCCGTGTCACCAGCAGAGGCGTTCTATCGTTGTTCACGCGATCCATGGTTTCGGCTAGGTGCTGCCGTGCAGTGGTGTAGTTGATGGCTTGCATCCTGGGCTCCTCATAAGCTGCCGCTTACTGTACATAAATGAGTACATTAACTCAATGAAATGTATTTATTGTTTGGGCCCGCCAGAAACCACAAACAGCGCAAAGGCTCGCGCCGAGGGCGGCGCCCCTACAACAGTAGAGCTACTCACCGAAGCCTCAGCACGCGCATCCCCTGTAGGAGCGGCGCCCCCGCCGTGATGCGGGCCACAGGCACACGCCGGAAACGACAAAATCAGCAAATCAGCCACCCCGGCCAGCGCCTACCCACCCGACGTATTGGCAAACGCAACCAGCTCCGCTGGCATCCCGAACAAACTAAGCCTTGAACTCAAGCGTTTGTGATTCGCCGCCGGCAATCAGGTCTCGTATTTTCGGATACGCATGACCATGTTCTGCGACACCACATCATTGCGTGCGATGATCCAAAAAATGCTTTGCCGTTTTGCGCAGGGCTGCATCAATGCTGACCGGCGGCGCCCAACCCAATAACTCACGTGTCTTGCTAATATCGACCTGCAGCGAGCCGCACAACCGCTGGGAAAGAGCTTTCTTCCCTAGCATCGCCGCCCCCGCTTCCAGCACCCAACTCGGCACCGGCAACAGACGGGCTGGTTTGCCCAAAGCAGCACCCATTCTGCGCAACAACTCGGATGTAGAAAGATCCTCACCATCGCTGACCAGGAAGGTCTGATTCGCCGCTGCGGGGTGATCAATGCAGGTCACGATCAGATCAACAAAATTGTCCAAGGCCACCAGGCTACGTCGGTTATGAATTGCGCCAAAAGGCAAAGGCACGCCCTTGTGCAGCCAGCGCATCATGCTCAAGAAATTGGCTTTCACACCCGGCCCATAGACCAGCGTCGGCCGGATAATCACAACCTCCATCCCGGTTTCCGCAGCCAGCGCCCGCAATCCCTGTTCGGCCTCCGTCTTGGAAATTCCGTAAGGGTCGGCTGGAGCCGGCTGTGCATCTGCGATATAGGGGACATTCAACGGCGTGGACTCGCCATTGACCTTGATTGAGCTGATGAAAATGAAACGGCGTACACCCGCCTGCGCTGCCTGCCGAGCCAGATTGAGCGTGCCCTCGACGTTGACCTTACGGAACTCCGCTAGGGGGTCAGCCGACTTGTCATCCATCACATGCACGCGGGCAGCACTGTGGATGACTACATGGGCACCCTGCAAAGCAGTGCTCCAATCGGTCGCACCATCAATTGCAGAAATCTGCGTCACTGAAGTTGACTGCGGCAAACCTGTCAACGAACCGCGTATTGCCACAATCAACTCGTTTGCGTTGCTCACTGATAGCCGCTCATGCACTGCGCGACCGACAAAGCCAGACACTCCGGTCAAAAGAATCCTGTTCATTTTTTTTCGTTCCTTCTCAGGCTGGCTTTCCGGAAAAGCATTTCGAGGCGATCGAAGAGACTCGCTTTGGAAAAATGTTCAAGGTAGAACTGCTTGCCTGCACATCCCATGGCATCACGCTGCACTGGCGTCAACGCCACCATCGAGCGCACGATACCCACCAAGGCAGCAGCATCGCCTGAGCTACAGGCCATGCCAGCCCCTGACTCGAGGATAACCCGCGCAGCTTCGCCATCAATCATGGCAATCACTGGTTTACCGGAGGCCAGATAGGCTTGCACTTTTCCAGGTATGGTTTTCTCGAATACCTCGTTAGTCTTCAAGGAAACCAGCAAGGCATTGGCTGTCGCAAATAACGGGGGCATCTTCTCTAGAGGGTGTCGCCCCAACAACAACACATTGGTCAGACCACGCGCAGCAACCTGCTCGTGCAACCAGGCACTGACCCGGCCATCCCCCACGATGGCCCAACGCACTGGCAACTCAGCCTTTATCGTTTCTGCCGCCTCGAGAATTGCAGGAAAATCCTGGGCCTCACCGAGATTACCGGCAAATACGATGGTAAAGACTGAGTCATCACGTACCAGAACATCCGATGGACCTTCTATGTCCCCAGAAAAGTCATCCTCTGCCCAACTGGGAAAATATACCAGGCGCTCCGGCGCAATATACTTCGTGCAGTACATCCTGACGTTGTCGCCAAAAGACTTCGACTGTAGAAGCAGATAGTCAGTGCGGTTGTAGATCCAGGAAACAAGCTTCCCGACGAGCGCCAGGACCCTCTTGTTTTTGACAATTTCAACCGCGCTCAAAGTCTCCGGCCAGAGATCGAGGATCCATACAAATACGGGAGTCCTTTTCAGCCTGCCAATAACTAGGGCAGGTATAGCCGCCATTATCGGGGAAACCGCATAGACAAAGATCGAGTCGAACTCTTGTCGACGAAGTTTGTACGCCCCAAGTACCGAAGCACTGGTAAAGAAAGAAAGGTAGTTGAGCGCCAAAGTTATGCTGCGGCGGCCACGGGGCAGTATGGGGACGCGCACAACCCGAGCTCCGAAATAGCTGGAAAACTGCTCAGGGTCTTTCTGATAGGCAGCAAACACCTGGCCTTCGGGATAGTTGGGAAGACCGGTGAGCACAGTAACTTCATGGCCCTTGGCGACAAAACCTTCAACCATGTTGTTAATGCGCATGTTCTCCGGCCAGAAATACTGGGTGACGACCAGAATCCTCAATGGTTTATCCGTCATACTGTGTGCCCAATCAGTACCTTTTCCAAACTGTTCGCATCACGTAATCACGATAGCTGTGGATGATCCGCACCACCTTCTCCGCCACGTTAGGCATGCAGCTGATCCACCCTTCGTATCCCGGTTGCCGACTCGAGTCGTAGGCTGGGTAGAACGGAGTGAAACCCAGCTGGGTTTTGCTGAGGCTCTACCCAGCCTACGTACTGCCCTGGAACTGCTCCGCGCGCTTTAAACCAGACGTCTTGCCATGCCAAGGGTGGAGTTTATGGAGCGCTTACGGTGCACTAAGAGGCAAAACGAGCAGCTCCGGTGGTCATCAGCAATACCCAGCAAGGCGATCACGCCTCCAGAGCCGATTGGGGCCCATGCAAGATCAGGTGCAACCAGATCGTTGAGGCAAAGGCACAGAACAACGGCAATGAGGCTGATGGCTATGGCAAAGCCACCACCACGTAGGGGTGGGCGGAAGATGGGAGCTGCGATCATTGGACACGTCCATCAATCGATGAAACAAGGCATTACGGCACAACACACCGCTGATGAAAGAACTCAAACCTGCAGCCAACAACAGACAAAAAACAAGAAAACTCTCCATCCAGGCCTCTTGGATAAAAGTAGATCAAAGCGCTGCTCGCTTGATACGCTCAGGAAACAGAAAGTGTTGCCTCTTGCATAACCTCAGCCAGCACCGAACAAGTCTTGTCGATCTCGGCGGAAGTCAGGGTCGGGTGCACGAGGAGCATCAGGCTGCTCTCGCCCAGCTCCCTAGCCACCGGCAAACGCTCAGCAGGACGCCAGCCGGTGTTGTCGAAAGCCTTCTCCAGATACACCTCCGAGCAGGAGCCGGAATAGCACGGCACGCCACGGGCGACAATCTCGTCAAGGATGCGGTCACGGTTCCAGTCCGCCTTGAGCTGCTGCGGCTCGACAAATACGTAGCACTTATAGGCCGCATGCAGGCTACCCTCAGGCATGGCCGGTACGCGCAAACCACGCAACTGGCGAGCGCAGCCCCAGATGCGCTCAGCATTAGCCAGGCGCCGGGCATGCCAGTCAGCCATGCGGCGCAACTGGATGCGGCCGATCACCGCCTGTACTTCCAGCATTCGCCAGTTGGTGCCGAAACTCTCATGCAACCAGCGAAAGCCCGGCGCATGCTCCCGCTCGTACACCGCCTCCCAGCTTTTGCCGTGATCCTTGAACGACCACATCTTCGACCACAGTTCACGGTCGTTGGTGGTGACCATCCCACCCTCACCGCCGGTGGTCATGATTTTGTCCTGGCAGAACGACCAGGCACCGACATGGCCGATGGAACCGACCGCACGTCCCTTGTATTGCGCACCGTGGGCCTGGGCGCAGTCTTCGATGACGAACAGGCCCCGCTCTTCCGCCAACGCCATGATCGGATCCATATCGCACGGCCAGCCTGCCAGATGCACGCAGATCACCGCACGGGTGCGCGGCGTCAGCACTGCACGGACAGTTTCGGCGGTGATGTTCTGCGAATCGCAATCCACCTCTGCAAACACCGGCACTGCGCCAGCATTGACGATGCTTGACACCGAAGCGAGGAAGGTACGCGGCGTCACCACCACCTCATCGCCCGCACCAATCCCCAAAACTTTCAATGCCACATCCAGGGCCACAGTGCCATTGGTCAGCGCAATGGCGTACCCGGTACCGGCCCATGCAGCAAATTCCTTTTCAAATTCGCGACATTCCTGCCCGGTCCAGTAGTTGACCTTGTTAGACAGAATCACATCACGAACGGCATCGGCCTCTTCCTCTGTGATGGAAGGCCAGGGGGAAAACGGAGTATTCAGCACAGCAACCACCTGAAGGGATTGAACAAGGAAACAGCAGCAAGGCAACCTCTTGCTGCGATTACGGGCCGCAGGCCCACCAGAGAAATCAGCGCACAACAACCCGTGCCGGCACCCCGGCCACGGTCACATCATCCGGCACATCAGCCACCACAGCTGCAGCAGCACCCACCATTACCCGCGCACCAATGCGGATCAGCTGACGCACACTGGCACCAATCCCGATCCAGCTCAGCTCGCCCACCTGCACTCCGCCAGCCAGCCGCGCGCCGGGGCTGACATGCACGGCATCGCCCAGCACGCAATCGTGATCAATGCTGCAGCCGGTATTGAGAATCGCACCTAGCCCGATCCGGGCATCGGCATTCACCACAGCACCGGCGAACACCACCGAACCGACACCAATGGCCGCATACCGGCTGACACTGGCAGCCGGATGCACCAATGTCACCATCTGCACGCCTGTCGCCTGCAACTCAAGCAGCTTGGCATGGCGAATACGGTTGTTGCCAATCGCCACCACCACACCGTCAAACTCATGCAACCGGTCAAGCAGCACCGCTGTGTCACCAACAACGGGCCAGGCACCATTGCCCTGCAAAACCGGCCAGGCATCATCGAAAAACTCGACGTTCAGCCAATCACAACACTCGGCGGTATCGGCCACCACCTTGCCATGTCCGCTGGCGCCGAGAATGGCAAGACGATTCAAGACTTACTCCCCCTGAACTTGCCCATGGTCACCTCCCCTTCAGCGCTGATGCCATCACGCACCAGCACCTTCTTCACCGTCAGGAAAATGATCTTAAGATCCAGCCATAACGACTGGTTGTCCACATACCACACATCCAACTTGAACTTTTCCTCCCAGCTCAGGGTATTGCGGCCGTTGATCTGCGCCCAGCCGGTGACGCCGGGGCGCGCCTCATGGCGGCGATATTGCCCAGAGTTGTACAACGGCAGGTATTCCATCAGCAACGGGCGCGGGCCGACCAAACTCATATCACCCTTGAACACATTCCACAGTTCAGGCAGCTCATCCAGACTGCTGGAACGCAAAAAACTGCCAAACGATGTCATACGTTCGACATCCGGCAGCGGATTGCCGTTGCCATCCATCGCATCGCGCATGGTGCGAAACTTGATCATCTCGAACGGTTTGCCGTTCAAACCGGGGCGCAGCTGACGGAACAGCACCGGCGAACCGAGCTTGCGGCGGATCTGCCAAGCCACCACAAGAATCACAGGAGAAAGCAAAAGCAGGCCCCAGGCGGAAGCGACAATATCGAAAAGGCGTTTAAGCATCAGCTGTCCTTGAAAAATTTTGACTGCCCCGACAGTGCCTACATGAATATGGGGGCGCCAAAACCATAAATATGGGTTTTGGGGCCGTTAACAACCTGATACGGCCCAGCTGAGAGACATCTACGTACCTCTTGTGCGCTCCGCGAGCCGATTGAAAATCGCTCCAAAACGCCCAACCCCTACGCTCTGGGATAATTTGTCGCGATAGAAGCGTCGACTGTTTTCGGCCATGGCATTGCGCTCATCCACACTGGCCCGCATGAGAGCGAGTGCTGCTTCTGCCAATGAAGCAGGGTTCTCCGATTCAGCGACCTGGCCACATCCACTTTCCAGCACCAGATCCGCAGCATCCCCATCCACAGCCATCAAGATTGGCTTACCAACAGCCATATAAGCTTGAGTCTTGGATGGAATAGTGATGGTAAATAATGGATCTTTTTTAAGATGCACTAGCAGAGCATCGGCAGCGTCAAGGTAACTGCCAACTTCCGTCATCGGGACTGGTGGCAGGAAAGTTACATTACGCAGCGCCTTTTCTGCAGTCAGCTGTTGCAAGTGCGCCACCTCGACACCACCACCGAGGAATACAAAGACCAAGTCGGGAGCCCGCTCCTGTAACAGCTCGGCGGCATCCAGTACTGCATCCAGAGCCTGGGCCTTGCCCATGTTCCCGGCGAACAGGACGCGGAACTTGTCATTGCCCGGAAAGCTCACCGGCACACTCCCTAGCGGCGTGGCAAGCGAGTCTTCGGCACACCAGTTGTAAATCACCTCAATCTTGCCTTCAGGTACACCACGCTCGATCAACAAGCGCTTGAACCCCGGAGACAGCACCACCAGCTGATTGGCGCGCCGATATACCCAGTCACAGACCGCAGATACAACTTTCAACGCCTTCTCGTTGGAGAGCATGCCGGTTGCACGCAGGGTATCCGGCCACATGTCCTGAATGTCATATACCACCGGCACACGGCGGAACAGTCGGATCAGCGCCGCGGTGATGCCTACCGTCAGCGGAGGATGGTAGGCATAGATCACATCGGGGCGTTTGGCACCAAACAGCCCATAGCACAGCGACGCAGCAGCAAAGCTGACGTAGTTGAGCACACGCCCAACAGCACCCTGGTCATGGCTTGGATACAGCGGAACCCGCGTTACCTGAACGCCATCGATCTGCTCCCGTTGCAATAGCCGAAGCTTGTAGCCCGGATAAAGTTTGCCGCCTGGATAGTTGGGAAAACCGGTGACAACCTCAACCTCAAAGCCCTGTCTGACTAGCTCGCGGGCAAATACCTGCCCCTTGAAGGTAGGCTCGGGGTCAAACCATTGGGTCAATAGGAGAACACGGGTAGCCATGCTGCTCAGTACCTTTTCCACACCGTCCGCATGACGTAATCACGATAGCTGTGGATGATCCGCACCACCTTCTCCGCCACGTTAGGTATGCTGTAGTCAGCTACCAGGCGCAGGCTTCGCTCCTCGCCGCAGCCCTGACTCTCCAGCACTTGCAGCCCCTGCATCACGCGCTCGACTTCAAGCCCAACCATCATCACCGCGGCCTCCTCCATGCCTTCCGGCCGCTCGTGGGCCTCGCGGATATTCAATGCCGGGAAATTGAGAATCGAAGACTCCTCGTTGATCGTGCCGCTATCCGACAGCACAGCCTTAGAGACAAGCTGCAATTTGTTGTAGTCCTTAAATCCCAGCGGCTTGAGCAGACGTACGTTTTCATGGAACGTCACGCCCATGGCGTCCACTCGCTTCTGGGTACGCGGATGGGTGGAGACAATCACCGGGTAGCCGTAATGGGCTGCTACTGTGTTAAGCACATCCACCAGCTTGAAGAAGTTCTTATCAGAGTCGATGTTTTCCTCACGGTGGGCGCTGACCACGAAAAACTTGCCGGCCTCCAGCCCTAGACGTTCCAACACATCCGAGGCCTCGATGCCGTCACGGTAATGATTGAGCACTTCGAACATCGGGCTGCCGGTCTTGATCACCATGTCCGGCGGCAGGCCTTCGCGCAGCAAATAATCGCGGGCAATAGTGCTGTAGGTAAGGTTGATATCAGCAGTGTGATCGACGATGCGCCGGTTGATTTCCTCCGGTACGCGCATATCGAAACAGCGGTTGCCGGCTTCCATGTGGAAGGTCGGAATCTTGCGTCGTTTGGCGGGGATTACTGCCATGCAGCTGTTGGTGTCGCCGAGCACTAGCAGGGCTTCGGGTTGCACCTCGGCTAGCACACGATCCACGGCGATGATCACGTTGCCGATGGTTTCCGCACCGCTGGCGCCTGCGGCATTGAGGAAGTGATCGGGTTTGCGGATGCCTAGATCCTGAAAAAAGATCTCGTTTAACTCGTAATCGTAATTCTGCCCGGTATGAACCAGTACATGGTCACAATACTGATCCAACTTGGCCATGACCCGCGACAGGCGAATAATTTCCGGCCGGGTACCTACCACAGTGACAACTTTCAGTTTATTCATTGCAAAGCTCTACTCAAAACCATCAAAACCGAGCGGGATAGCACCCAGGTACAAAAAAAGCCCCTATGGTGGCACGTCCTTGTCACGCTCTGCCACCGCCAACGGAGCAACCGCAGTTGCCGAAATACTATGCCTCAGTCCCTACCGGTCTTGCGTAGGTATCCGGCCGCTCACGGTCGAAAATCTCGTTGGCCCAGAGCATCACAATCATTTCCTCATCACCCACATTGGTGATGTCGTGGGTCCAGCCCGGGACGGTTTCGACGATCTCCGGTTGCTCGCCGGTGGTGAACAGCTCGTAGAACTCCCCAGACACGATGTGGCGGAAGCGGAAGCACGCCTTGCCTTTGATCACCAGAAATTTTTCGGTTTTCGAGTGATGGTAATGCCCTCCACGGGTCACTCCAGGATGCGCTGTAAAGTAGGAGAACTGACCGCTATCACCTGTCTTGAGCATTTCCACGAATACCCCTCGCGGATCGCCGTACTTGGGCACCTGATAGGTAAAACGCTCCGGCGGCAGGTAGCTGACATAAGTGGAGTACAGCGCACGCACCAAGCCTGTTCCAACCGGTTCGCTGATCAGGCTTGTGCGGCTGTCGCGAAATGCCTGCAGCTGCTCGGCCAACGCTCCTACGCTGATGCTGTATTGCGGTTCGACACTGACGAAAGGCTCACCAAGCGACTGGCCATCCATCGCCGCGATGAAGTGAGTGACCACATCGTCGATATACACGAGATTGATGCGTGCTTGCAGATCGTTGATCTGAATAGGTAAATCACGGGCAATGTTGTGACAGAAGGTCGCGACCGCCGAGTTGTAGTTCGGGCGAGCCCACTTGCCGAAGACATTGGGCAGTCGAAACAAATACACCGCAGAGCCATGCTTGCTGGCCAGCTCGAGCAACGCCTCTTCGGCACCACGCTTGCTGCTGCCGTAGGGGTTGTCCAATTCAGCCTGGCTGGATGAAGTGTAAAGCACGGGCACAAGCTTGCCGCTGGCTTCTATTGCATCACAGAGTGCCTGGGTCAGGTCGGTATTGCCGGTCTTGAACTCTTGCGGATCCTGCGGGCGATTCACTCCGGCCAGGTGAAACACAAAGTCCACCTCGGGCATCAATACCTGCAACTGAGCAACATCATCCCCACGTATGAAGCAAAGCACCTCGATGTCTTTACGCTCACTCAGGTGCGCAACCAGGTTCTTGCCAACAAAACCATTGGCACCAGTAATCAGCACTTTCATCGGTCACTCCTCAGGCGTTGCGTGTTCGCCACGCTGAATGGCACGCATGAAATCCAGTTTGAGCAACAAGCGCTGCATACCTTCCACATCCAACCGTTCGGTATTGTGTGAGTTGTAGTCTTCGGTGCGAGAAATTTTCTCCTCGCCCTGCTCCACGAACTTGGCGTAGTTGAGATCGCGCAGATCCGGGGGCACACGGAAGTACTCGCCCCTATCCTCAGCACAAGCCATTTCCTCGCGGCTGAGCAACGCCTCGTAAAGCTTCTCGCCATGGCGGGTGCCGATCACCTGGATAGGGTGTTCGGACATATCGAGCATCTGGGTCAGCGCCTTGGCCAGAGTTTCTACAGTGGCTGCCGGCGCTTTTTGCACGAACAGGTCACCGTTGTTGCCGTGCTCGAAGGCATACAGCACCAGATCCACGGCATCTGCCAGGGTCATCATGAAGCGGGTCATGTTCGGGTCGGTTAGCGTCAGCGGCTTACCGGCGCGGATCTGCTCGATAAACAGCGGGATCACCGAACCACGCGAGGCCATAACATTGCCGTAACGGGTGCCGCAAATGACGGTCTTGTTGTCATTGCGTGACTTGGCGACCATGACCTTTTCCATCATCGCCTTGGAAATACCCATGGCGTTGATCGGATATACCGCTTTGTCAGTGCTCAGACAGACTACGCGCTTGACGTCATTCTGGATCGCTGCCTCCAGCACGTTGTCGGTGCCGATCACGTTGGTCTTGACCGCTTCCATCGGGTGAAACTCGCAAGACGGCACTTGCTTGAGCGCTGCGGCATGGAAGATGTAATCCACTCCACGGGTCGCATTGAGCACGCTTTGGTAGTCGCGCACATCACCGATATAGAACTTCAGTTTGGAATTGGCATAGCGCTTGCGCATGTCATCCTGTTTCTTCTCGTCGCGACTGAAGATGCGGACTTCAGCGATATCAGTGTCGAGGAAGCGTTTGAGAACCGCATTACCAAAGGACCCAGTCCCCCCCGTAATCATCAAAGTTTTGCCGACAAACATATTATGCTCCCCCTATTGCATTTGTAAGAGTTAAAAACCCATAAGAAAACTTTATTTTGACATAATAAACCCTATGCCAACACCCCCAAAAAAATCACCGCATTACATCTTAATATCTTCCTCATCATGACCGACTGAGCGGCACAAAACTAACTGACTCGATATTTTACGCACTGTCATGTTTTCTAAATACCAAGCCTGCCCTTGGGCGCCAACTAAAAAAAGATCCTCTCTAGTCATTTGAGCAACTGCAGAAAAATTCTCAAATAATTTTGAATTATTGCTTGGTGAAGCACTCCAGCCCGCTCTTATATTGCCCTCTAAAATATTTCCAAAATCAGTGGCATCCTCAACATATGCAAGAATGGGCACAGCCGCCCGGAGATAATCGATAGATTTAGATGGAAATGTAGGCACAACAGCAGCGCCAGAATTAAAAACCAACCCCAAATCCGCACCAACTAAAAAGCGAATATACTCATCACGCGGTTTAAAACCCTTATACACTACAACATCACTTACATCATACGCGATGATATCTGACAGTATTTTCTCACGCTCAGGGCCATCACCAAATATATAAAATTTAGCAGAAATTTTCTGACGCTTAGCATAAATAGCAAGCTCAATCACTTTATCTATACCTCGCCCACGAACCAACTGACCACCGAATACACAAATTAAATCATCACAAAAATCATTCGACTTTCTAGCATCCATATATTTCTGCGAGCTACGGACCATGACATTATTTGGCCCCCAAATACTTAAAACCTCTGCCGCAGTCTCGGAACGCAATTTAAAATTTCCCTTCAAAAAAGATAAATTTTCCGGGGACATAACACCAATTCGATCATAGTCATTATAAGCACCATTCTCTACAAATTTAAGAACCGGCTTCAAAGGCTTCGGTATCAACCCAAATTCAGAGTCATAAATTGGGAAAAAGTCCCAAAGTATGAGGTAAGTCAGACATCCTTGTTTTTTGTATGCTTTGAGCAGCGGCTTCATAATCAATGCAGGAGAGAAGCTTACAACAAGATCGAAATTAAAATCCTTAAATATTCTCCGCACTGAAGGCGCAATCGATGCCGCTGAGAAAAACCACTTTAATATTTTCCCGAATCGCCCTCTGAAGAATTTTCTTTGCGTTGAAAAAACATAAACCTCAACACCATTTTTCACAATATGGAAATCGTTTTTGTACTGCCCCGACCAATCCAAACAAACCACGACAACTTTATGTGTTTCCACAAGCTCTTCAGCCAGACTATCAGTCAACCAAGAGCATCCCTCTTCGAGCGAGTACTTAGTACACAAAATAAGTAAATTCATATCCTTCGCCCATTAAAATAATTAAACACAAACCCAAGCATTACCAAGAAGCAAATAGAATAAGTCAATATATAAGCGTAACCCACATCAATGGAGTTATTCCCCATGGAAAAATAATAGAACAGACTAACAAACAACAAACCTTGCAAAAACTCAAAAATCAAAGCACGGCCAAACCTATCAGCAGATATAAGTGTAAAACTACAAAACAATGCGCACACCCTGAAATAGTCACCTATCAAATAGTATGAAACATAATTCTTTGCTGATGAGTAACCTTCACCAAATAGCAAAGACACAAAATATTCCCGAAATGAAAAAATTATGAGAGCGCCCAGAAAATAAACTCCCGAAACCCCAAGCAATTTTTTAAACCAGCCAGAAAAGTGAAAGTCTCCTATTTTTCGAGAAAGGTACGGAAGCAGTATAGCAGAGCAAAACATGCCATAAAACTGCTGTACAGTATCTGAGATCTTCACCGCAACTTGCCAATAGCTCAGTTCAACCGCTCCAAATTGCTGATGAAAACTTTCCCGAACAAGAATACTGATCACCGGTATAGATACAAGTCCGACATAGACAATAAGGCAGAACCTGAAAACCTGAACTAGCCGCCTATTCGCCCAAAGAAGTTTAAAGTCCAGCCTTATTTTCCCCTCAAAGGTACGATATAAAAATACCACAGGAAGAATATAAGAAAGTGGCAAAGCCCAATAAATGCCATCCTCAGCGCCAACCAAAACCAGACAAACTACTATAAGAACGAATAATGCCGCCCCACCTATATTAGCAAGAACATATCTGTTAGTTTTCCCCTGCGCCAGCGCTACAGCCATCAATATTCCGCAAACATTCGAAATAAAAAAAACAATCAAAATATAAAATATGACCCACCAAGAGACACTCCTATAAAATATGAACTCCTCAAGACTACCTTTCAGGAAAACAAAACAAATTGCTAGCAAACATAAGAATAAAAAACCATAACTGAAAACGACAGAAACCTCCTTCTCGCACGCTACAACTCGACTAGTTTGAGAAAGATTTTTAATCAAGTAGTTACTTGCCCCTCCCAAAGACAAACCAAAAACTACCGCCAAAAAAGCCATGTACTGCGTAAGATAACCGAAACCTTCCTCGCCAAAGCTGCCCGCCAAAGCTCTTAAAACCACCAGGGAGCATAGCGGCTTAAACGCAAATGAGCAGCCTATATAAATAGCCCTCCTCAACTCACTCACCCAACCCCATTTCTAACTCATATTCTCGATAGTACTTTAGTGTTCGTTCTTCTCCGTCATTACCCCCCCCTCCCAGCCATCGTTCATACATATTGAAATATGGCGTATAGGGGTAAAATCCTGGCCGTGTTACCTCATGAATAAGGATCATGACACTCATGAGCAACACTGCCGAACCATAAAAAAGCCTATTAATTAAATTTAATTTATTCAAAATAATAAAAAAAAGATAAAAATAAGGCATGATTACAAAGTATTTAACGCGATCATGGAAAATTGGATACTTCCAAAATAGCAGCAAAAAGATTAAATAAATAAAGCTTAAATTTAAGAGATATCGTTCAATCCGGCTAAGCCAATCCAACCTGGAATGCAAAAAAATAAAAACCACAACAATTAAAAACTTATATAAAAACTCACCCACTCCTCTTTGATACATATCCCCCAGCCTTAAATACAAATCAACTTTTGAAAAAACGAATCCCGGCATGTAACCAGAAAGCTGATACAGAACCACACCTAAAGTATCAATACCCGACAAATACAAAACCGACAACACAAGCAAAACAGGCACCATAATTCTTCTTGGAAAGTTCAGCTTAGCCAAAAACATGACAAAACCAATAATTAAAGAAAAAACATGAAACACACATGCAAGACACACACACACCAGAAACTTAACATTATTTCTTTGCAACAGATATATTAGCCCCAAGGAAAGTATAGACAATGAGATAGACATCCTCATAACGCCCATCTGCAACACCAGAAATAACCAGCAGTAATAGACCAGAAGACCTTTAACAGCACCATTACCGAGGTAATTATTCAGCCGAACGAAGGCATAGAGATTTAACAAGCAAACTAAAATTTGAGGCAACCAGAAGCCGGCTCCCGAAAAACTCAAAAAATACAGGAAAACAGAAAAACCCAGTTCTGATCCTTTCTCATACCCAAAACTTACAGCGTCTGAGAGATCAGAACTCGTGGAAACCCCATCATAAATTGCGTGATAAACATACCAATCATAGCCAGTATCATCTCGCAACCCAGCCACGAGCACGAAATATAAAAGCGAAAGAAAAATGGCCACCCCATAAGTCTTTACTTTTTGACAGAAGAACAGCTCGTACAGATAAAATGGAACTAATAAAGCCATTAGAGAAATATAAAATAACACTCCAACCCCACAGATCACAAAATCTAGATAGACATATAAATCTATTCAGTAGATTTAAATTTTTGCCCACACATTTTCAGCTAGCAATACTTGCCGTGCGCTGTACAAGCACACCATCCAACACCTTGACCACAACAACTTACTTATGACGAGCCGAGTAAACGATAGCTCGCCTTAACTCACCGAACAAGTGCACCGCTTGAAACGAGAGCCCGGGAAGCCACCTCTGGTAGAATCCAGGCTCTCGCACCAAAGGTGTAGGACATTTCGCCCCTTGTAAATCAGAACTTTAATTAAGGTGAATTTGTATGCGGTGTTCTTTGTAGGAGCGAGCTTGCTCGCGAAGCTCTTGCACCACCGTCTTTCACGAGCAAGCTTGCTCCTACAGGTCGTGCGGCCTGCTTACCAAGAGACAGCCCCAACCATGAGGGCTGTGGAAATCATGTTTTTCAGGCCGGTGCAATAGCGCTGGATTTACGGCGCAAAAGGTTGCGCAGCAGGGCTATGAACAAGCCCAGCATGCCGCCGAGCACCACGCCCGATACCAGGATCAGCGCTTTCTTAGGTTTGACTGGCCGCAATGGCTCCACGGCGACCTGATCGATGGAAACCAGCTTGAGGTCGGAGACGTCGACCTGAAGGCTCCGCAAGCGCGCGGCCTCCTCGCGCCAGATAGCCAGGTCCTTGAGGAACAGGTCTGCATTTTCGCGCTGGTTGAGCACTTCAATCTGCCGATTGTGCGCCAGCAACTGCAGCTCCTTGGCGATCTGCGCGATACGCGGCTCGGTGAAGTCGTCGGAGCGGCGTTGCAGCAGCGCATTACGCTCAGCTTCCAACGCTTCGTTGCCCATAAAATAGAGCGGAACTTCCTTATTGTTGACCTCGGTACGGATCACACTGCCTTGCCCCGCACGCTCCCCCTCCCCTAATGCGGAAGGCGTCGTGGGTTTGCTGATACCCAGCGCCTTGGCGATGCGGATCGCTTCCTCCAGTTGGGTAATGTGGTTGTCGCGATGGGTCTTCGACTGCTGACGCAAGGCCTTGAGCTCATCTTGCAACTCCGCACGCTTGAGGCTATCGGCCTCGATCAGCTTGGCGATCGTGGCTTCCTTACTCGCCTCGTAGTTAGCGCGGGCCGCGGCTATCTTCAGCTCAAGTTGATTCAGACGATTCTGGATCACGGTTTTCAGGTCTGAATCGATGCGCTCGCGCTCTGACTGAATCGCATGTTCAACCAAACCATTGACGAGCGCGATGCCATTGACATCCTTGGGGTAAGTCAACTGGACGCCCACATAGCCGCTCAGTTTTTCGGTCTTTTTCGGGTCGGGCTGCAACATCTTGAACGCTTCCTGATTGAAGCGTTCAAAGGTTTGCTCAAGGCTTCGACCAGGCTGGCGCAAGGCCTCGAACAGGCCTTGGTTGGCGCGAAAGAAACCCAGCCGGCTGTCATATGATTCCAACGCAGCCCCGACGCGCTGCATAGCTTGCTCAGGCGTCAGCTCATAAACGTCGGTGCGATTCAAGGCATCGAGATCCTTGATCGCCGCGGGGCGCAGTACGCTTTGCACCTGGTATTCGGGGGTGACCAGGAAGGCATACGCCGCCGCGGCCATGCCGACCAGCAAGGTCACCAGGGCAATCAGCAGCTTTTGCTCCCAGAGCGCGTGAAATAGCGCAGCCAAGTCGATTTCATCATTAGATGTCTGTTGTACCGCGGGAGAGATCGCATTCACGACTAAGATCCATCTTCAAAAAGGGTGTGACCGGCTCGCCAACTGGGGGGCAACGACCTTTGAAATCTTGTTGTTGTCCTATTCAGCCATGCTGCCTCTCACATCTGGAGCAGCTTGGCACAAGGGCTATGCACCCTTCCCGCTAGCGGAGATTTTGCAGCATTGTGCCAGCGGTGGATGACATTACAAGCCTTGACAAAGACTGGGCGTTCGCAGGCTGACGGGCGGGAATCTTTTGACATCCATCTCAGCTGTTGCAGAAAGTTCTTTCGAAAAGCACAGAACCTGTAGGAGCGAGCTTGTTCGCGAATGGCGGTGGCATAAGAACTTCGCGAGCAAGCTCGCTCCTACCAAAAGCCATGGAGGGCGCCAGTGCGCACCACCTGAGCAGCCCCATGATGCGCATAGCGCACCCTGCGGGTCTATTTTTCGTCTGAGTCAATGGCCTCCGCCTTGGGCCGTAGCAGATTGCGTAACAAAACCACAAGAACACCGAGTATCAGGCCAGCAACCCCGCCCAAGCCGATGATCAGCGCCTTCTTCGGCTTGACGGCCGTGAGCGGATCGAGCGCCAGTTGATCCACCCTGACCAACTGCAATCCGGCGGTATCGAACTTGATCCCTTTTAGTTGAGCAGCCTCCTGACGCCATTCCGCCAGATCCTTGAGGTACAGGTCCTCGTTATGACGCTGTTCGAGGATCTCGACCTGGCGATTGCGGCTCAGCAACGCCAGTTCCTTCTCGATCTCGGCAACTCGCGGCTCGCTAAAGTCGTCCGAGCGGCGCTCACTCAAGGCCTGTCGCTCAGCCCTCAAGGCTTCGACGCCCATGAAATAGAGCGGAATTTCTCGGCTGTTGACCTCGGTGCGGACGACCTGTCCCTTGCGCTGAGCGTCAGCCATGGCCGAAGGAGTGGTAGGATTCTGAATACCCAGCGACTCGGCTATCTGGGCTGCTTCATCGAGCCGTTTGATGCGGCTTTCCCGACGCGTTTTCAACTCGGTGCGCAAGGCCTGCAACTCATCCTGCAGTTGAGCCCTTCGCAAGGCATCCTGCTCAAGCAGGGTGGCGATTTGCGCCTGCTTGCTCGCCTCGTAGCTTGCCCGTGCCGCCTCGATCTTCTGCTCCAGACCGAACAAGCGGTTAGCTATCAACACCTTCAGGTCTGTGGCAATTCGATCCCGCTCAGCCTCCAGCACATAGGCAACCAAACCGTTGACCACTGCCACCCCATCCACTCCTTGGGGGTATGTCAGCGATATACCGACGGACTCGCTCAGGCTATTCGGCTTCTTGGGATCAGCCTGCAGCATAGTAAAAGCCGACCGGTTGAACTCTTCGAATACCTGATCTAGCGAGCGCCCAGGTTCGACCAGCCCAGTGAAAAGCTCCTGGTGGTCACGGAAGAATTTGAGGCGACTTTCGTAGGAAGAGAGCCCCGCCGCGCCGCGGCTCAATGCCTCGGCCGGGGTTAGTTCGTAGACGCCGGTGCCATTCAATTCATCGAGGCTGCCCTGGTCCACCGGGCGCAACACGCTCTGCACCTGATAGTAGGGCGTTGCCAGAAAGGCATAAGCAGCCGCCATCAGGGTGACCAGGCTGGCGACGGCTAAAATCAGGTACTTCTGCTGGAACAGTGATCGAAGCAGTTCGACCAGGTCGATTTCATTGTTGTTATTGGAGGGTTGCTGTGGTTGATCACGCATACGTCGGCTGAGATCCGGTTGAACAATGGCATATCGCATGTCATGCGATCACTTTTCAGTCCCCTCCTTGAACGCCCGGCCCCTCTCGCGAAGGTAGCAGCAGGCGCATCCCATGTGCCTAGCCGGTTGAGACAATAGTCTCGCTGATTTGTTCGCCCCAGTCTGAGAATCAGGGGCTATTCCTACATAGCCAGCCCAGTCTTCCCTTCCGCTTATGCAAGGTCAATAGGGCTCGGGGAGCGAACTTGTGACCCACATGGATGTGGGAAATGCGGCAAGCCGTTAAGGAACGGCTTCCGCCTCGCGATTGGGACCCGAATAAATGCGGTGTGGAGCGACTAGTCACCCCACACCGAAACATCTTATGCCTTGCTCCGCTTTGGTGGCCTCCTCATACCGCCAGATTGAAGTCCGTCTGATCAACGGCCGCACTGCTGACACCGACAAGGCGAATGGTGTCCACGCCGATCCCAACCACCGTGTCCGCCCCTTCAGCCGCTATGCTCACGTTGGCAGCGAACGTCGCGCTGTTGATCCCCAGCCCCGCGATATTCAGCAAGTCCTGCCCTCCGGCTGGATCGACGTCGAAGCCCTGGATCGAGTCGTTGCCGAAACCCGCGGCAAACACGAAAGTATCGTTGCCGAGGCCGCCGATGAGCGTGTCGTTGCCGGCGCCACCGGTGAGGACGTCGTTACCCGCACCGCCCACGATCACGTTGGCGAGCGCATTGCCGGTGCCCGAGAAGTTGCCAGTGTCGCCGAAAAACAGGTTCTCGACGTTGGCACCCAACGTGTAGCTCGCGAGCGAGGTCCAGACCGTATCCGAGCCTCCACCGGCGAACTCGCTCACCACGTCCCCAAGCTCGGTGACTTCATAGATGTCGCTGTCATCGCCGCCGGCCATCGTGTCAGCACCTCCGCCACCGATGATGACGTCGCCACCAGCGCCACCGTTGAGGGTGTCGTTGCCTATGCCCCCATGGATGATGTTGTTGAGCGCGTTGCCGGTGCCCGAGAAGTTGCCAGTGCCGCCGAAAAACAGGTTCTCGACATTCGCACCCAACGTGTGGCTCGCGAGCGAGGTCCAGACCGTATCGGAGCCTGCACCGGCGAGTTCGCTCACAACGTCCCCGAGATCGGTGACTTCATAGACATCGTGTCCAGTACCACCAGCCATGAAGTCGTCACCGCCCCCGCCGATGATGACGTCGTTACCCGCACCGCCCACGATCGTGTTGGCGAGCGCGTTGCCGGTGCCCGCGAAGTTGCCAGTGCCGCCGAAAAATAGGTTCTCGACGTTAGCACCCAACGTGTAGCTCGCGAGCGAGGTCCAGACCGTATCCGAGCCTGCACCGGCGAGTTCGCTCACCACGTCCCCGAACTCGGTGACTTCATAGACATCGTTGTCACCGCCGCCGACCATCGTGTCGGCACCGCCGCCACCGATGATGACGTCGTCACCAGTGCCACCGTTGAGTGTGTCGTTACCTGCGCCACCCACGATCGTGTTGGCGAGCGCGTTGCCGGTGCCCGCGAAGTTGCCGACCCCGCCGAAAAACAGGTTCTCGACATTCGCACCCAACGTGTAGCTCGCGAGCGAGGTCCAGACCGTGTCGGCTCCTGCACCGGCGAGTTCGCTCACAACGTCCCCGAGGTCGGTGACTTCATAGACATCGTCGCCAGCGCCGCCGGCCATGGTATCGGCACCTGCCCCACCGATAATGACGTCATTACCGCCTAACCCTTGGATCTCGTCGCCGCCCGCCGTGCCGTTAAGCACATCGTCCCCTAGAGTGCCGATGATGAGAGACCCCACCAGCCCCGTCGCCGCCGAGGTCACCGTCTCAAGCTTGCCGAGGTCGTCGGTGTAGCTGACGACGACTCGCAGCTGCTGACCGATCTGCGCCAGTGTCGGTGTGAAGGTCGCCAGGGTCGCGCCAGAGATAGGGGTGAAGGGGTCTGCACCGCTTCTTGCTTCCCACCGATACGAAAGCGCCGGGTTGGCCGGGCCGTCGGGATCGGTGAACGCTCTGATTGCGGTCAACTGCTGACCGGCAAGGGGCGTCGTGTCGCTGATCAGCATGGTGCCGAACGGCGCGTCTTGGACCGAGAATGGCGCAGTCGGCGCGGTCGGTGCCGAGAACACAGTCTCGAGTACACCGTTAGCGTCCTTATAGATAGCTTTGACTCGCAACACCAGCCCATTTAGATCCGCCGTTACCCTGAAGGTCGCACCCTCCGCGTGTACGTCTCCTAGCCCGGTCGCCACGATAATGTCTTCAAAGACGCCGTCGCCGCGAACATCAGCCTGCCAGAAGTAGGCGATGGGGTCAGTGATGGCGCCGCCAGTAGCGGTATTGTTCGCATCGCTCACCCCGGCCACCGACGCCGCCAGTAGCGAGCCGACTTCAGGTGTACTGTCGTTGAGCGTCACCAGGCCCAGCGGTCCGGCGTTCAAGCCGTCGACAAGAACCATCGACAGATCGTTGAACTGCAGCCGCTCGATATTGAAGAGGCTGTCGGTGCCGTCTATGCCAGTGGCGACTCCCGTAACCGGGTCGGGCAGATGCGTGACCGTGAAGGAGCTAAAGTCGTCGGCAGTGTCGGCCGTCCCGTTATCGTGAAAGACCTCCGTGACCAAGTAATCAGCGAGAAGGCCCGAGTACGTGGCGGTGTCGAAGTTGAAGCCGCCATTCCCAGGCAGGATCTCACGGACAATGCTGAGCTGGCCGGGATTGATAGTCCCCGCAAACACGGCCGTCTGCAGGGTAAGGCCTGCCGGCGTGCCCGCCAGCACCCCAGACTTGTTCTGCAGGATCCCGGTCATGCTGTCGGTGGTAGCGATCTCGGCGCCCGTTCCGTCCGCATTCGCACGCACGCTGATGCGCACGTTCATCCAACGGTCGCCGTCGATGAGGTCGTCACCGCCATTGCCTTGGATGATGTCGCTGCCGTTGCCGCCCAGGATGATATTGCCCGCACTGAACGAGGTCACGGGGGTAATGCCATCTCCAATGGTGTTGTCGAGGAACGTCTGCAGACCATTGATCAGGCCGATATTGGTCAGCACGCTGCCCGTGAAGCCTGAGGCGGCAATCGCGGCCGCGTCGGCATCATCGCCCTTCAGGATATCGCTGAACGCCGATCCCGACAGACCTTCCACCGATTCGTACCGAGCAAGAACCGACCCGTTCGACGGCGGCACCGGCGTTTCATCGAAGGCGCGCAGGCGCAGGTCGACATTCGCGCCGGCTGGGTCGTCCTTGAAGAGGGCCCAGTCGAAGCCGGAGGCGCCAATATAGCGATCCACCGTGCCGCCGTTGCCAACCATGATGTCGTCGCCGCCTTCACCCAACATCCTGTCGGCTACAGAGTCGCCGATGAAGACGTCGTTGCCGATGATCGAGTCCAACCCGCGGGTGTCGAAGTTCTCGCCGGCACTGCCATCGGCCATGCCGTGCTCGATCCAGTCGTCGCCTTCGTTGCCGAACAGCATTTCGACCGGTTTAACGCCGAAGATGAAGTCGTTGCCCGTGCCGCCGAAGGCCTCCGCCTCGTCCTCGCCGGTAACGATGAAGTCGTTGCCGAAGCCGCCGAGGATCAGGTTGACGCCGTTACCTCCATGGATGGCGTCGTTGCCGTCGCCGCCCTGCAGGTTGTCGTCGCCACCCTTGTCCGTGATGATGTCGTCGCCGGCACCGCCGAGGATCATATCGTTGCCGTCGCCGCCCTCGAGCCTGTCGTTACCGGCATCGCCATAGAGGGTATCGTCGCCGATGCTGGCGATGATGATGTCATTGCCGCTGGGGTTAGCGAGGTTACCTGGACTCGTGCCGCCGAGGACGACGTGGTCTTCACCGGTGTAGCGCAGGTAGTTGGTATCGGCGCCCGGCGTCGCCGGGTTATCCCGAATCACCAACGGTGTGAGGAGGCTGCCGCCGAGTGGATCGGCACTGCCCAGATCTGCGTTGAACTGCTTGGTCTGGTCGACCTCGAGGATAAAGCCCGGTGTCGAGAACACGTCGCCAGGGAGGCGTGTTACATCGGTGTTGGCCATGATCAATTTGGCGAACGAGTTGTTCTCCAGTTCGGTGAGGAAGTTAAGCCCCGCGGTGCGCTCCAGGTAGTAGAAGCGATCGCCGTTCTGCAGCTTCTCCATCTGGTTCTCGAACACGAAGTTGAAGGTCGAGCCGAGCAGACCGCCGAACGGCATTTGCCGCTCGGCGAGGCCGCCGACCCAGAGGTCGATGACGTCGACGCCGGTGGTGGTCGCACCGTTCGCCAAATTGGCGTAGATGCCTGTGCTATTGAGGAAGGCGAGGCGGTCCGCTTGGTCCGCAACGAACGTCCTCTCTGCGCCCCCGACGCCCCCGGCATTGATCACGGCGCTTCCGCCCAGAACCAAGGCTGCGGCTACTGCGCGCTTCTCCGCTAGCGTGTTGACGTCGGCGGCGATGAGCTCCGCATGCGTGCCATAGGCCGCGATGAAATTGATCACCGACGATTCGTGCTTCAGGTTCATCGCGAGATCGACCCAGCTCTCGTACGGCTTGAGCTGGCTGTCGCCGGTGGAGTTGTAGAACTCCCGGCGTGCCGCGTTGAGCGACGGCACGCCGGTATCGCGACCACGCGCGAGGTTGATGGTCGGCAGATCGAGCGGCAGACCCAGCAGGTTGTTGCGCAGCGCCTCGGTAACGAACTCGTCGATCTCGTTGCCGGCCTGCCGGGTCATGCCGCGCACAATGGCGCCGGCAGCCTGATCGGCGGTCAGAGCGCCATCATTATTGAACGCGACCGGGTTGAGGAAGGCCTCGATCAGGCCGATATCACTCGACACGAAGTTGGGATCGAGGCGATCCACCGTCTCGGTCAGCATCGAGTGGCCGAAGCGATACACGACATGGGCGAACTCGGCGACGATGGCCGGGTTGATCGTCGAATCGTAGCCTTGGCCTTCCATCAGGAATACGTCGACTTGCGGCTGGACTTTGCGGGCGAACTCCTCGAACACCAGGTGCTGGTACTGCATCTCGGTGCTGAAACGCGCGGCCTGGAACAGACGTTCACCGTTCCATCCCAGCGCGTCGATGGCCGCGGCTTTGGCGGTTGAATCAACTATCGCATTGATGGCGTCGAGCTGCGCCTGCGTGATTTGATTGGCGCCAGCAAGCAGCCATTGATTGACGAAGCTCCCGTCGTTGGACGCCACCACCACATCCTTGGTGTGCTCGACCATCCGGTTGTGCTCGGAGTGGAACACATGGTGGACGGCGGTCAGGCCGATGTTCTCGTTGCCGCGGCCATCGCCTGTGGCGAAGTGACGATTGAGCAGCTCATCGTCATACGTCAGCGGGTTGCCATCATCCGTTGTACCGGGATCGCTGTCCGCCACCTTTTGAATCATCGGAGTAGCCGGGTTGTTGTCATGGTCGACCAGGCCAGGGGCTGCGTGGTGTGCAATATCATCGAGGAAGGCATGGCCGGTGCGGTCCGCCAGACTGGCATCGATCGGCAGGGCCGGCGTGCCCGATTGCAGCACCCCTCCTACGACGATCTGCGCGAAACCGGTGTTCGGGTGCGGAATGAACTTGCCGTAGGCATCGGTAGCCAAGAGCGGCAGATTAAGTACGTCCTGGTCATCCAGTTCGATACCCAGCATGGCGCGCGCCTGCGCCTTGACGTCGGCCCAGGTTGGAAGGCCGCCGTCGGCACCATCGAGCAGCCGGCCGGTGGCGACAGGGCGCAAGGGCGTTAGAGCATTAGCGTCGTGATCGACGAGCACGTATTCCCGCAGGAACACCTGGTGCGAGGGGTGCGAGGTGTAGGTCTGGTTCTGATCGACAAAGGGCGTCGTCTGGTTGTTCTGGAAATGGATGTCGTCAGCCGTGCCTAGATCTCCATCCGCGCCGGCAAAAACCGCTGTATTGGTGGCTCGGGTCAAGACCATGAAGCGTTGTGCCGCCGGCAGGTCGTCGGCGTTGCCGAATATGCCATCGTCCCCGGCAATTAGTGGATCGTCTGGCTGCAGCGGAATGAATATCGTGCCGTTGCCGCCCTTGTCGACCAGGTCCAGGCCGTGGTCGAAGAACTGGCCGAAGAGCGTAAACCAGGAGTTGAAGCCGGCTGACAGCCCCTCGTCTGGCGCGGTGTTGGGGATAAACAGCGGCTGGCCGGCTGGGATAGCGAAACCGTTAAGGTCCAAGAGCACACCGTTAACGTCCAGGGTACCCAGCCCCGCTTCGACGAAGGCCTGCACCGCCGATGGGTTGGTGATCGTCTGATCGACTATCAGGTTGCTGATGATGCGCGGGTCGGAGTCGACGACGTTGGTCGTCGAGGCGTAGTTGGTGTTGCCAACGCCAAAGAATGGGACTTCGTCATTCTCATTGCGGAACTGCTGATCCAACAACAGCGGGAAGTCTTGGTCCGCCGCGCCGAAATTGGTCTGTCCCCGAACCAGGTTGTTGAAGGTCCCGTCAACCGTGCGCAGGCCGAACGGCAGGCGTGAGTTCGAGATAGAGTCGAGGACATTACCGTCCGGATGGCTCTCCGCGATCTTTATCTGATCGAGAATGAACTGCAGGTCGGCGCGGATCAGGTGGAGGCCACCGCCTGGGCTGACGACTGGACTCTCGGCTGGAAGCACCGGTGGGAGCGGAACGGCGACGACGCCTGTAACCACCGTGGTGGGCGCCGAGAACACGTTCTCCAGTACGCCATTGGCATCCTGATAGACGGCCCTGACGCGCAGCGCCAACCCGTCGAGGTCGGGGGTGACGCGGAAGGTATTGCCGTGCGCGGTCGCAGGATTACCGCCACCGAGCGCCACGATGTCCTGGAAGATGCCCGTGCCGGCGACCAATTCGACCTGCCAGATGAAGCTGATGGGACCGGTGATTGCTCCGGGATTGTTGGCATCGGTCACGCCCGCCGCCGAGGCGGTCAACACTTGGTTCACTGCCGGGGTGGTGTCGCTGATCGTCAGCAAGCCCTGCGGGCCAGCGTTGGTCCCGGACAGGGTGACCGCCTGATCGGCGAACTGCAGCCGCTCGACGTTGAGGAGACGGTCAATGCCGTCGGTGCCGACGCCTCCAGGAATGATGACTCCACCTCCGTCGCGAACGAGGTGCGTGACGGTGGTCACGCCGTTCACGGTGGCCACGTCGTAGTTGGCACGGACGTCGGAGAACATGGCCGTGTCGAAGGCGGCGGCGGCCGTGTTGATTTCACGGACGATGCTCAGCTGGCTGGGTTTGATTTCGCCCGAAAGCATAAAGGGCACCAACTCGGTCAGGCTATTGACGCTGGTGATTGGCGGCGGGTTGCCATTGGCATCGTTGGCCACCTCGATGCGCACGTTCAACCAGCGGTCGCCGTCGATCAGGTCATTGCCGCCGCGGCCCTCGATGATGTCGCTGCCGCCGCCACCGAGAATGATGTTGCCCTCGCCGAACGAGGTCACGACCGGTACTGCGGCTGTCCCGAGCATTTGATTGAGGAACGCCTGCATACCGTCGATGAGGCCGATGCCGGCAAGGTTGAGCGTGCTGTCCTGCGCATCGCCGGTGCGGATCTCGGCCGCGTCGGCATCATCGCCGCGCAGCACATCGCTGAACGCCGATCCCGTCAGCCCTTCCACCTGGGCGAACCGATCGAGGACGCCCTGGTTCGAGGGCGCCACCGGCGGTTCAATCAAGTCGTTGACGGTCAAGTCGACGCTCACGCCGAACTGATCGAACTTGTAGCTGGCCCAGTCGAAACCGCCGCCGCCACCAAAATGGTCCTCGCCATCGGAGCCGACCATGATGTCGTCGCCGCCTTCGCCGTCGACTTCATCGAAGCCGCCACCGGTGATGAAGACGTCATGGCCGATCACCGTGCCGGCCTCTTGCGGGTCGAAGTTGTCGCCGCCGGCGCCATCCGAGGTGCCAATCTCGATCCAGTCGTCACCTTCGTTGCCGAAGGTTGGCAAGTTCATCTGGGAGCCGAGGATGAAGTCGTTGCCCTGGCCGCCGAAGGTCTCGGAAACGTCCTCGCCGGTGATGATGAAGTCGCTGCCGTTGCCGCCGAGGATCAGGTTGAAGCCGTTGCCGCCATGAATGACGTCGTCGCCGTCGTTGCCCTTGAGGGTGTCGTCGCCGCCCATGTCGGTGATGATGTCGTCGCCGGCGCCGCCTTCGATATTGTCGTTGCCGTCGCCGCCTTCGAGCCTGTCGTTGCCGCCATCGCCCCAGAGCGTATCGTCGCCGATGCTGGCGATGAGGATGTCGTTGCCGCTGGGATTGGCTGCGTTACCTGGATTCGTGCCGCCGAGCACCACATGGTCTTCACCGGTGTAGCGCAGGTAGTTGGCGTCGAGTGCCGCGGTGGCGGGATTGTCGCGAATCACCAGCGGAACGAGGGCGCTGCCGCCCAGAGGATCGGAGTTGTTGGCACGGCCGTCCGCGCCGGCAACATCGTCGCCGGTGCCCTGAATGCCGTCCGCACCGGGTTCATTCAGACCGGTGAACTGCTTGCTCGGGTCGACCTCGAGAATAAAGCCCGGCGTCGAGAAGATGTCGGCCGGCAGGTGAGTCGCGTTGGAGTTGAGCATCACCAACTTGGCAAACGAGTTGTCCTCCATCTCGGTGAGGAAGTTCAGCCCCGCCAGGCGGGACAGGTAGTAGAAACGGTCGCCGTTTTGCAGCGCCTCCATCTGCGTCTCGAAGACGAAGTTGAAGGTCGAGCCGAGCAGGCCGCCAAAGGGCATCTGTTTCTCGGCGAGGCCGCCGACCCAGAGGTCGATGGCATCGACGCCGGTGGTCGCCGCAGGGCCGTTCAGGAAGGCGAGACGGTCTGCGTCAAAGTCGATCGCAGCCTGCCCGGTCAATGTTGCATCGCCGAACACGAGGTTCAAGGCTGCCGCGCGCTTGTCCGCCAGCGTCGTCGCACCGGTGATGCTGCTGTGCGTGCCATAGGCGGCGATGAAATTGACGACCGACAGCTCGTGCTTCAAGTTTTGCGAGAGGTCGACCCAACTGGTGTAGGGCTTCAGTTGGCTGTCGCTGGTCATCTCATAGAATTCACGGCGCGCCGCGTTCAAAGAAGGAACGCCGGTATCGCGGCCGCGCACCATGTTGATGGTCGGCAGGTCCAGCGGCAGGCCCAGCAAGTTGTTGCGCAGCGCCTCCGTCACGAATTCGTCGATCTCGTTGCCCTGCTGCCGGGTCAGGCCGCGCACCAAGGCACCCGCGGCTTCATCGGCACTGATGGCGTTTGGGGCAAACTCGAGCGGGTTGAGGAAGGCCGCGATCAGGCCAATCTCGCTGGAGACGAAGTTGGTGTCGAGGCGATCCACCGTCTCCAGCAGCATCGAGTGGCCGAAGCGATACACCGCGTGCGCGAACTCGGCGACGATCGCCGGGTTGATGGTGGTATCGAAGCCTTCCGGAGCAAGGAAGACATCGACCATCGGCTGGACCTTACGTGCGAACTCTTCAAACACCAGGTGCTGGTACTGCATCTCGGTGCCGAATTTCGCTGCCTGGAACAGACGCTCGCCATTCCACTGCAGGGCGTCGATCGCTGGTTGTGTTAGCGGGAACGTCGTCCCCGCGGGGAGCGGGTTCGTGAGCCACTGGTTCAGGAAGGCGAGATCGTTGGAGGCAAGGATGACACTTTTCGTCTGGTCGACCAGGCGATTGTGTTCGGAGTGAAAGACATGGTGAACGGCCGTCAGGGCGATGTTTTCGTTAACCCGACCATCGCCAGCGATGAAGTGAGCATCGAGGAGCTCGTTGTCGTAGGTGCCCGTTTCTGACAACCCTACCGCGCTGTCGGAGTCCGCAGCTAGCGGCAAACCGGTCTGACTGTTCAGCGGGTTGGCGGCGTGGGCAATGTCGAGAAGGAACGCGTGGCCGGTACGAATCGCGAGGGAGGCATCCACTGGCGCCCCCAGGTTACCTACGACCAGGCCTCCCGCGGTCGCGAGCTGCGGTAGACCGTTCGCACCTGGAATGAAGTTGCCATAGGCGTCGGTTGCCAACAGCGGCAGATTCAGGGCGTCGAGATCGTCGAGGACGATGCCGAGTTTAGTGAGCGCCTGAGCTTTCACATCGGCCCAGGTCGCCATCCCACCCGCTGTACCGGTAATCAAACGTCCGGTCGCGACCGGATCACCCGCTGCGTTCAGCACATATTCGCGCAGGAATACCTGGTGCGAAGGGTGCGACGTGTAGGTCTGGTTCTGATCGACGAACGGAGTCGTCTGGTTGGTTTGCTCGTGGATGTCGTCCGCGGTGCCCAGAATGCCGTCGGCGCCGGGCTGGTTGGTGGCCCGCGTCACCACCATGAATTGTAGGGCTGCCGGTAGATCATCGGGAGTTCCAAGAATGCCGTCCGGGCCTGGGATCAGCGGATCGTCAGGCTGCAGCGGAATGAACACCGTGCTGTTGCCGCCCTTTTGCACCAGGTCGAGGCCGTGGTCAAAAAATTGACCAAAGAAGGTGAACCAGGCGTTGAACCCCGCCGACAGGCCCTCGTCCGGCGCCGTATTGGGGATAAACAGCGGCTGGCCGGCAGGAATCGGCACACCATTGAGGTCCACAAGGGTGCCATCGGGGGCCAGGGTACCCAGGCCCGCATCGACAAAAGCCTGCACCGCCGCCGGGTTGGTGATGGTCTGGTCGACGATCAGGTTGCTGATGATCCGCGGCTGCGAGTCGATCACCAGGCCGCTCGTCTGGCTGTAGGTGGTGCCCCCCTCCGCCGGACGGAACACCGAGTCGGTAAGCCGTGGGAACAGCGTGTCGGCTGCGCCGAACAAGCTCTGTCCCTGAAGCAGGTTGTTGAACGATCCATCGACCGTGCGCAGACCAAAGGGGACCACTGAGTTCGGCAGCAAATCAGTGAGACTCGCACCGTCCGCATCCGCCTCGGCGATGAAGATTTGCTGAAGAATGAACTCAAGATCGGATTTGATGAAATCGGCCATGACTGTTTCCTCGATGCTTAATAAGTCAGGAAACCACGTGCATAAAAGACGGCTAGAAACACGTGGTTTAGTGTTGGACTCAATGAACAAAAACGGCAGGACCTGGTATCACAGCCACGCCGAGTCCGTGCTGAATCGCGTGCGCTCAGCAGTGCTCGACTACGGGGAATTCAGTCCCATAACAACTCCACACCGACTGGGTCGGTGGTGTTGCTCAGGTCATAGGGGGGCCATGAAACTCAAGGGCTAAGACGAGTTTCGGGAAAAGCTCCTTCACTCTTTGCAAGTGCACGGCAGTACTCATGATGTTCTCCCTAACCAGGGGCGCTGACATCAACTGCTGCACCCCTAGTCAGTGCCGCTCACCATGCCAACCGTTGCCCTGGCTTAGACTTAAGTCGCACCAATGATGAGTGTCAAGCGACCGTCACCTTCCACGACAAGCGGCAAATAAAGCCATAACTAGCTGTTCAAGAACATAAATCTACTTTTTAAAGAACAAAACATTCCAAAAAATAGACAAGGTGTTTCGCCAGAGAGACGAACCTCGCCTACTCTGGAGTGGGAAGCAGCTAGGGCGGTTACGATCAGTACAAGATCCTTGAGGATCGGACGGCAAGCAGAAGGGAAAAGCTCTGCGCTCCGTCAACTGGTTTTGCCGCGAAGGATTTCCCAGAGAATCTGCAGCAAGGAATGACCACGATGGATAAGCAGTCGAACCCGCGTTCTGAGCTTGCGGATGCCTTGTTTCGTTTGCGCCGCACCTTTTACTCATTGGCCGGTTTCAGCGGCGTAATCAATCTATTAATGCTTACGCCCGCGGTTTACATGCTGCAGGTCTACGACCGTGCACTGGTCAGCAGCAATGTCACCACCTTGATGATGCTGACGGTTCTGGTATTGGGGCTGTTTATGTTGATGGCGCTGCTGGAGGTGGTGCGCTCGACGGTACTGATCCGGGTAGGCAATCGACTCGACATGACGCTCAATCGCCGGATCTTCACCGCCGCCTTTGAGCGCAACCTCGGTCGAGCGGGCGGCAACCCCGCCCAGGCATTGCAGGACCTGGCCCAGGTGCGCCAGTTTCTCACCGGCAACGGCCTGTTCGCCTTCTTCGACGCCCCTTGGACGCCCATCTATCTATTGGTCGCCTACCTGATTCATCCCTTGCTCGGGCTAATGACACTGATCGGTTCGCTGATACTCATAGCGCTGGCCTACCTGACGGAGATCGCCACCAAAAAACCGCTGGCGGAAGCTAATCAGGCCTCGCAGAGCTCCGGCACGTACGCCAATAACAATCTGCGCAACGCCGAAGTCATTGAGGCCATGGGAATGCTCCCGGCCATCAGCAAGCGTTGGTTCACAAGTCACCTACGCATTCTGGAAATGCAGACGCTGGCCTCCGATCGGGCGGCGTACATCAGCGGTATCGGCCGCTTCGTACGGATAACGTTGCAGTCACTGATTCTCGGGGCTGGGGCGCTGCTGGCGATCGAGGGCAAGATCACCCCCGGGATGATGATCGCCTGCTCGATCTTGACCGGGCGCGCACTGGGACCGGTCGAACAGGCTATTGGCGCTTGGAAGCAGTTGCTCGTATCCCGCGGAGCGTGGGGGCGGCTGACTCAGTTGCTGAATGACTTCCCTGCTCGCCCGCCTGCGATGCCATTACAGCGGCCAGTGGGAATGCTGGCCGTGGAGAACGCCTACGCCGGTGCGCCTGGCACCAATCAGTCGATCATTCGTGGAGTGAACTTCAACCTCTCGCCCGGTGAGACGCTTGGAATCATTGGTCCCTCGGCCGCGGGTAAATCAACCCTCGCCCGCCTGCTGGTGGGCGTGTGGCCAACGCAAGGGGGCAAGGTACGGCTCGACGGCGCCGATGTATTCGTCTGGAACAAGGAAGAGCTCGGCCCATGGCTAGGTTACCTGCCACAGGACGTCGAACTGTTCGAAGGTAGCATCGCCGAAAATATCGCTCGCTTCGGCGAGATCGACAGCGATGCGGCGATCCTCGCGGCGAAACGCGCAGGTGTGCATGAAATGGTCCTGCACTTTGCCCAGGGTTACGACACGCGCCTTGGCGTCGATGGCAGCCCGCTTTCCGGAGGCCAGAAACAGCGCATCGGACTGGCACGTGCGCTCTACGGCGAGCCGGCCATGATCGTGCTCGACGAGCCAAACGCCAATCTCGACGACGCCGGCGAGAAAGCACTGGTTGAGGTACTCGAAGACCTCAAGCGCCGTGGCACCACTACCATACTTATCTCGCATCGACCGAGCGTGCTGGGCACCGTGGACAAGGTGCTGATGTTGCGCGATGGCAACATGCAGATGTTCGGCCCCCGCGAAGAGGTGTTCGCGGCACTCCGGCAAGCCAGTGTGCTCCCAACTGGGGGCGCCCCGACATTGGCGGCGGTTAGAGGGAGAGATTAAATGTCCATGTTAAATGTTGAGCACAAGAATCTGGTCCTGGCCAATGCAGCGCTTGGCATCGACGTCGACGATCGCAAGCCTGCGCGCTGGGGTATTTTGCTCGTGTTACTGGGCTTCGGTGGCTTCTTGCTGTGGTCATGGCTGGCACCGCTGGATGCCGGGGTAGTCGCTACAGCCACAGTCAAAGTAACGAGCAACCGCAAGACCATCCAGCACCTTACAGGCGGCACCGTCGACGCCATTTTGGTGCGTGAGGGCGATAGCGTTAAGAAGGATCAGGAGCTGGTACGACTGGATTCGACCCAGGCGATCTCCGAGCAAGGCGTGGTCAGCGCCCAGTACATCGTCAGCAAGACTGTTGAGAATCGGCTGGAAGCTGAGCGCGATGGCGTGAGCGACATAACATTCGACCCGGCGCTGCTCGAGCGCTTCAAGGCAGACCCACGCCTCCTCTCCTCACTCACCCTACAGCGCCGCTTGTTCTTAACCCGCCTCACAGGGCTTGCCGGCGAAGTCAGCATCCTGCAAGAGACTCTCAGATCCGCCGAAGGGCAAATCAAGGGTTTGCAGCAAATCTATGGCGCACGCGCAAGCCAACTCAAATTCCTTCATCAAGAACTAGATGGCGCTCGCAGCCTCGCTGCCGAGGGCTACATACCGCGTAACCGGATGCTCGAACTCGAGCGAAGCGCCGCTGACCTGAACGCCTCTCAAGCTGAGAACTTCAACAACATTGCTCGCACCCGTAGCCAGGTCGCCGAACTCAAACTGCGCATCCTCCAGCGTGAGTACGATTACCGTAAAGAGGTGCAGTCGCAGCTGACTGACGCACAAAAGGAAAACACCGCGCTTGCCGACCGGCTACAAGCGCTTGATTACCAGGTCAAGCACACCGTAATCCGCTCGCCGATTGATGGCATGGTGCAAGGGCTCAATATCTCGACCATCGGCGGCGTGATTCAGCCTGGCTTCAAAATCATGGACATTGTGCCGGCCAATGAGCCTCTACAGGTCGACGCCATGATCCCTGTTCAGGCAATCGACAAGATGGCTCCAGGGCTGCAGGTAGACATTGCCTTCCCCGCTTTCAACCATGCGCAGACCCCCAACATTCCAGGCAAGGTGCTGACCATCTCGGCCGACCGGCTGATCAACGAGGAAAATAAGCAGCCCTTCTACCTCGCACAGATCGAAGTAACGCCGGCCGGCATGTCAATGCTCGGCGCCAACCAAATCCGCGCAGGCATGCCAGCTACCGTCACCATCAAGACTGGTGAGCGCAACCTGATGAGTTATCTGATGAAGCCGCTGATCGACCGGCTCGACAGCTCTTTCAAGGAACAGTGAGATGGACCCTCGACATATACTCTCCTGCCTCGCCTGTATTTCCCTCCCGGTGCAGGCACTGGACCTCAGGGAAGCCTGGAACCTGCTGCAGTACCAGGGACCAACCTACCTGGCGGCTGTGCATGAAAAGGAAGCGGGTGAAGAAAACCGCGCAATTGGCAAGGCTGGCCTGCTGCCGCAGATCAATGCCAGCGCATACGATAACCACGTCAACGGCACCCAGAAAAAACCGGACGCCTTAGGGCGCAATACCGAAGACGATCTCCACTACGAGTCCAAGGGTGGATCGGTGCAACTGCGCCAAGCCATCTTCAACAAGCAAAAGATGGCCGAGTATCGCCAGGGCAAGCAACAGGCCGATTACAGCGTGGCGGTGTTCGACGCCAAAAGCCAGGATGCCGCAGTGCGCCTTGCTGGACGTTATTTCGACGTTCTGTTGGCGCACGAGACCATTGATTTGGCTAAAGCCAAGCTCAAGGCCTTCGAAGAGCAAGTGACCTCGACACAACGGCGCTTTGACCTTGGCGACGGCACCATTACCGATGTCGATGAGGCGACTGCACGGCGGGACCTGGCACTGGCCGAGCTGATCGAGGCGCAGGACAGCCTGCTGGTGGCTAGACGTCTGCTACAGGAATATCTCGGCGAGGTGCCCGAGCAACTCGCCACTCTGCGCGAAAGTTTCCCGACACCACCGCTGGAACCCAGTAGCCTGCCGGACTGGGTTCTCAAGGCACAAAGCGATAACCCGGTGCTTCAAGCTCGGCGTTACAGCGTTAGTGCCGCAGAAGAAGAGGTGAACAAAGCCAAAGCCGGGCACTGGCCCACACTGGATTTCGTGCTTGGCTACACCTCCGCGGACAGCGAGTCGGTGTCCACCCTGAACCAACGCAACGACTATGGCTCGGTCGGGGTAGAGATGAATATCCCGCTGTACAGCGGTGGCTTCGTCAGTGCACGGGCTCGTCAGGCAGTGGCGACCAGAGACCAGACTCAAGAAGAGTTCAATGCCGCTCGCGAAGAAATCATCTCCGGTACAACGCGTGAATTTCGTGGCGTGCAAAGTGGTGAGGCCCGCGTTCGGGCGCTGGAAAAAGCGGTGACCTCAAGTGAAAAGTCACTCGACTCATCGAAAAAGGGCTTTCTTGCGGGCACCAGCACCAACGTCGACATTCTCAACGCCGAGGAGTTGGTGTTCACCGCTCGGCGCAACCTGTTCGAAGCGAAACTGCGTTACCTGCTCTCCAAGCTGCGGCTAGCCGCCGCTATTGGCGCACTGGGTGATGACGACATCGATCAGGCCAATACCTATCTCGGCCCGGAACTGATGTTTTAATGACCACAGGTTTTAAAGGCTAGGCATTTTAAAAACCAAGTAGAGAAAATCTCCGTACTGCTGCCTGCAGCTCCGTGGCCAGCTCATTTCATATAGCCAGACTAAACCGAGCAGTAATTAGTCGTGCGGGCTCTAACGTATCTGATGTTTGTGCAATAAGCGGTAAAACGTTGGACGGGATATCCCCAGCACACGCGCCGCTTCGCTCATGTTGCTGGAATAGCGGGTTAACACATCGTTAAGCGCCAGGCGCTCCGCTCGGAAGATGTAATCGTTCAGGGTGCCGATGGCAGGTCCCATGTTCTGCTCTTTTTCCAGTCCGAGATCCACCGTCTCAATCTGCCGCCCTTCGGCCACTACCAAAGCGCGGCGTACTCGGTTGGACAGTTCCCGAACATTCCCCGGCCAGGGATGCTTGATCATCGCCGCGAGTGCCGCCTCGCTGAAGGGGCGCAGACGACAGCCGATTTCTGCCGAGTAAAGCTTGGCTAAGTGATCCGCCAGAAACGGGATATCCATCCTCCGCTCGCGCAATGGAGCGGTTTGTACGTTCAGTACATTAAGTTGGTAGTAAAGGTCCTCACGGAAACGCTTTTGCCGAATAGCCTTTTCCAGATCGAGGGCGGTCGCCGCGAGCAGCCGGACATTGACAGGAAAAGATGGGCTAGCGCCGACACGTTCGCTTTGCATAAGGTGCAAAAAGCGCAACAGATTGGCCTGTAGCTTCAAAGAAAGGCTGCCGATCTCGTCAAGAAACAAAGTCCCGCCATCAGCAGACTCGATGCAACCGATTTTGCGTCGAAGCCCCTCCGTAAAGGCGCCCTCCTCGCGACCAAACAACTCGAACTGCAGCAGATGCTCGGAGTGCGCAGCACAGTTGAGCACTACGAATGGCCCGGATGGGCGGCGCGATTGAGCATGAAGGGTGCGGGCCACTAGCTCTTTACCAGTTCCACTTTCACCACGGATAAGCACGGGTAAAGCGACTGCCCCCAGTTTCGTCAACAACTTGCGCAATTCCTTCATGCGCTGGCTGTTACCCAGTAATTCGTATTCATAAGCCAGATTTCTGTTGCTACCCAACTCACGTAGGCGCGCCATGCAGGCGCGTCCAAGGGCAACCTTCAGCCGAGCAACGTCAAATGGCAGCGTGTGAACGTCAAAAAACCATTCACCGACAAAATCACCGATGCCGTGCATGTCCAGTTCATTGGGGTTCAACGCGATGATCCATGCTGCCGCACTGTGGCGAATCAACTCTTTGATCTGTTCTGGGCGGAAACTAAATGCTTGCAGGCGCAGCAAACCAACATCGCAGTCCCGCTCAACGGCTTTTTCAAGGGCACAACTTTCCACCCTCCAGCCTCCTGCACGCAGGTACACAACAAGGCGCTCACATTCATTGCAGGGATCCACCACCAACAGGCGACGGGGCGCAGGTATGACGTCCTCAAACATATCTCATCCTTGGCGCCATTATTTTGTAAATTCATTAAAAACAATAGTTTGGCGCACGCCCTTGTAACGCTAGCAATAACCTTGACGCGGTTTGGATCATTTCTCTATAAATCCTATTCCGCTTAGCGCACATGAAGACTTTCACACTGTACGGGCTCAGATGGATGTCGAGTCGCGAGCAAGGAGCTATGCCTTAGCGAGCGATTCGACAGGCATTTCTATGGCAATCTGCCTTCGCAGTCATGGCAACTTGCCAATACCCGATTGCTTGGCATAACGTCAGACAAATAAGAAAGCTACAAGGAAGTATCTGATGCAAATCCTCCGCCGCACCTTACTGCTGCTGCTGTTTGCCCTATTGGCGGGCTTGGCCGTGGTCTTCTATTACATTGCCAACCCTAACCTCCCGAGCTATCAGCAACCGGAGCAGCTCCACTACCTTGAACAGTGGAGCCCGGAAGCGCGGCAGACTTACTACTACACCCCGCAAGGCACGCAAGTGAAAGGTCTGCGCTACGACTGGTTCGTCGCGCTGGAACAACCTTTCGGCCAAGACAAATTCGCCAGTCCCGATTACCTCGCGCGCTTTGGCTTTCTAACTGAGCCGCAGCAGCAAGCCACGCCACTTAATCCAGGGAATCTGCCGGTCGGGTTTGCCCGCCATCAGGATGCCGAATCCGGCGCGCCATACTTGGACATCAGCTGCGCCGCCTGCCACACCGGCGAGTTGCGTTATAAAGGTCATGCGGTGCGTATCGATGGTGGGGCCGCCCTGCACTCCCTGGCCTCCACGGTGCCGACCCTGCGAGGTGGCAGCTTTGGGCAAGCGCTCGGCATGAGCATGGCGTTTACCTACTACAACCCACTGAAGTTCAAACGCTTCGCCAAAACGGTGCTAGGTAGTCAGTACCCGAAAAGTCGCGACCAATTGCGCAGCGACTTCAAAGTCGTACTTAACCGCCTCCTCGGACAGGCCTGGAACGACACCCACCGCGGCCTCTACCCCACCGAAGAGGGCTTCGGGCGCACCGATGCTTTCGGCCGTATCGCCAACAGCGTGTTCGGCGATGCTATTGACCCCGGCAACTATCGTGTCGGCAATGCCCCGGTCAGCTACCCGCAAGTCTGGGACATCTGGAAATTCGACTGGGTCCAGTGGAACGGCTCGGCGATGCAGCCGATGGCACGCAATATCGGCGAATCCCTTGGCGTCGGCGCCACCCTGCGCCTATTTGAAGCCAACGGCCACGCCGTGCCGGAAGCCGAGCGCTATGCCTCCAGCGTGCGCCTGCGTGACCTCCACACCTTGGAAGAAACCCTCAAGCAGCTGAAACCTCCGACCTGGCCAGAAGACGTGCTTGGTAAGGTCGACCTCGAACTGGCCAGTAAAGGTCGTGCGCTGTTCACTGAAAATTGCACCTATTGCCATGCCGCAAACCCTAAACCCCTTGACGAACGTCTGGCGCCAACCCGCGATCCAGAATGGCGGATGCGCATTGTCCCGACTCGCATCGTGGGTACCGACCCCACCGCCGCCGACAACATCGCCGATCACCGTTTTGATATCAGTAAGCTCGGCTGGAGCAAGGCCGAACTGGACAAGCTCGGGGTCAAATTGCTCGACGGCAGCCTGGAAGAAGTCGACTTTGCCAGCATCTCCAGCGCTAAAGGCCTGGCCTACGTCACCGCCTACGTGGAAAACCGCGCCTATCAGGATGCCGGCATCAAAGCCCAGGAGCGCCGGAGCATGGACGGCTACGGCCTGCCCATCGGCGTACAGGAAAAGCGTGGCTACAAGGCTCGCCCGCTCGATGGCATCTGGGCCACCCCGCCATTCCTGCATAACGGTTCGGTGCCAACGCTGTTCCAACTGCTCTCGCCCGTCTCCGAACGCGCGAAGCAGTTCTGGGTCGGCAACCACGAGTACGACCCGCAACACGTTGGCTTTAACAGCGAGAAGTTCGACGGCGGTTTCCTATTCAAAACCACCGTCACCGGTAACAGTAACCGCGGTCACGAATTCCGCGATGGCTGTCGTCAAGATGGCGTTATCGGCCGCGCCCTACAGCCCGAAGAACGCTGGGCGCTGATCGAATACCTGAAGACTCTGGGTGATGCCAAGTTGGAAGGCCAACTACAGCCCATCGCCGCCAAACCCTGGACTCCAGGCCCCAGTTGCCAGGACTAGAAGCCTGTTGAGCTTTCGACGCCCAAGCCCGGAAGACTCCTTTGCCCACGCAATCCTCCTCTCCCCGCCGGGGAGAGGACTCGGGTGAGGGGAAAACATCCCAGCCCCGGCATAACCCATCACAAACAAGGACGCGCCCCATGCTCAAACGCTGCTGGCTTTGGCTTGGCCACCTGCTCGGAAAACTCACAGTGCTTCTGCTGATCGTCGGCCTTGGCGGCTGGGGCATTGGCTCGATTTACTACGCCTGGAAATTTTCCGGCCCGGTGTCCAACGAAGAACAGATCCCGCCGGGTGAAGCCGCCCTCACCCAGGGCATCATCGAAGATGCCATCCGTATCGTCGAACAGCACCGCGACAACACCCGCGTACTGCGTGACGCCCACGCCAAAGCCCACGGCTGCGTGAAGGCCGAGTTCACCGTACTAGCGGAACTCGACCCAGCCTTGCGTCAAGGTGTGTTCAGCGAACCGGGCAAAACCTGGCAAGCCTGGATGCGCCTGTCCAACGGCAACGCCTATCCACAATTCGACCGTGCCCGCGATGCACGTGGCATGGCAATCAAACTGCTCGATGTGCCCGGCGCGAAGCTGATGGCTAGTAAGGGCACCGCCAGCGACCAAGACTTCGTGATGTTCAACCACTCATCGTTCTTCGTCCGTGACGTCGCCGAGTACAAAAGCAACTTCGCCGCCCAAGCCAGCGGCAAAAAGGTCTTGGCCTTCTTTCCCAACTGGGATCCTCGCAGCTGGGAACTGCGCCATCTGATCATCGCCCTGAAGACGCTGGCCCCCGCACCGGAAAGCCCGGTGGCGACGACTTACAGCTCCATTGCCCCGTTCAAGCTCGGGCCAAACAACATCAAGTACCGCGTCATCCCAGCAGCGGAAAATTGCCCGAACTATGAGTTACCCAAGCAAAACCACGACTTGCCCAACTTCCTACGCAACGCGCTCTATCAGCAACTCTCCCTCGACCGCGTTCCAGCCTGCTTTGCCTTGCAAGTACAACGGCAAAACCCCAAGCACTACATGCCCATTGAGGACACCAGTGTCGAGTGGGATGAGTCATTAGCGCCGTTCGAGACAGTTGCGACCATTAAACTACCCGCCCAGGACTTTGATAGCACCGAGCAGAATCTGTTTTGCGACAATCTATCGTTTAATCCCTGGCATTCGCTGCCGGAACATCGACCGATTGGAGGGATAAACCGGTTGCGTAAAGCGGTTTATGAGGCGGTGAGTGTGTATCGGCATGAGCGCAACGGTTCTGACTGAAAGTACAAAACGCTGCCTAACAAACGCCTAAAGCAAACATGGCGATCTCAAGTTTCTAGCAGCACCTTATCCAGGTGTTGCATTTGAAGCTTGAGACCGCCATGTCGTATAACACCTAACAACGGGGACTATTTACTAAGACTGAACATCCTTGTTCAACTTGGCCTCACCATGCAGCCAGGGCGGGGTTTCTTACTGCCCAGGCGCCTTGATCCATGCGCTCTGCAGTGTCCCTGTTTCTTGCCCAGGTGGTGAGCAGTACCATCATCAGGAACCCGCCTACGATGAGAACCGGGTAAGCCGCCAGCAGTTCTACAAGCGAGTACTTCCAAGCCAGCGGGCGACCAACACCCAGCATTGCGGCATAGAACCACGACACACCCGACAACGCTCCCGAGAAAAGCGCCAGCATACGCAGACTGAACGAGAGCTTCAGCAAC
The DNA here is from genome assembly GCF_003596405.1 of Pseudomonas cavernicola. NCBI lineage: Bacteria > Pseudomonadati > Pseudomonadota > Gammaproteobacteria > Pseudomonadales > Pseudomonadaceae > Pseudomonas > Pseudomonas cavernicola. Next base: position 925,659 of record NZ_QYUR01000008.1, read on the forward strand.
GAACCTGCTTTTTTCAGTGCAGGCAATACAGCGCTATGCAACAGGGCACCGTTAAAGGTCAACAGCACAACGATCCCGATTTTGGCTTGCAACTTCGGATTGAGGAAATACTCCATCCCTTTGCCGGCGTAGTCTATCCCGACGATAGCAATACCCGTGATCCAAAGCGCTACAAGAGCAAGCACTACTGTTTTTTGAAGGCTTTCCATATGGGCGTCATCATGTTGACCTGACGCATCCCCCTTAAGGAGTTGTTTGACCATTGCAATGTCGCTGGTCAAAACAAGTCCAATCGCCACGCAACAGGCAATAAGGTGGAAATAGACAACGCCTAAACGCAAAAACTCCACGGTCGCTTTTTGCCCTAACAACGAAGCAATTATATTGAGTTCCATGGTTACCTCTTTATTCGAATAATGAATCGACAAACGATTCAATATGGCTTAACTGGATTTTATAGATGCAAATTGCAATCAAGATCCAGCAGTTTGTATTAATTAATCCTGCGGTATCACGATATCGAGATAAAAGTGAGCTTAGCGAATGAACTATTCATCATCCGATTGTCTCCATTTTCAGGTAATAAAAATCCCCAACACACTTTGTGCATATGAGGTTTCACTGCCGCTTTGGGGGGTAGGTGAGGATCAGAGCCCGCTTCACCTACCGGCTATTCTGAACGGAAAAACCCGCATCCGTTCATTTTTTGAACAATTTTGCCGACCAACGGCAGTGACAAAAACCCGCCATGAGCAGTCGCTCAGTGCCAGGAGGGGTAGCCGAACCACCATCATTGCTGGCTCTCCGCGCAACTGGCAAGCAGATGAAAGCCCTCTCGGGCGTGTTGATTTTTTTCATGAGTCTCATGGATCAAAGGAGGGCGTAACGGCCACTCACCAGTAAAAATGTCATCACGCGGGTTCATGAGTCAGCCCGGAGCACTGCCATTTGCTGCTCAAAAAGCACATTCGCGGCACTACCCGCGGAGAATCATTAGCTACAAATACGCCTCCGAACGTCCTGGAGCATCCCCAACACCACGAACACCTGTCATTTTCGCGACAAACACCGTCAATTCTGCGACTTAATGTGACTTGCAGGTCAACTCTGATCATCAACACCCATGACAGGCCACAGCAGCGTATGTCTAGCGCCGGCGGCCGCTTACTGTATTGGGATCTACTCGGAGAAACCGACCCCATGAACACCCCGCTCCGTTTTAACGAAGCACTGTTGATCGCCAGCCGCGCGTTTCAACCGTTTCAATGCGTCGCCTGGGCTCCACAAGATGGCACTGGCGAGCTGAGCCTTACCGTAATCGACCGTACCAGCACTCGTTTGCTTGGCCGTACACAACTGTCCAGCAGCATTTATACCGACCCAGAACAACTGGCCAACGTACTGAAAAAGTCCCGCGACGAGCTCAGTCAGCAGGGTTACGACCTACAACCCTGGCACATGCCGGAATAAAGCGGCACAGCGCTCAATACCCTCTCTGCAGCGGTGGGCAGGATCGAAAACCTGTTCACCGCTGTAATACCTGCTCAAACCACGCCAGCCCGCTGCCCCTATCTCCATCCTCGCCGGCAACTCAAACAACTAAGCTGAGCCCTCTGAATGGCCCTTTCCCTGCATGGCGGCTATCTCGCTTAGCCCACGCAGAGCTGTCGGTCCTCACCGCGACCACGCCACCACCGACAGCCAAAACACTTGGCAAACAAATCGAACTACGGCCCCTCCCGGCACTGCTGGAAGCCTCTCTCGCCGGGGAATTGGCTTCCCCTTGCCCCCAAGGTCAGCGCTGAAAAGGTAGTGCGAGGTCTGCTGCTAAAAATCCTTAACGAGTGCTGCCCGCCCCTCTATTTGGCAATATCTGTGCGGTCAATGACATTGTCGCCACTCCTCCACCGCTGCACACTGGCGACCATGAGTATCGAGGTGCGCCATGGAAGCTCTACGCCGGATTGCCTGTCTGATCTATCCGAATGTCATGAGCCTGGACGTCACAGGTCCGCTGCAGGTATTTGCCTCGGCGAATGTCGAGCGCCTGCGCCAGGGGCTCCCTGCGCTGTATGAGCTGAGCCTGATCGGTAGTACAGAAGACCCGGTAGCCACATCGGCTGGCCTACGAATGTGTGTCGATCAAATGTGGCGACAGGTTGATCCGGCCCAGTTGGATACCCTGCTGGTGCCTGGCGGCCAGGGTGTCGATGTTCAGTGCCAGGACGCGGACCTACTCGATTGGTTGCGCAACGCCGAACCCAAAGTACGCCGCCTCGGTTCAGTCTGCTCCGGCGCACTGATTCTCGCGGCGGCCGGCGTACTGGATGGACGAATGGCGACCACCCATTGGGCGGACGTCGATGAGCTTCGCGACAGCCACCCGGCGGTACGCGTCCAGGCTGACCGTCTGCACACCTACGACCCGCGCAATCAGGATGGCGATGCCCATGTATTCACCTCGGCCGGGGTAACCGCGGGCATCGATCTGGCGTTGGCGCTGGTGGAAGCCGATCTCGGGCGGGCGACAGCCTTGGCCGTAGCTCGACGGCTGGTGATGTTTCTTCGCCGTCCCGGCGGGCAGACGCAGTTCAGTGCGCTGCTGACGCCAGAGCCAAGCCGCGTCCCTCGGCTGGCTGCCCTGCTCGATTGGCTGCCCGCCCACCTCGGCGACGATCTCTCGCTGGAGGTACTGGCTGAACAGGCACGGCTGGCGCCGCGCACTCTGTCGCGGGTATTCGTGCAGGAGTTGGGTATGGGCCCTGGGCGCTATGTCGAGCGTCTTCGACTGGAAGCTGCCCGTGCACTCCTGCAGGACGCTCAGGCATCGATCAGCACGGTGGCGCGATTGACCGGTTTTGGCCACCCCGAAAACCTGCGCCGCACTTTTCACAAGTACTTGTCCGTCAGCCCACAGGAATATGCCGAACGCTTCGGCTGAAAACCTCATTAAGGAGCCCCTAATGCTGCAACTACGCCCGAATTGCGAATGCTGTGACCGCGACTTGCCGCCGGAATCCGACGCGGCATTGATCTGTTCGTTCGAATGCACCTTTTGCCGCGACTGCAGCGACAAGGTTCTGCACGGCATCTGTCCGAACTGCGGCGGCGAACTGGTAACCCGACCGCGCCGCCCGGCAGCTGCGCTCGCTAAATTTCCCGCCTCGACCGAAAGAGTGCGCAAGCCCGCCGGTTGTACCGCTAACCGCTGAACCACTACTAATCGCTAAGCCACTAGGAGTGGTCACGATGCTTTTGTTCAACAAACTCCAAGGTGCCGGCGGCGGCGATGATGCTGACCCGCACCGTGCATCCGCCGGCTGGTTCCAACCCGGTGATCATTTTCCTGACACTTCCGGGCTGGGACTTCCTGCTCTATCCCACGCTGACTGGCGCACTGATGCTGCTGGTGGTCGCGTTGATTTTTAACAACTCAGTGCGTAGCGCCAACTACCCCAAGTACTGGTAGCTGACTGTCATTCTGCCGGAGGCCCACCATGCTGCTACTGCGTAACCCATCGATCCGCCTGCTATTTGCCGGCCAGGCGCTGTATTGGTCCTGCTCGATGATTGGTATCACCCTCACCTCGCTGGTAGGCCTGCAGTTGGCACCATTGAATGTGCTGGCGACCCTGCCGCTGGCTTTGCTGGTACTCGGCAATTTACTCGCCGTGCAACCGTTGTCGCTGTTTATGCAGCGCCACGGACGCCGCCCCGGGCTGATGCTCGGTACTGGCTGTGGCGTGCTCGGCGGGCTGGTCAGCGCGCTCGGTGTGGGGCTCGGCGACTTCGCCATTTTCTGCCTCGGCGCATTGCCGATTGGTGCCTATCAGGCTTCGGCGATGTATTACCGGTTTGCCGCACTGGAAGCCGTCGATGAACCGCAAAAAGGTCGCGCCACCGCGTATGTGATCGGCGGTGGGGTGTTGGCTGCGCTGATTGCGCCGAGCCTGGCGCTCTGGTCACGTAATGCCCTGGCAACGCCCTTCGTCGGCGCTTACCTGCTAATTGCACTGCTGGCTCTGCTCGGTCTGCTGCTGATGACACAACTGCGCGAAGGCGCCGCGCCAAAACCGGGCAAAGCCGGATTAGCGGCTATGCGCGAACTGTTAGCGCGACCGTTGGTGCGCGCGGCTATCGCCACGACTGCGATTGGCCACGGGCTGATGATCTTCGTCATGAATGCCACGCCGCTGGCGATGAGTTTCTGTGGGCTGGGCTTGGAGGCCAGTTCGCGGGTGATTCAATGGCATATGCTCGGCATGTTCCTGCCGGCATTCATTGCCGGGCCATTGGTGGACAAACTCGGCAGCCGACGCATTGCGCTGCTGGGCAGCAGCATTCTGCTTATCAGCGCCAGCGTAGCCCTCGCTGGGCTGAATCAGACGCACTTCCTGATCAGCTCCTTCCTGCTCGGGCTGGGCTGGAATTTGATGCTGATCGCCGGCACCACACTCTTGACTGAAGGCCACAGCAGCGATGAACGCGGCCATGCCCAGGGCTTGATGGAGCTCGCCAACGGTTCGGTGGCGGCCTGCGCCTCTTTCGCCTCCGGTGCGCTGATCAGCGGGATCGGCTGGGTTGCGATCAACCTCGGCGTCTTGCCGTTGATCGTGATTGCCCTGCTGATGCTGATTCCCGCACGCAGGCCACTCGCGGCGTAAAACGCGCGGCAGGCGCACATAAAAAAGGCGGCCCGCAGGCCGCCTTTTTGTCGGAGCACGCCTTACTTAGTAGTAGGCGTTTTCCTTGTTGGTGTGATCCGTCACATCACGCACGCCTTTCAGTTCGGGGATGCGTTCCAGCAAGGTTTTCTCGATACCTTCTTTGAGCGTCAGGTCGACCTGGCCGCAGCCCTGGCAGCCGCCACCAAACTTCAGCACCGCGATGCCGTCTTCGACCACATCGATCAGACTGACCTCGCCGCCATGGCTCGCCAGACCGGGATTGATCTCGGTCTGCAGGTAGTAGCTGATGCGCTCGTTGATCGGGCTGTCCGCATTGACCATCGGCACCTTGGCGTTCGGTGCTTTGATGGTCAGTTGGCCACCCATACGGTCGGTCGCGTAGTCGACTACCGCATCTTCCAGAAACGCTTCGCTGAAGGCGTCGATATAGGCCGTGAAGCTTTTCAGCGCCAGGGCGGTGTCTTCAGGCTTCTCTTCACCCGGCTTGCAATAAGCAATGCAGGTTTCTGCGTACTGCGTGCCCGGCTGGGTAATAAAAACGCGAATGCCGATGCCCGTGGTGTTCTGCTTGCTCAGCAGATCAGCCAGGTAGTCGTGGGCAGCTTCGGTAATGGTAATGGCGCTCATGGCAACTCCTCGCAAACTTAGGCGCAGTGTACGTCACTCGACCCTGCAGGGCAAAGTCCTAGCGTTTTAGTCGGACAAATGTAACGCCCGCAGCCCGAGTATCATTCCGGGCCGCGGACTCACTGCTTAAAGATTCTCATAGCGGTTCATATCCAGCACACCGGCCTCCTCCGGCTCGGTGTCCCGAATGTAGCCCGACAGATCATGAAAGTACCGCCAGAACTCCGGATGACTGCGGCGCACGCCCCAACGTTGCACCAGTTGTTCGAACGCCGCGGCATCCTTGGCTTGCTCCATCGCGAAGACAAAGTCCGGAACTTCATCGACTTGCAGGTTGAAGATGAAGTTGGGATAGCTACTCAGCACACCCGGATAAACAGTTACGGTGTCCAATCCTGGCTGATAGCGCAATTCCTCACCGAGCATAAAAGCCACGTTGCTGTGCGCCCGGTTGCGCAGCAGGCTGTAGATCTCAAGCTTGCCATCGGGTAATTCGACGCGCAGCAGAGTCGCTTCCGGCAACTGCGTGATGACCTTGAGCCCTGCTGCCGGCTTATTCGTCAGCCGGCTGAGAGCCTGTTCGGCATCCTGCAATGGCTTGGCAATATTGGCTCGATAACAAGCACCCGCCTGACAGCGGTTGATCGGGTCTGGCCGCGCATTGATGCTTGCGTAGCGCTCCGCCAGCGCTGCGGCAAAAGTGCTTTTCGGATTCGGACCAGCCAATTTAAGGCCCGTGGGGCTATCGTCATCGATGCCTTGATAATCCATCCACATTTTCACCTTGCCACTGTTCTGATACCAATCGCTCAAGATCGCCTCGCGCGAGTCGGCTGGCATCAGGCGCAGGAAGTTCTGCTCAGCGCCATTGCGAATCAGGTCGAAATACAGCCGTGTCTGGGCCTGGTGGGAAACGTTGCCATAAACGTCGAAGTTGACCACCAACTGATAGTAAGTCCGCTCCAGTAGCGGGTAGTCCAGCCACCATAAGGTTTGTGGGATCTCGCCGATCAAGCCCTTGCGCACCGAGGCACTATCGAACTGGCGGAAGATCGACAACAGCGCATTATCGTTACCCGCCCAGATATGCGACCAACTGGGTGGAGCCGCGTCGGCATAGGCGTCCAGGCGCAGTTCTTCATATTCGTTACGCTTGTCGCGATAGGAGTGCCATAGCCCCAGCACCCCACTTAGGTCGTCGATCTGCCCCGGCAGCGCCAGCATCGGCGTAACCTCGGCGCGGTAGTTGCCATCAGTGATATAGAGGTCATGCTCAGGCGCCTGGAACATCACCCAGAAGTTGTCGCGAATCACGTCGGTGGCAATCTGCCCACGGCATACCGGGCCACGGATAAAGGTGCGCACAAAGTATTCGGCGTTATCCAGCATGAACTGGTAGCGCGCTTTGGCCGGAATCGCAGCGAACGTCTCGAACGGATTGGCTCGGCGCTGCGGCCCGTAGCCCGGCGAAGCATCCACCTGCCAATCGCCGCCATAGAACAGCTCTTGCACCCGTGCCAGCTTTTTCGCGCCCAGGGGGTAAGTGATGTGCGTTTTATGCACGATCACACCTTGGATCGGCCACAGACGGTAATAAAACTGCGAACCCGGATCGTCATTCGGCCGGCGCGTGGCAATCAGGTCGATCGGCTGGCCGCTCGGTGTCCGCGAGCGCACCAGTTGAAAGAAGTGCCCCGGCTCACCGCCCTCGAAGTACAAGTGGGCGAGAAACAGATGCTCATAAAGCCAGCGCGCCACCAGATCTTCACGAGCGCCAGGCGCGTTTAGCAGTTTTTCCCACTGCTCGATCTGAGCCGACTCTGCCGCACTCGGCAGCAACGCCTGCTCATCAACCGATGCACCGGCAGCCAACCAGCGTTGTAGCGTCTGGTATTCATGCGTGGTCAGGCCCGTCACCGCGAGCGGCATACCTTCGCGCGGGTGTTTGGCGGCATATGCATCGAACTCGCCTGGCAATGGACACTGGTTTTGCCGGGCGATACCCAGCGCAATGCTCTCCGGCAACTTGGCGTTGGGCTCAAGTGGGGTTTTCTGCCCGAGTTCCAGCATCCGCGCCAACAGCGCGGCTTGGCCGCCTTGCCCATCTAATACCGAATAAAAGCCTTTGCGTTGCCAAGCCGCAGTACCGTGCGCATCGAAAAACAGCCGCGTGGTGGCCTGCGCTTTGGTTCGCCCACCGTCATACACTGGCAGCTTGGTCGCCCCACGCCCAACCCCCTCGCCGCTACCAAGATTCAGTTGGCATGGCGAGTCATAACAGGCGTGGCAGGCCACGCACTTCTCGGTAAAGATCGGCTGAACATCGCGACTGTAGGAAATGGGCTCCGCGCGCGCGACGCCGCAGATGAGCAAGAGCAAAGCACCGACGATTGCGCGGTACGGCATAAACTGGTCCTTGTTTGGCAATGGCGGCGATTTTAGCCGGCTCGACTACGGCAAAGCCAACCTCATCAACATGAGCGCCGCTCATGCAAAAGAGCACAACGCTCCAAAGTCGCGCAGCTTTGATATCATCCGCTCACCATTTTTCTCCATGCTTTATCAGGTAATTCACCCATGTCCGACCGCAGCGCTCGCCTCCAAGCTCTCCAGCAAGCCCTCAAAGAGCGCATCCTGATCCTCGACGGCGGCATGGGCACCATGATCCAGAGCTACAAGCTCGAGGAACAGGACTACCGCGGCAGCCGTTTTGCCGACTGGCCGAGCGATGTAAAGGGTAATAACGACCTGCTGATTCTCAGCCGTCCGGACGTGATCGGTGCGATCGAAAAGGCCTACCTGGATGCCGGCGCCGACATTCTCGAAACCAACACCTTCAACGCCACCCAAGTGTCCCAGGCCGACTACGGCATGGAGAGCCTGGTCTATGAACTGAACGTCGAAGGCGCACGCCTGGCCCGCCAGGTGGCAGATGCCAAGACCCTGGAAACCCCCGATCGGCCGCGCTTCGTTGCCGGCGTGCTCGGCCCAACGAGCCGCACCTGCTCGTTGTCACCGGATGTGAACAACCCCGGCTACCGCAACGTCAGCTTCGACGAGCTGGTGGAGAACTACACCGAAGCTACCCGCGGCCTGATCGAGGGCGGCGCGGACATGATCCTGATCGAAACCATCTTCGACACCCTGAATGCCAAGGCAGCGATCTTCGCCGTGCAAGGGGTGTATGAAGAACTCGGCTTCGAATTACCGATCATGATTTCCGGCACCATCACCGACGCCTCCGGCCGCACACTGTCGGGGCAGACAACCGAGGCGTTCTGGAACTCGATCAGCCACGCCAAGCCGATCTCGGTCGGTCTGAACTGCGCCCTCGGCGCCAAAGAACTGCGCCCGTACCTGGAAGAACTGTCGGACAAAGCCGACACCCACGTCTCCGCGCACCCCAACGCCGGCCTGCCGAACGCTTTCGGCGAGTATGACGAAAGCCCTACGGAAATGGCCGTGGTGGTCGAAGAGTTTGCCGCCTCGGGCTTCCTCAATATCGTCGGCGGCTGCTGTGGCACCACGCCAGCCCATATCAAGGCAATTGCCGAGGCGGTCGGCAAATATCCGCCGCGAGTGATTCCGGATATTCCGAAAGCCTGCCGCCTGTCCGGGCTTGAGCCGTTCACCATCGACCGCCAGTCGCTGTTCGTTAACGTCGGCGAGCGCACCAACATCACCGGCTCGGCCAAGTTCGCCCGGCTGATCCGCGAGGACAATTACACCGAAGCCCTGGAAGTGGCGCTGCAACAGGTGGAAGCCGGCGCCCAGGTGATCGACATCAACATGGACGAGGGCATGTTGGATTCGAAGAAGGCCATGGTGACCTTCCTCAATCTGATCGCCTCCGAGCCGGACATTTCCCGCGTGCCGATCATGATCGACTCATCCAAGTGGGAAGTGATCGAAGCCGGCCTGAAGTGCATCCAGGGCAAGGGCATCGTCAACTCGATCAGCATGAAAGAAGGCGTCGAGCAGTTCATTCATCACGCCAAGCTGTGCAAGCGCTACGGCGCCGCCGTGGTGGTGATGGCCTTCGACGAAGACGGCCAGGCCGACACCGAGAAGCGCAAGATCGAAATCTGCGCCCGCTCCTACGACATCCTGGTCAATCGGGTCGGTTTCCCGCCACAGGACATCATTTTCGACCCGAACATCTTCGCCGTCGCCACCGGCATCGAAGAGCACAACAACTATGCAGTCGACTTCATCCACGCCTGCGCCTACATCCGCGACAACCTGCCCTACGCCCTGACCTCCGGCGGCGTGTCCAACGTGTCGTTCTCCTTCCGCGGCAACAACCCGGTGCGCGAAGCTATCCACTCGGTGTTCTTGTACTACGCGATCAAGAACGGCCTGAGCATGGGCATCGTCAACGCCGGCCAGTTGGAGATCTACGACCAGATTCCGAACGAGTTGCGGGAAAAAGTCGAAGACGTGGTGCTCAACCGCACCCCGCACGGCACCGATGCGCTGCTGGCCATCGCCGACCAGTACAAGGGCGACGGCAGCGTCAAGGAGGCGGAAACCGAAGAGTGGCGCACCTGGGACGTGAACAAGCGCCTTGAGCATGCGCTGGTCAAAGGTATCACCACGAATATCGTCGACGACACCGAAGAGGCCCGCCAGCAGTGCGCACGCCCGATCGAAGTGATCGAAGGTCCGTTGATGGCCGGGATGAACGTGGTCGGCGACCTGTTCGGCGCCGGCAAGATGTTCCTGCCGCAGGTGGTCAAGTCCGCCCGTGTGATGAAACAGGCGGTCGCGCACCTGATCCCCTTCATCGAGCTGGAAAAAGGCGACAAACCGGAAGCCAAGGGCAAGATCCTCATGGCCACGGTCAAGGGCGACGTACATGACATCGGCAAGAACATCGTCGGCGTGGTGCTGGGCTGTAACGGTTACGACATCGTCGATCTGGGTGTGATGGTACCGGCGGAGAAGATCCTGCAAACCGCCATCGCCGAGAAGTGCGACATCATCGGCTTGTCCGGCTTGATCACGCCGTCGCTGGATGAAATGGTCCACGTCGCCCGTGAGATGCAGCGCCAGGGCTTCACTCTACCGCTGATGATCGGTGGCGCGACGACCTCGAAAGCCCACACCGCGGTGAAAATCGAGCCGAAGTATCAGAACGATGCCGTGGTGTACGTCACCGACGCCTCGCGCGCTGTCGGTGTCGCCACGCAATTGCTGTCCAAGGAACTGAAAGCCGGCTTCGTCGAGAAAACCCGCCTCGAGTACATCGAAGTGCGCGAACGCACCGCCAACCGCAGCGCCCGCACCGAGCGCCTGAGCTATGCGGCCTCGATCGCCAATAAGCCGACGTTCGACTGGGCGACTTATCAGCCGACAGTGCCGACCTTCACCGGTGCCAAGGTGCTGGACGATATCGACCTCAACGTCCTCGCCGAGTACATCGACTGGACGCCGTTCTTTATCTCCTGGGATCTGGCCGGCAAATACCCACGCATCCTCACCGATGAAGTGGTCGGCGAGGCGGCGACCGCACTGTTCGCCGACGCCCAGGACATCCTCAAGAAGCTGATCGACGGCAAACTGATCAAGGCCCGCGCCGTCTTCGGCTTCTGGCCGGCCAATCAGGTGCAGAATGACGACCTGGAAGTCTATGGCGAGGACGGCCAACCGCTGGCCAAGCTGCATCACCTGCGCCAACAGACGATCAAGCCGGATGGCAAACCGAACTTCTCCCTGGCCGACTTCGTGGCGCCGAAAGATAGCGGCGTAACCGACTACGTCGGCGGCTTCATCACCACTGCCGGGATTGGCGCCGAGGAAGTCGCCAAGGCCTACCAGGACAAAGGCGACGACTACAACTCGATCATGGTCAAAGCCTTGGCCGACCGACTTGCCGAAGCCTGTGCCGAATGGCTGCACCAGCAGGTGCGCAAGAACTACTGGGGTTACGCCAGCGATGAGCAACTGGATAACGAAGCACTGATCAAAGAACAGTACGCCGGTATCCGCCCCGCTCCTGGCTACCCGGCCTGCCCGGATCACACCGAGAAAGGCACGCTGTTCGAGCTGCTGGATAAAGACGGTCAGAGCGGCGTATTCCTCACCGAGCATTACGCCATGTTCCCAGCGGCGGCTGTCAGCGGCTGGTACTTCGCCCACCCACAGGCGCAGTACTTCGCCGTCGGCAAAATTGATAAGGATCAGGTTGAGAGCTATACCGCGCGCAAAGGTCAGGAGCTGAGCGTCAGCGAACGCTGGCTAGCGCCGAACCTCGGTTACGACAACTAAATAAAAGGCCCGCCATGCGCGAAAATGCCGATCAGCTAAGGACAACTCGCAGGCAAGAGACAGCCTCGTAGGTTGGCGCTGAGCGCAGCGATGCCCAACAAGGAGTCGCCCCGCGACTCCCTTTACTCGGGTTCGCGCTTGGCAGCCCGGCCTTGCAGGCCGGTTGTCGGGCATCGCCTTCGGCTCAGCACCAACCTACGCATTCTCCTGATGGCTCGTGTCACAACTACAATCTGCCAAACATGCCTAAACCACTATGCTGTGATCAGGAGGTTTCCATGGACGACTCGAATAACAAACCCCCAACGCTCTGGCAGATGCTACAGAGCGTGCTGGCAGCAGCTTTCGGCGTGCAGAGTGGGAAGAATCGCGCCCGCGACTTCACTCGCGGCAAACCCAGCCATTTCATTATTCTGGGTGTGCTCTTTACGACGCTGTTCGTACTGGTGATCCTCGGTGTGGTGAAGCTAGTGCTGCATTTCGCTGGGCTTTAACTTTCAGTCGAGCGTGGCTGCAGCGAAAATTGTGATCGCGCATCGCTTCTCCGATCATGACCTATCAAACTCCGCTGACCAGACGTCAATCTGCTGTTGACCGCGAACATCTTGACCCCGCGGCCCTTAACTACGTCAACTTCAGCACTCACTGTCAAACTTGCCGCAGAGTAAAACTTCCATGGCGGCCTTCTGTCACCACTCATCCACACTGCGCAAAACAAAGGCGCCGCCTCTGCTTTATAGCCAGGGGCGGCGGCGGTGAAACACGAAGGGAGGATTGGTTACTGGTGGCTGACCCAGAACACTGCAGTGACCACCGCTAGCAGGATTAAAACGAAGATAGCGCGTGCATCCACCACGCTGTCGCGGTTGTCATGTTCAGAATGGCCGGAATGGTCGGTCATGGCTTCCCCTGTTGTTGTGGTTATCGGTGGTTCGCCTTTGCAGTTAAGACTAGGTAGGCCGCTCGCTCAAGCTGAGCAGTTATGCATCCGCCCTCTCTTATCACTCTTGGTTCTGTTCATATACTAAAACATCACTTTTGCGCATAACTCTGAGCTGGTATCTTCCCCCGGCTCTGCCAGGAGTGCGCGGTCGTGCGCGCTGATTAGCTGTAAGCAGCCTGAAAACAGGACACTTCATGTACGTATACGATAAATACGATCAACACATCATCGAGAGCCGCGTTAAGCAGTTCCGTGATCAGACCCGCCGTTATCTGGCTGGCGAGCTTTCAGGCGAAGAGTTCCGCCCGCTGCGCTTGCAGAACGGCCTCTACATCCAGCGCTACGCGCCGATGCTGCGCGTTGCCGTGCCCTATGGCCTACTCTCCTCGACTCAAGTTCGCAAGATGGCGCAAATCGCCCGCAACTTCGACAAAGGCTACGCGCACATCAGTACCCGGCAGAACGTCCAGTTCAACTGGCCAGAGCTGGAAGACGTACCCGATATCCTCGCCGAGCTGTCGACCGTGCAAATGCACGCGATCCAGACCAGCGGCAACTGCATCCGCAACACCACCACCGACCAGTTCGCCGGTGTCGCCAAGGACGAGCTGATCGACCCGCGCCCGTGGTGCGAAATCATCCGTCAGTGGTCGACCTTCCACCCCGAGTTCGCTTATCTGCCGCGCAAATTCAAGATCGCCGTGAATGGTGCAGTCAGCGACCGCGCGGCGATCGAAGTGCACGACATCGGCCTAGAAGCCGTACACAACGCTGCCGGCGAACTGGGCTTCCGGGTGTCCGTGGGTGGCGGCCTCGGCCGTACGCCTGTAGTCGGTTCCTTTATCAATGAGTTCCTGCCCTGGCAGCACCTACTGACTTATCTGGACGCCATCCTGCGGGTGTACAACCGCTATGGCCGTCGCGATAACAAATTCAAGGCGCGGATCAAGATTCTGGTCAAAGCACTCGGCCCAGAAGTCTTCGCCGCGAAGGTCGAGGCGGAATGGGCGTTCCTCAAGGACGGCCCCAGCACCTTGACCGAAGCTGAAGCCGAACGCGTGGGCAAACACTTCGTCGACCCCGGCTACAAAGCCCTGCCGGACGAAGACGCCGCCCTCGCCCAGCTCGATGCCGAGCACCCGGGTTTTGCCCGCTGGCGCGCGCGCAACGTGGTTGCCCACAAGAAACCGGGCTATGCCGCCGTCACCCTGTCGCTGAAACCTACCGGCGTCGCGCCGGGAGATGTCACCGACAAGCAACTGGATGCCATCGCCGACCTGGCCGACCGCTTCAGCTTCGGTGAAGTGCGCAACTCTCACGAGCAGAACATCATTCTCGCCGACGTCGAACAGGCCAAGCTGTTCCAGCTCTGGGGCGAACTGCGCGAGAACGGTTTCGCCACACCGAATATCGGCTTGCTGACCGACATCATCTGCTGCCCAGGTGGCGATTTCTGCTCGTTGGCCAACGCCAAGTCGATTCCGATCGCCGAAGCCATCCAGCGTCGCTTCGATGATCTGGACTACCTGTTCGACATCGGTGAAATCGACCTGAACATCTCCGGCTGCATGAATGCCTGCGGCCACCACCACGTGGGCCATATCGGCATCCTTGGCGTGGACAAGAAAGGCGAAGAGTTCTACCAGGTGTCCCTCGGCGGCAGCGCCAGCCGTGACGCCAGCCTCGGCAAAATCCTTGGTCCCTCCTTCGCTCAGGACGTAATGCCGGATGTGATCGAGAAACTGATCAATGTCTATGTTGAGAAGCGCACCGAAGACGAGCGCTTTATCGACACTTTCCGCCGTATCGGCATCGACCCCTTCAAGGAACGTGTTTATGCAGCGAATAATTAAAAACGACCAAGTCATCGACGAAACCTGGCACCTGCTGCCCAAGGACGCGTCGCTTGAGGGCCTGTCCAACTGCGACGACCTGCTCGTACCGCTGAACCTCTGGCGCGAGCACAGCCACGCACTCAAGGCCCGCGACGGCGGCCTGGGTGTATGGCTGGACAGTGATGAAGCAGTGGAAGAGATCGCTGACGACCTCGCCCACTTCCAAGTGGTCGCCCTGAACTTCCCGGCATTCACTGACGGTCGCCACTTCTCCAGTGCGCGCCTGCTACGTGAGCGCTACGGCTACAAAGGCGAAGTGCGCGCGATCGGCGACGTATTGCGCGACCAGCTGTTCTTTATGCGCCGCTGTGGGTTCGATGCCTTTGCCGTGCGCCCGGATCGCGACCCATACGACGCTCTGGAAGGCCTCAAGGACTTCTCCGAGTTCTACCAGACCGCTGCTGACCAGCCGCTACCGTTGTTCCGTCGCCGTAAGGTCTGAAGCATCGAGCGATAATAAAAAGCCCCGCAGTGCGGGGCTTTTTATTGGCTTCAATGGCGCCAGTAGCTCAGCCGAGGCTCACCAGCACACGGCCTACCAGCTTACCCGCGAGAATCTGCTGAATTGCTTCCGGCAGTTGTTCAAGACTCACTTCATGAACCAGTGCGTCAAGATTTCCCAGCTTCCACTGCACGGACAGCCTGTCCCACATGGAGGCCTTGACCACCAGCGGCAACTCGACCGAGTCAACGCCGAGCAGATTGACCCCGCGCAGGATAAACGGCAGCACACTGCCCTTGAACGCGACTCCGGCAGTCAGCCCGCAACACGCCACACTGGCGCCGTACTGCAGGGACTTGACCACGTTGAACAAGATATCGCCGCCAACGGTATCCACCGCCCCAGCCCACTGTTCTTTGAGCATCGGCTTGTCCGTGCCCGCCTGTAGCGCATCACGCTCGACGATCTGCTCGGCGCCAAGGCCTTTGAGAAACTCGCCCTGTCCAACCTTACCGGTGGACGCAGCGACCTTGTAGCCAAGGCTCGACAACAGCGCGACGGCCACGCTACCCACGCCACCCGTGGCGCCGGTAACCAGAATCGGACCAGCGTCAGCGTTCAGCCCCGCCTGCTCCAGCTTGTCGACACACAGCGCAGCAGTCAGGCCGGCAGTCCCCAGCACCATCGCCTCACGCAGCGAAAGGCCTTTCGGACGTTTGATCGCCCAGGCGGCCGGCACCCGGATGTACTGAGCGAAGCCTCCCGAGGTGTTCATCCCCAGATCGTAACCGGTGATGATCACTTCATCGCCAATAGAGAACTCAGCCACGCTCGACTCAGCCACCACACCCGCCGCATCGATGCCTGGCGTATGCGGATAGCTGCGGGTCACACCGCGGTTGCCGCTGGCGGAGAGCGCATCCTTGTAGTTGAGCGACGAGTACTGCACGCGGATCAACAACTCGCCGGCCGGCAACTCGGAAGTGTCGCGCTCGACCACCTTCTGCTCGAACACACCAGCCGCGCCTTCGCTGACCAGCAGGGCCTTGAATTTGCTCATCTCGCTCTCCTTACTAGAAACCCAGTTAGCCGGCACCTATTAGCCGAAGCATGATTACCAAAACCGCTGCTGATGGAGCCGGCTCCACCAAGTCAGCAGCAATCGGTCGAGCGTGACACTGGCCGCCAGACCGACACGCTCCTGCAGGCTTTTCTTCTGCGCGTAGTGCAGCTGGAACACATCGGCCGCTTTGGCGCGCTCAGCGAGGTATTCATCGCTGGTCTTCAGTTCGTCGACCAATTGCTTGCCTAGCGCAGCTTGGCCCAGCCAGATCTCACCGGTGGAGACCTCATCGATGGCCAACTGCGGGCGGTAGCGGGCCACGAAGTTCTTGAACAGCTCGTGAGTGATCTCCAGGTCTTCCTGAAACTTCTCGCGACCCTTTTCAGTGTTCTCGCCAAATATCGTCAGCGTGCGCTTGTACTCACCGGCGGTGAGCACCTCGAAATCAATTTCGTGCTTTTTCAGCAAGCGATGGACGTTCGGCAACTGAGCCACCACGCCGATGGAACCGAGGATGGCAAACGGTGAAGAGATAATTTTTTCGCCGATGCAAGCCATCATGTAACCGCCGCTGGCAGCGACCTTGTCCACGCAGACTGTCAACGGAACCCCAGCCTGACGGATACGCGCCAGTTGCGAGGAGGCCAAGCCGTAGCTGTGCACCATGCCACCACCGCTCTCCAAGCGCAGGACCACTTCATCCTTCGCCGTCGCCAGGCTCAGCAGCGCGGTGACTTCATGGCGCAGGTGCTCGGTAGCTGAAGCCCTGATATCACCATCAAAATCCAGCACGAAGACCCGTGACTTCTGCTCGCCAGCCTTCTTTGCCAACTTGGCGGCCTTAGCCTCTTCTTTGCGAATGGCCTTCAGTTGGTGCTTATCCAACACCGACTGTTCCAAACGCTCATGCAGCGCCTTATAGAAGTCGTTGAGTTTATGTACGTCCAGTTGACCGCCGCGCTTGCGGTCTTTGCCACGCAGGACGGCAATCGCCGCCAGCACCACCAAAATGGCTACAACCAGCGTTACCGTCTTGGCCAGAAAGCCAGCGTACTCGGCTAAAAACTCCACGCGATCCCCCTCAAGTTTCCTTGCGTGCGCCCTGTTTTGGGCAGCACTCATGTCAGCCAAGCATACCGACGCTGTCTGTCCCCGGCCAGCGGCTAGCATGGGTGCGCTTAGTGGCAGCTAACAGACACAAACCAACAGAGCGCAATTCAAACAAGCGTATGTTTTTTCGTTGACAGGCCCAATCTATCCTCATACCCTCGCGAAACTTTCACCGTAGCGGGATGACGCTAACGTGGGCAGCATTTACCTGATTCGCCATGGTCAAGCATCGTTCGGCGCGGCTGACTACGATGTGCTCTCCGAGCGCGGTATTCGCCAGGCCGAAGTATTGGGCAAGCATCTGGTTGAACTCGGCGTGCGCTTCGATCGTTGCCTGAGTGGCAATCTGCTCCGCCAGCAGCACACCGCCAAGGCCACCTTTTCCCAGTTCAGCGCCGTCGGCCTGGCAGTGCCGGAAATCGAAACGGACGCCGCCTTCAATGAATTCGATGCCGACGCAGTGATCCGCGCCCTGCTTCCGGACTTGCTTCCCGAAGAGCCAGAAGCCTTGCATGTATTAAGGAATGCTGCGCAGAACCGCGCCGAGTTTCAGCGCCTGTTCGCGCGCCTGATCGGTCGCTGGATCTCCGGCGAACATGACAAGCCGGGCCTGGAAAGCTGGCAAGGGTTCGTCGATAAAGTGCAGGCGGGTCTCGAACGCATTCTCGAACAAGCCTCCAGCAAGGATAGCGTTGCCGTGTTCACCTCCGGCGGCACCATCACCGCGCTGCTGCGACTGATTACTGGAGTGCCTTCCGACAAGGCCTTCGAGCTTAACTGGCAAATCGTCAACACTTCGCTCAACCGTCTGAAGTTCCGCGGTCGCGAAGTGGCCCTGGCTTCCTTCAACAGCCATGTGCATTTGCAGCTGTTGAAGGCGCCGGAACTCATCACTTACCGCTGAGTTTCGGCCCACTGTGGCCCGCAAGGCCGCTCGAAAAACCTGAAAACTATAAAGGATAGAACCATGACCACAGTTGCTGACATCGTCAAAACCATGCAGTCCAAGTTCAATGCCGGTGCCGCTGCTGGCCTGGACCTGGTATTCCAGTTCAACATTGAAGATGGCGAAAACCACTATCTGGTAGTGAAAGACGGCACCTGCGAGCTGCAACAAGGCGACGCCGCCAACGCCAACGTGACCCTGATCATGAACACCGAGACCCTGAAAGGCATCACCAGCGGCGAAACTGACGGTATGCAAGCGTTCATGGGCGGCAAACTGCGCGCTGAAGGCGACATGATGCTGGCGATGAAGCTGGGCGAGCTGTTCCCGGTTTGAGAACCTGCCCAGGAGTCTGCTGCGCTCGGTGATGCTGCGTTGAAAACAGGGTCGGAATGCTCATTGGCTCTAGCCAACTCCGCTTTCTCGCCTGTTTTCGCCTTGCCTGACCTTCGCTCGCGACGACCCTGAACAGGTTGCAAGCATCTACGCTATTGCTGCGTGACCAAGAACCGGAGTCCTGCGACTCCGGTTTTTTTTCGCCGCAAGCCTGCTATCAGGAAGCAATCAGGCAGGCTGATTAACAGGCAACACGCTCGCCAATAAGGGACCGCGCAGCTTGTGACGCATCCTTAGCGGCATTAGATTAGCCAATAGTCGAAGGCCCCCATCATAAGTAGAAGGGATAAGCATGGCGCTTACTGACCAGTCCACCCGTATCCGCAATGGCGAAGAGCTCGACTCCGCCATCATTGACCAGTACCTCAAGGCGCATATTCCCGGCCTGACGGGCGAGCCACGCATCAGCCAGTTTCCCGGCGGTGCCTCAAACCTGACTTACTTGCTCGAATATCCGAATCAGGAGTTCGTACTGCGGCGCCCTCCATTTGGCCATAAAGCCAAATCAGCGCACGACATGGGCCGTGAGTACCGCATTCTCAATCAACTGAACGCTGGCTTCCCCTACTGCCCAAAAGCCTACCTGCACTGCACCGACGAGTCGGTGATTGGCGCTGAGTTCTATGTAATGGAACGCGTCAACGGCATCATTCTGCGTGCCGACCTGCCACCTGAGCTAAAACTGGATGAGGCGCAAACCCGCGCTCTGTGCAAAAACTTCATCGACAAGTTCGTCGACCTGCACAACGTCGACTACCACGCCTGTGGTCTCGGCGACCTGGGCAAGCCGGAAGGCTATGTACAGCGCCAGATCGGTGGCTGGAGCGACCGCTACGAGAAAGCCCTGACCCCTGACGCGCCGACCTGGGAAACCACCAAAGCCTGGCTGAAGGACAAGATGCCGGCCGACCATCACAAGTCGAGCATCGTGCATAACGACTACCGCTTCGACAACGTCATCCTCGACCCGGCCAACCCGATGCAGATCATCGGCGTACTGGACTGGGAGCTGACCACTATCGGCGACCCGCTGATGGACCTGGGCAACACCTTGGCCTACTGGATCGAAGCCAATGACCCGCCGCCGGTGCAACTGATGCGCCGCCAGCCGAGTAATGCGCCGGGCATGCTGACCCGCCAGGAGTTCGTCGACTACTACGCCGAGCGCTCAGGCATCGAGATCAAGAATTTCGACTTCTACTACACCTACGGCCTGTTCCGCCTGGCCGGCATCGTGCAGCAGATTTACTACCGTTTCTTCCATGGCCAAACCCAGGACAAACGCTTCGCACAGTTCATTCAGATGAACAAGCTGCTGGAGCACATGAGCCTGCAAGTCATCAATAAATCGACGCTGTAATCCGGCTTACAACTTTCGGCCCATCACAAGGGGAACCCCATGTCCAAGACCACACTGTTCGACCTCGACGGCAAAATCGCCTTCGTATCGGGTGCCAGCCGCGGAATCGGCGAAGCCATCGCCAAACTGCTGGCTCAGCAAGGCGCCCATGTCATCGTCTCCAGCCGCAAGATCGAAGGCTGCCAAGCCGTAGCTGACGCGATTATCGCGGCTGGCGGCAAAGCCACGGCTATCGCCTGTCATATCGGCGAGATGGAACAGATTCAAAGCGTTTTTGCGCAAATCCGCGAGCAATTTGGTCGCCTGGACATTCTGGTCAATAACGCCGCCACCAACCCGCAGTTCTGCAATGTGCTGGATACCGACTTGTCGGCCTTCCAGAAGACCGTGGATGTGAACATCCGCGGTTACTTCTTCATGTCCATCGAAGCCGGCAAGCTGATGCGTGAAAACGGCAAAGGCAGCATCATCAACGTTGCCTCGATCAACGGCGTATCGCCGGGAATCTTCCAAGGCATCTACTCCGTGACGAAAGCTGCGGTGATCAATATGACCAAGGTCTTCGCCAAGGAGTGCGCGCAGTTCGGCATCCGCTGCAACGCGCTGCTGCCAGGCCTGACCGACACCAAGTTCGCTTCCGCCCTAGTGAAAAACGACGCGATCCTGAATACCGCTCTGCTGCAGATTCCGCTCAAGCGCGTGGCGGACCCGAGCGAGATGGCCGGCACCGTGCTGTACCTGGCTAGCGATGCGTCCAGCTACACCACTGGCGTGGCGCTGAATGTGGATGGCGGCTTCCTCTCCTGAGTGATCGCCAAGCATTAAAAAGGTTCTTCACGGACTACCGGGGGACATGAAGGGTTAACACCCTCTTGCCTATCCGGTGTTCACCGCCACCCCCCGGAGTTCCGGGAAGAACCTTTGTTATGCGTCATCGCTGATCGGACCGCACCCCACTGCATTTTTGCCTGAAGCGGCTAACCAACTTCAGTGCTCCATGGGGCTCCCAGACTCGTACCCATCCCACTTCTTACGCACAATCTACAAACACCCTGGCGCATTCAGCACACAACGCACCCCACCCGGTAGCGCCATACTGGCGACACACAGGTTGCAGTGGGTGCAGGCACTCCGGTGCTGTGCGTCGGAGCGCACCCGCTCCAGCAAGTCGGGGTCATTGAGCAGGGCGCGGCCCATGGCGATGAAGTCGAAGCCCTCGTTCATCGCTCGGCGCATGCTCTCGGCGCTGCTCACACCGCCCAGGTAGACCAGCGGCAGCCGAGTGGCCTGGCGCATCCGTCGCGCTTGTTCGAGAAAATACAGCTCCTCGAAGGGCGAATCGGGAAATAGGGCGCCGCCGAACAGTTTCATCGCGGTGCGCTGCAGCGGGTTCTTCTCCAGCTTGACCATGGCCGCAAGCGGGCTGTCGCCACGGAACAGATACATCGGTGAGCGGGTGACCGAGCCACCGCTCATGACAATGGCGTTCAGCCCGGCCTGCTCCAGCAGCTGCGCGGCGCGGCAGGACTCCTCGATGCTCAGGCCGCCGGCGAAGCCGTCGCTGAGGTTGAGCTTGGCCAGCAGCGGGAAGTCCTCGCCCACCGCCGCGCGCACCGCCGCCAGCACCTCCAGCGGTAGGCGCATGCGGTTCTCCAGCGAGCCGCCGTATTGGTCGCGGCGCTTGTTGGTCGCCGGCGAGATGAATTGGCTGAGCAGGTAGCCGTGGCCCATGTGGATCTCGATCGCATCGAAACCCGCCCGTTTGACGAAGGCCGCGGCCTCGGCGTATTCGCCCAGGGTCTTGGCGATGTCTTGCGCGGTCATGGCGCCGGCGAAGGGAATCCCGGAGAACAGACCGTACTGATTGATGCCGGCGCTCGGCCCTTTGGGCCGCGGGATATTGCGGGGCTTGTTGCGACTGAAGAAGCCGCAATGGGCCAACTGCGCGGAAACGGCGCCACCCTCGGCATGCACCGCGGCGGTGAGGCGTTGCAGCTGCGCAAAGATGCCCTCGTGCATCCACATCTGGTCGGGGAAGGTCAGGCCGTCCGGCGACACCCCGCAGTAGGCCAGAGTAGTCAGCGCCACCCCGCCACGGGCCATCTCGGCGTGGTGGCGGATCAGCTCCTCGCCCGGTACCCCGCCGGGGCACATGCCCTCGAAGGTGGCGGTCTTGATCACCCGGTTACGCAGCGTCAGCCCGGCTAAACGCGCCGGACCAAAGAGTTTTTCCAGCGCGGCTGTCATCGCGGCCTCACCCTGTTGCCGGATGGAAGGGGATGAATTCGGCGACTTCCAGCTCGAAACCGGAGACCGCCTTGTAAGGTACCGGGAAACTCAGCAGGCGCATCTTGCGCACATTGAGGTCGCGCAGGATCTGCGCGCCTATGCCCAGGGTGCGCTGCGGGAACTGTGGCGGCCGCGGCTTGCCACCGCCCTGCTGGCGCAGTTGCTCGAGCAGGCCGCTCGGGATTTCCTGCTGCGCCAGCAAGACCACCACGCCGCTGCCCTCGGCGGCTACGCGCGCCAGGGCACGCTCCAGGTTCCATTGCTGCGGCCCGCTCTCGGGCTCGCAGCCGAGTGAGTCGCGCAGGGTCTCGACCGCCTGCACCCGCACCAACGTGGGGCGCTCGGTGCTGATCTGGCCCTTGACCAGCGCCAGGTGCAGTTGCCCCTTGTAGGCATCGTGATAGGTCAGCACCCGAAACTCGCCATGACGAGTGCGCAGCGGATATTCGTCGGAGCGCTGGATGGTGCCTTCATGCAGGATGCGGTAGTGGATCAGGTCGGCGATGCTGCCGATCCTCAACCCGTGCGTCTGAGCAAACGCTTGCAACTCGCACCTCGGGCCATCTCCCCCTCTTCGTTGAGGATGCCGACCAGGGTCGCCGCCGGCATTAGCCCGGCCAGGCGCGCCAGATCGCAGGCGGCCTCGATATGCCCGGCGCGCTGCATCACCCCGCCCGGCTGCGCCTGCAACGGGAAAATATGCCCCGGCTGGACCAGATCGCTGGGGCCGCTGGCCGGATCCACCGCGACCTGGATCGAACGCGCACGGTCGGCGGCGGAGATCCCGGTGGAGACGCCGGTGGTCGCCTCAATCGACACGGTAAAGCCCATGCCATGGAGCGCGCGCGAGTTCGGCACCATCAGGCCGAGGCCCAGCGCCTGGCAGCGTTCCTCGGTCAAGGCCAGGCAGATTAGGCCTCTGGCATGCAGCGCCATAAAATTGATCGCGCTGGCATCGACTTGCTCGGCCGCCATCAGTAGCGAGCCTTCGCTGTCGCTTTCGTCGTCGGTGATGACCACCATCTCGCCACGGCGGATGGCCTCGAGCAGTTGCTGCGGGGTATCCAGTTGCATGCTCCGCCCTCCCCTCAGTTAAGCGCCGCGCGCAGATCGGTGGCCGCCGCCGCCAGGGCTTCGGCCGCGCGCTCGACAAAGGGTGCCATGCTGACGAAGCCGTGGATCATCCCGTCATAGCGCTCCAGGCGCGTGGCGACGCCGGCTTGCTGCAGGCGCTTGGCGAAGGCCTCGCCCTCGTCGCGCAGCGGGTCGAACTCGGCGGTGATCAGGGTGGTGGGCGGCAGATTGTCCAGTTCCTCGGCGCGCAACGGCGAGGCGAGTGCGTCATCAGCCTGCTCGGGATTCTGCAGATAGTGCTGCCAGCACCACAGCATCATCTCGCGGGTGAGGAAATAGCCCTCGGCGAAGGCCTCATAGGAGGGACTGTCACAGCGCCCATCGGTGACCGGATAAAACAGGCATTGATAGCTGATACGCGGGCCTTTGCGCTCGGCCGCCAGGCGGCTCACAGCAAGCGCCAGGTTGCCCCCGGCGCTGTCGCCAGCCAGGGCTAGGCGGCTGGCGTCGACGCCCAGGGCCTGAGCCTGCTCGACCAGCCAACAGGTGACGCGGTAGCAATCCAGCGGGGCCGCCGGGAACTTGGCCTCCGGTGCCAACCGGTAGGCGATCGACACCACCACGGCGCCAGTCTGTTTGGCAAGCGAGCGGCAGAGGTTGTCATGGGTATCCAGAGTGCCAAAGACGAAGCCGCCGCCATGGAAGAACACCAGGAGCGGCAGGTTCGGCTGGTCCAGCGGCCGATACAGGCGCGCGTCCAACTCGCCGGTGGCGCCGGCCACGCGCAGATCGCGAACCTCGGCCATGGGCTCGCCGGGGATGGGCTGCATCATGTTGTCGGCAGACTGGCGATACTGCGCGGCACTCAGCTGGCTGAGATCCTGCTGCGGCAGGCCACTGAACTGCTGCAGTACGGCGGCGATCTGGCTATCAAGCGGCATCGTGCTCTCCTTCAATCTCGGTTCCTTTCTCATCAACAAACTGAAACAGCGGATTGGTCTCTTCGAGAATGCTCTGCATCCGCCGCTCCAATGCCGGCTTGAAGAACTTGTGCGGGAGTATCCAGAAGCGCTTCTCGCGCACCGCAGTGAACACCAGTTCGGCTAGTTCGAGCGGGGTCATGCCCTGGCGGATGCTGGTATCGAGCAGCTCGTTGAACTGCGCACCGGCAGCGCCTGCGACCTGGTCCGAGGCCATGATCTCGCTGGCTACCGGCCCTGGGCAAAGCACCGACACCGAGACCTGCGCCTGTTGCAGGCTCAGCTCGTAATGCAGGGTTTCCGAGAGCGCGACCACCGCCTGTTTGGTCACGTTGTAGGGTGCCATCAAGGGGCTGCTGACCAGGCCCGCAAGCGAGGCGGTGTTGACCACATGGGCCGGGCGGCCCTGCTCCAGAGGCAGGCGGCACTGAATGCCTGCGAATGCCCTTGATTCACAGCTTGCCAGGTTGACACTGAGCATGATTTCGCGCTGCCAGACTGCCTTCTGGGTGATCTCCCAGACAGGTGCCCGTCTGCCTCACCCCCGGCGGTTGTTGAACAGCAGATCGAAAGTGGATCGCACCAGAAGCGCTTTCCAACGCTACATCTGTCGCAGAGCTCGACCTGCGCCGGGGTTCCGCCGACATATCGGTCACTGTCAGTGCGACAGCTCTCTGCGCCCAGTGCCTGCAATTCGCGCACAGTCCTGCATGCCGCCTGCCGTTCACATCGCCTGAGTACCAGGGCATGCCTAGCCCCTGCGGCATATTCGGCCGCACCGCCGACCAAATCGCTGGCCCGCACCCGTGATAAACCGCTCACGCAATACCGGCCCTGTTCAAATGCTCATTGGGCGCTCCCCTGCCTTCTTGTTCGCTGTTTTAGCGTTGTCGCCAGTACGCGCCGCCTCTGCCGGCGGCCAGCCAATCGTCGCATGTTCAGAACGATGCCCTCAGCTACAGGAGTTGCAGAAATCCGGAACGTGCAAAAACGCGCTGCGCAACGGTTTGCCTGATACCAGCGGCAGCCAATCAGGAACGCCCCGGAGAAACAAGCGAGCAACCCTGCAGCATCGCATCGAAACACGAAAGACAAACTGGGGAAGACCGTACGCTTGCCCGTGGCTGGCACTTGTCTCGGCCTGGCCCGCCCAAATACCCCGGCGAGTGCAATGGCCCATCGCTGGACGTATTCCGGTACCCGTCTGTGTGGCCTTCGGGCGAAGACGGTGAGCTGCATATTCCTCGGCGACGGCTACTGCCGCAACTGGGCGTCCGATCTCATGCCGGGCTGCCGTCGATGGCACTCCCCTGCGCTGCCCCTTCCACGCCTGGCGCTGGGGCGCCGACGCGTGTGTGACGACCATCCCCTATGCCAAACGCACCCCCACGACACGTCAAGCGCTGGCCGATCCTGGATAGAGACCAAACTGCTGTTGTCTGGATACGATCCAGAGGCAACTCACCCTGATCGCCGAGCAGAGCATCCCCGCGGATCCGACGCCGCTACAGCGACGAGTGGGTCCGAGTGGGACGTCGCCGAGCTGCAGATGCGACCAACTGCGCGAACTGATCGCAACGTCGCTGAACATGGCGCACTTCGGCACAGTGGCATGGTGCCCCGGTGGAGGCGTTTCAGTAAACGTCCTTCCGAGCGTCATATTGGCGACCCAGATCATGTGCGCGGCGCAGCGAACGGCTGTCGCGGACAGCGAACCTGGAATTCACCGTGCCACCTATTTCGGCCCGCTTACCAGATCACCGAAATGACCGCGAGATGAACCGGCCAGCCGATCCATTCGTATCTGCTCAAGGCTGCCACGTACCATTCGACCTTGCACAGCTTCATCTTGCGCTAACGGCGTACTGGTGAAAAGATCCCCGGCCTCAGCGAGGAGACAGAACAGCGCCATGGCCAAAGGCCTAGTAGAGCAGGCGCAAGCAGCTTCTATGAAGACGTGGCGATCTGGCCCAGCAAGAGCCCCCGCGTCGACAACATTCCGCTGCTGTGCGACGGCGAACGGCCCCGGTTCTAAGCAGTCTGCGCAAGTGGTACCCGAGCAGTTCTACAACCGCCGTCGCCGAGCTGCCGGCACGAGGTCCACGGCGCAAGACCTTCGCCGTACGCGCGGGGCGCAGAATACGCGGCGTAAGCTCCTGGCGCAAAACAACTGCCGCGTTGGATAAACAGCGCTGAGTCGGGATGGCGGCACCCCCTGCCGCCATCTAATCCAGACTCTTAGCCAGGCGTTGCACTCTGGCAGAAGACTTAGCGCTCTTATGCTCAGTGTTCGCTACAGCATGAAAAATAAAAAACGGGTACCCCTTATGCTGCGCACACTCAGGTCTCGAGATCTTCAGCGAGACTGCTCGGCAAATCTTCCCAGGGGCCCGCTGGAGAACATGCCCTCGGGGCGACCTTCTCAACCAATCTCAATTTGTACTGGACAGCAAGTAACCGTCCACTTCATGCCTGCGTGCCACCGAGCGCGCCACGGTGGAAGGGTCTGGATTGGTCACCACAAACGCACCTCAGCTAGAGGTGGTTGAGGATCGCCTGTACAATAAGTATTTCTTCAACCCTTGATCCCGGTTTCGTCGGCTTGCCCAAACCGCCAAGTCGTCCACCGTCGAGGAGTTCGTCCAAGGACGACTGGCTGAACTCCCGAGTTCTACAAGAGTTTTCTCGAGCCGGGGGACGTTCTTCCACATCCTCGCGCCGACCTACAATCCATGCGACGGCGCGGCAGTGCCGCATCCGCACAGCCGCCGGCCGCGCAGCCCGGCCTTCAGCACGAAGACAAGGCCGCTACGCAATTCATCCCGCACCATTGAGCGCTGATCAAAGATCACTTGCATAGCTCAAGCCGCATCGAAGACGAACGCAACTCTTACGCGGTGCGGTGGAACCCAGCTGGCCGGTCGGCAAAGCCATTCATCCTCGGAGACGGGCAAAGGTGCTGCAGACAACCAGGTCGCCGACCGCCTGATCCGGAACAGGAACGGCCTCAAAGCTGGTCAAACGATGGCCTGGCAGTTTGCACGCCCGCGACCCCAGTGATTCCCGCGGCTTGGTGAAACATTGGCCCTGCTCTCGCAGAAGAGCCACAACCCTCGGGGTCGAGCCTGCGGCGTGGCAAGCGGCCGATCGGGCGGGCGGGTCTCGCCATCATAGTGCGCTTCCGGTGGCCGCGTCGGCCTGAGCGAAGGCAAGCAGTGCCCCCGGGGTTGGTGATCTTTTCACGCGATCCGGAGCAAGCAGTCCAGCGCCGCCCCAGGAGCTCGTCCGCGCGCTGTTCGAACTCACCGTCTACGGCCGAAACCCCGTTGGCCATGCTGTTGGCCCACGGCCTGACTCTCGACAGAAGCCTCGCAAGAGGCTGGGCTCAGCCGAACCCCGCACGCGCGCACCTGCGCTCGGACCTTCTCCAAATACCGGCGTGACCCGCCAGACATTGCTGGTAACGGCTGACCATGCGCAGCGTGGCGAGCGCTCGGCTAGCCGCCCGCAGGAATAATCGTTTGCCAGTCGTGGTCCGTAGGGCCTGGGTAGAGCCGATTTTTGGAAACCAGCGGGCCACGCTACAGCGCTGGGTTTCGCTTCGCTCTAACCCCAGCCTCACCCCAAGTTTCCATGAGCAGACGGTTTTTGAAAAAACGGTCTGCTAGTCCCGCTTGGACGATGGCGCATGGACGCGCGGCGCGCAAGTGCACTAACCGAGCGCCTTCCCAAGCGCAGGGGGCCTTAGCATGCGGAACCTGGTCCGAACCATCCTGAAACCGAACTACTGGCCGAAGTGGCTACCTTCCAGATTGAGGCTTGCACCTGCAATTCAGCAAACGGCCAACAACGGGCCGTCCTACGAACGCCTGCGTCGGGCACCGGCTCAACCGGCTCGGTGGATGCTAGTGCGATGCCCGATCCGGAAGCACGTGCTGCTGTGGGGCGTGGGAATACCGGTGGGGGTGGAGGCCAACTGTCTCGCCTGCCCAAGGGCGGCGGTCCCGAGCCCGATCGAGGATTACTGCCCACGCGCACCATGCGAACAGTATGAGGAAGTCGGCCTCTGCGCGCCGACGCCTCACCGAGCTGGCGAGCTGACCTGGCGCCCGCCACCTGTGCCAGGCGGCGTTATACGGTGGTACTGCGCCGAACAGCTGAGCCCCTCTACCTGCCGGCGACGAAACCCGAACCGCTGGACCTCATCCCGCCTGCCGCTGGCGCAGATTCCTGAACTGGTCGCCGTTGGCGAACTGACGAGGCCGCGCAATCCGCGCGCTTCATGGCCCTGGCGCCTGCCGCGACGTGGCTGAGGCACATCGCACACAGACATTAATCGGCTCCTGCTGGCGTCTAGTCCCATTCGGACGAAGTCGCCGCGAGCGGCCCTTCTAAGGTGGGCTCACAACAACAAAATGCCTAAGCGCCAGCCCAGCGGCTGAGACAGCCTGATCTGCGGGCGGCCCATAAGGATGCGAGGCCCGCTATGAAAAAAACCACGATAGCCTCTGCTGATGCCTCGTCTTGTCTCGCCAGCAGCAGGAGACCCTGAGCCTGCCCGCTGAAGAACTCAGGCCCTTTACCGGCTGGCGGGAATGACTGCCTGCCAGGCTTACGCGGACTTGTTTTATGTCCCGCACCGTCCATACCCAACCAGTTGCTGCTGCGACTAGGCTTTGTTGTTGTGGAGCCACCTTATGAAGGGCCCGCTCGCGCGGCTTCGTCGAATGGACTAGCGACGCCAGAACGGAAGCCGATTATGGTCTTGTGCGTGTGCCTCAGCCCGTCGGCGCTAGGGCGCCAGGGCCTGAAAAAGCGCGGCGATTGCGCGGGCGCTCGTTGCAGTTCGCCAAGGGCGACCAAGTTCGTGGAATAACTGCGCCAGCGGCAGGTCGGATGAGGTCCAGGCGGTTCGGGTTCGTCCGCCGGGCAGGTAAGCAGGGCCAGCTGTTCGGCGAGTACCACCCGATAACGGTGCACAGGTGGCCGGGCGCCCGGGTCAGCTCGCCCAGCCGGTGAGCGCGTTCGGCGCGCAGGCCGACTTCCTCGATCAAGTTTCGCGTTGTGCCGCTTGCAGTAATCCTCCGCTCGTCGGGCTCGCGCCGCCCTTAGGGCAGGCCGAGGACTTTGGCCTCACCCCACCGCGTATTCACGCACCAGCAGCACGTGTTCCGGATCGGGCATCGCACTAGCATCACCGAGCGGTAGCCGGTGCCGCGCAGGCGTTCGTAGACGCGTTGTTGGCCGTTGCTGATTGCAGGTGCAAGGCCTCAATCTGGAAGTAGCCACTTTCGGCAGTAGTTCGGTTTTCAGGATGGTCGGACAGGTCCGCATGGCTAGGCCCCTGCGCTTGGGGAAGGCGTCTCGGTTAGTGCACTTTGCGCGCCGGCGTCCATGCCGCATCGTCCAAGCGGACTAGCAGACCGTTTTCAACCGTCTGCTCATGGAACTCGGGGTAGGCTGGGTAGAGCGAAGCGAAACCAGCGCTGCTAGCGTTGGCCCGCTGGGTTTCGCCAAAATCGGCTCTACCCAGCCTACGGACCACGACTGGCAAACGAATTATCCTGGCGGGCGGCTAGCCGAGCGTCGCCACGCTGCGCAGGATCAGCCGTACCAGCATGGTCTGGCGGGTCACGCCGGTTTTGGAGAAGGTCGAGCGCAGGTGCGCGCGTGCGGTGTTGCGGCTGATGCCCAGCTCTTCCGAGGCTTCGTCGAGAGTCAGGCCGTTGGCCAACAGCATGGCCAACTGGGTTTCGGCCGGGGTGAAGTCGAACAGCGCGCGGACGATCTCCTGGGGGGCGCTGGACTGCTGCTCCGGGTCGCTGATAAAGATCACCACCGCCGGGCACTGCTTGCCTTCGCTCCAGGCCGACAGCGGCACCGAGCGCACTATGATGCCGAGATCCGCCCGCCCGGACGGCCGCTGCACGCGCAGGGCCTCGACCACCGAGGGGTTGTTGCTCTTCTGCGAGAGCAGGGCCTGTTTCACCAACCGGCGGAATTCCTGGGTGTCGCGGGCGGTGCCAACCTGCAGGCCATCGTTGACCAGCTTGAGGCCGTCCTTGTCCTGGATCAGGCGGTCGGCGACCTGGTTGGTCTGCAGCACCTTGCCCGTCTCGTCGAGGATGATGGTGCCGACCGCCAGCTGGTCCACCGCACCGGCGTAGAGGTTGCGTTCGGTCTCGATGCGGTTGAGCTGCATGTGGATCTTGATCGAGCGCTCAAGGTGCGGGATGAATTGCGTGAGCAGGGCCTTGTCTTCGCTGCTGAAGGCCGGGCTGGCGCGGCCGCGGCTGATGCGGATGCGGCACTGCGCGCCGTCGCAGGTATTGATGTCGGCGCCGAGGATGTGGAAGACGTCCCCCGGCTCGAGAAAACTCTTGTAGAACTCGGAGTTCAGCCAGTCGTCCTTGGAGACGAACTCCTCGAGGGTGACGACTTGGCGGTTGGGCAAGCCGACGAAGGGGTCAAGGGTGAAGAAATACTTATTGTACGAGGCGATCCCCTCAACCACCTCTGCTGAGGTGCCGTTGGTGGTGACCATCAGACCTTCCACCTGCGCGCTCGGTGGGCGCAGGATGAAGGTGACGTACTTGCTGTCCAGGTACAAATTGAGTTGGTTGAGAAAGGTCGCCCAGGGGATGTTCTCCAGCGGCCCCTGGTAGAGATTGCCGAGCATCTCGCTGAACGTCTCGAGACTGAGTGTGCGAGCCATAAGGGGTACCGTTTTTTATTTTTATGCTGTAGCGAACACTGAGCATAAGCGCTGTCTTCTGCCGAGTGCAACGCCCTGGCTAGAGAGCTGGATAGATGGCGGCAGGGGGTGCCGCCATCCCGACTCAGGCGCTGTTTCCAACGCGGCAGTTGTTGCGCAGGAACTTAGGCGAATTCGCGCGCGCGTACGGCGAAGGTCTTGCGCTCGTTGACCTCGGCCGGCAGCTCGGCGACGTCGGTGTAGAACTGCTGGTACCACTTGCGCAACTGGTAGACCGGGCCGTCGCCGTCGCACAGCAGCGGGTTGTCGACGCGGGTCTTGCTGTGCCAGATCGCCACGTCTTCATAGAAGGCTGCTTGCGCCTGCTCTACGTAGGCCTTGGCCATGGCGCTGTTCTGTTCCTCGCTGAGGCCGGGGATCTTTTTCACCAGTACGCCGTAGCGCAGGGTGAAGCTGTGCAGGTCGATCGGTACGTGGCAGTTGAGCAGGATCGAATGGATCGGCTGGCCGTTCATCTCGCCGGTCATTTCGGTGATCTGGTAAGCCGGGCCGAAATAGGTGGCCACGGTGTTCAGTTCGCTGTCGCCCGACAGCCGTTCGCTGCGCGCGCACATGATCTGGGTCGCCATATGACGCTCGAAGACGTTACTGAACGCCTCCACCGGGGCACCATGCACTGTGCCGAAGTGCGCCATGTCAGCGACGTTGTCGATCAGTTCGCGGCAGTTGGTCGCGATCTGCAGCTCGGCGACTTCCCACTCGGCCCACTCGTCGCTGTAGCTGGCGTCGATCCGCGGGATGCTCTGCTCGGCGATCGGTGAGTTGCCTTCTGGATCGTTCCAGACGAACAGCAGTTGGTTCTCTTCCAGGATCGGCCAGCTCTTGACCTTGGCTCGTGGCGGGATGCGTTTGGCATAGGGGATGTCGTCACACACGCCGTCGGCGCCCCAGCGCCAGGCGTGGAAGGGGCAGCGCAGGGAGTTGCCCTCGACGCAGCCCTGGCTGAGATCGGCGCCCATGTGCGGGCAGTAGCCGTCGAGAATATGCAGCTCACCGTCTTCGCCTGGAAGGCCACCAGACGGGTACCGAATACGTCCAGCCGATGGGCCTTGCCGTCGCGGTATTGGGCGGCCAGGCCGAGACAGTGCCAGCCACGGGCGTAACGGTCTTCCAGTTGTCTCGTTTCGATGCGATGCAGGGTGCTCATCTTGTTGTTCTCCGGGGCGTTCCTGATTGGGCTGCCGCTGGTTCAGGCAAACCTTGGGCAGCGCTTTTGCACGTTCCGGATTCTGCAACTCCTGTAGCTGAGGGCATCGTCTGAATGGACGATGGCTGGCGCGGCAGAGGCGGCTCTACTGGCGCCAACGCTAAACAGCAGAACAAGAAGCAGGAGTCGCCAATGAGCATTGAACAGGGCCGCGTGGCGGTTATCACGGGTGCGGCCAGCGGCATTGGTCGCGGTCTGGCCGAATATGCCGCAGGGCTAGGCATGCGCCTGGTACTCAGCGATGTGGACGGGCAGCGGCTGCAGGCACTGTGCGCGGAATTGCAGGCACTGGGCGCCGAGGCTGTCGCCTGCGTGACCGATGTCGGCGACCCGGCGCAGGTCGAGCGTCTGCGCGATGTAGCGGTGGAGCGCTTCGGTGGCGTCGATCTGCTGTTCAACAACGCCGGGGTGATGCAGACCGGGCACTGCTGGGAGATCACCCAGGAGCAGTGGCAGCGCATGCTCAGTGTCAACCTGCAAGGCGTGATCAATGGCATTCGCAGCTTCGTGCCGCTGCTACTGGAGCAGGGCCGCCCGGCCCATGTGGTCAACACCGCCTCGCTTGCGGGCCTGGTCAGCAGCCCCTTGATGGCACCCTACAACGTGACCAAACAGGCGGTGGTCGCGCTCTCGGAAACCCTGCATTACGAGCTGAGCCTGCAACAGGCGCAGGTCTCGGTGTCGGTGCTTTGCCCAGGGCCGGTAGCCAGCGAGATCATGGCCTCGGACCAGGTCGCAGGCGCTGCCGGTGCGCAGTTCAACGAGCTGCTCGATACCAGCATCCGCCAGGGCATGACCCCGCTCGAACTAGCCGAACTGGTGTTCACTGCGGTGCGCGAGAAGCGCTTCTGGATACTCCCGCACAAGTTCTTCAAGCCGGCATTGGAGCGGCGGATGCAGAGCATTCTCGAAGAGACCAATCCGCTGTTTCAGTTTGTTGATGAGAAAGGAACCGAGATTGAAGGAGAGCACGATGCCGCTTGATAGCCAGATCGCCGCCGTACTGCAGCAGTTCAGTGGCCTGCCGCAGCAGGATCTCAGCCAGCTGAGTGCCGCGCAGTATCGCCAGTCTGCCGACAACATGATGCAGCCCATCCCCGGCGAGCCCATGGCCGAGGTTCGCGATCTGCGCGTGGCCGGCGCCACCGGCGAGTTGGACGCGCGCCTGTATCGGCCGCTGGACCAGCCGAACCTGCCGCTCCTGGTGTTCTTCCATGGCGGCGGCTTCGTCTTTGGCACTCTGGATACCCATGACAACCTCTGCCGCTCGCTTGCCAAACAGACTGGCGCCGTGGTGGTGTCGATCGCCTACCGGTTGGCACCGGAGGCCAAGTTCCCGGCGGCCCCGCTGGATTGCTACCGCGTCACCTGTTGGCTGGTCGAGCAGGCTCAGGCCCTGGGCGTCGACGCCAGCCGCCTAGCCCTGGCTGGCGACAGCGCCGGGGGCAACCTGGCGCTTGCTGTGAGCCGCCTGGCGGCCGAGCGCAAAGGCCCGCGTATCAGCTATCAATGCCTGTTTTATCCGGTCACCGATGGGCGCTGTGACAGTCCCTCCTATGAGGCCTTCGCCGAGGGCTATTTCCTCACCCGCGAGATGATGCTGTGGTGCTGGCAGCACTATCTGCAGAATCCCGAGCAGGCTGATGACGCACTCGCCTCGCCGTTGCGCGCCGAGGAACTGGACAATCTGCCGCCCACCACCCTGATCACCGCCGAGTTCGACCCGCTGCGCGACGAGGGCGAGGCCTTCGCCAAGCGCCTGCAGCAAGCCGGCGTCGCCACGCGCCTGGAGCGCTATGACGGGATGATCCACGGCTTCGTCAGCATGGCACCCTTTGTCGAGCGCGCGGCCGAAGCCCTGGCGGCGGCGGCCACCGATCTGCGCGCGGCGCTTAACTGAGGGGAGGGCGGAGCATGCAACTGGATACCCCGCAGCAACTGCTCGAGGCCATCCGCCGTGGCGAGATGGTGGTCATCACCGACGACGAAAGCGACAGCGAAGGCTCGCTACTGATGGCGGCCGAGCAAGTCGATGCCAGCGCGATCAATTTTATGGCGCTGCATGCCAGAGGCCTAATCTGCCTGGCCTTGACCGAGGAACGCTGCCAGGCGCTGGGCCTCGGCCTGATGGTGCCGAACTCGCGCGCGCTCCATGGCATGGGCTTTACCGTGTCGATTGAGGCGACCACCGGCGTCTCCACCGGGATCTCCGCCGCCGACCGTGCGCGTTCGATCCAGGTCGCGGTGGATCCGGCCAGCGGCCCAGCGATCTGGTCCAGCCGGGGCATATTTTCCCGTTGCAGGCGCAGCCGGGCGGGGTGATGCAGCGCGCCGGGCATATCGAGGCCGCCTGCGATCTGGCGCGCCTGGCCGGGCTAATGCCGGCGGCGACCCTGGTCGGCATCCTCAACGAAGAGGGGGAGATGGCCCGAGGTGCCGAGTTGCAAGCGTTTGCTCAGACGCACGGGTTGAGGATCGGCAGCATCGCCGACCTGATCCACTACCGCATCCTGCATGAAGGCACCATCCAGCGCTCCGACGAATATCCGCTGCGCACTCGTCATGGCGAGTTTCGGGTGCTGACCTATCACGATGCCTACAAGGGGCAACTGCACCTGGCGCTGGTCAAGGGCCAGATCAGCACCGAGCGCCCCACGTTGGTGCGGGTGCAGGCGGTCGAGACCCTGCGCGACTCACTCGGCTGCGAGCCCGAGAGCGGGCCGCAGCAATGGAACCTGGAGCGTGCCCTGGCGCGCGTAGCCGCCGAGGGCAGCGGCGTGGTGGTCTTGCTGGCGCAGCAGGAAATCCCGAGCGGCCTGCTCGAGCAACTGCGCCAGCAGGGCGGTGGCAAGCCGCGGCCGCCACAGTTCCCGCAGCGCACCCTGGGCATAGGCGCGCAGATCCTGCGCGACCTCAATGTGCGCAAGATGCGCCTGCTGAGTTTCCCGGTACCTTACAAGGCGGTCTCCGGTTTCGAGCTGGAAGTCGCCGAATTCATCCCCTTCCATCCGGCAACAGGGTGAGGCCGCGATGACAGCCGCGCTGGAAAAACTCTTTGGTCCGGCGCGTTTAGCCGGGCTGACGCTGCGTAACCGGGTGATCAAGACCGCCACCTTCGAGGGCATGTGCCCCGGCGGGGTACCGGGCGAGGAGCTGATCCGCCACCACGCCGAGATGGCCCGTGGCGGGGTGGCGCTGACTACTCTGGCCTACTGCGGGGTGTCGCCGGACGGCCTGACCTTCCCCGACCAGATGTGGATGCACGAGGGCATCT
This sequence comes from Pseudomonas cavernicola, assembly GCF_003596405.1. NCBI lineage: Bacteria > Pseudomonadati > Pseudomonadota > Gammaproteobacteria > Pseudomonadales > Pseudomonadaceae > Pseudomonas > Pseudomonas cavernicola. Next base: position 960,998 of record NZ_QYUR01000008.1, read on the forward strand.
TTGCGCAGCTGCAACGCCTCACCGCCGCGGTGCATGCCGAGGGTGGCGCCGTTTCCGCGCAGTTGGCCCATTGCGGCTTCTTCAGTCGCAACAAGCCCCGCAATATCCCGCGGCCCAAAGGGCCGAGCGCCGGCATCAATCAGTACGGTCTGTTCTCCGGGATTCCCTTCGCCGGCGCCATGACCGCGCAAGACATCGCCAAGACCCTGGGCGAATACGCCGAGGCCGCGGCCTTCGTCAAACGGGCGGGTTTCGATGCGATCGAGATCCACATGGGCCACGGCTACCTGCTCAGCCAATTCATCTCGCCGGCGACCAACAAGCGCCGCGACCAATACGGCGGCTCGCTGGAGAACCGCATGCGCCTACCGCTGGAGGTGCTGGCGGCGGTGCGCGCGGCGGTGGGCGAGGACTTCCCGCTGCTGGCCAAGCTCAACCTCAGCGACGGCTTCGCCGGCGGCCTGAGCATCGAGGAGTCCTGCCGCGCCGCGCAGCTGCTGGAGCAGGCCGGGCTGAACGCCATTGTCATGAGCGGTGGCTCGGTCACCCGCTCACCGATGTATCTGTTCCGTGGCGACAGCCCGCTTGCGGCCATGGTCAAGCTGGAGAAGAACCCGCTGCAGCGCACCGCGATGAAACTGTTCGGCGGCGCCCTATTTCCCGATTCGCCCTTCGAGGAGCTGTATTTTCTCGAACAAGCGCGACGGATGCGCCAGGCCACTCGGCTGCCGCTGGTCTACCTGGGCGGTGTGAGCAGCGCCGAGAGCATGCGCCGAGCGATGAACGAGGGCTTCGACTTCATCGCCATGGGCCGCGCCCTGCTCAATGACCCCGACTTGCTGGAGCGGGTGCGCTCCGACGCACAGCACCGGAGTGCCTGCACCCACTGCAACCTGTGTGTCGCCAGTATGGCGCTACCGGGTGGGGTGCGTTGTGTGCTGAATGCGCCAGGGTGTTTGTAGATTGTGCGTAAGAAGTGGGATGGGTACGAGTCTGGGAGCCCCATGGAGCACTGAAGTTGGTTAGCCGCTTCAGGCAAAAATGCAGTGGGGTGCGGTCCGATCAGCGATGACGCATAACAAAGGTTCTTCCCGGAACTCCGGGGGGTGGCGGTGAACACCGGATAGGCAAGAGGGTGTTAACCCTTCATGTCCCCCGGTAGTCCGTGAAGAACCTTTTTAATGCTTGGCGATCACTCAGGAGAGGAAGCCGCCATCCACATTCAGCGCCACGCCAGTGGTGTAGCTGGACGCATCGCTAGCCAGGTACAGCACGGTGCCGGCCATCTCGCTCGGGTCCGCCACGCGCTTGAGCGGAATCTGCAGCAGAGCGGTATTCAGGATCGCGTCGTTTTTCACTAGGGCGGAAGCGAACTTGGTGTCGGTCAGGCCTGGCAGCAGCGCGTTGCAGCGGATGCCGAACTGCGCGCACTCCTTGGCGAAGACCTTGGTCATATTGATCACCGCAGCTTTCGTCACGGAGTAGATGCCTTGGAAGATTCCCGGCGATACGCCGTTGATCGAGGCAACGTTGATGATGCTGCCTTTGCCGTTTTCACGCATCAGCTTGCCGGCTTCGATGGACATGAAGAAGTAACCGCGGATGTTCACATCCACGGTCTTCTGGAAGGCCGACAAGTCGGTATCCAGCACATTGCAGAACTGCGGGTTGGTGGCGGCGTTATTGACCAGAATGTCCAGGCGACCAAATTGCTCGCGGATTTGCGCAAAAACGCTTTGAATCTGTTCCATCTCGCCGATATGACAGGCGATAGCCGTGGCTTTGCCGCCAGCCGCGATAATCGCGTCAGCTACGGCTTGGCAGCCTTCGATCTTGCGGCTGGAGACGATGACATGGGCGCCTTGCTGAGCCAGCAGTTTGGCGATGGCTTCGCCGATTCCGCGGCTGGCACCCGATACGAAGGCGATTTTGCCGTCGAGGTCGAACAGTGTGGTCTTGGACATGGGGTTCCCCTTGTGATGGGCCGAAAGTTGTAAGCCGGATTACAGCGTCGATTTATTGATGACTTGCAGGCTCATGTGCTCCAGCAGCTTGTTCATCTGAATGAACTGTGCGAAGCGTTTGTCCTGGGTTTGGCCATGGAAGAAACGGTAGTAAATCTGCTGCACGATGCCGGCCAGGCGGAACAGGCCGTAGGTGTAGTAGAAGTCGAAATTCTTGATCTCGATGCCTGAGCGCTCGGCGTAGTAGTCGACGAACTCCTGGCGGGTCAGCATGCCCGGCGCATTACTCGGCTGGCGGCGCATCAGTTGCACCGGCGGCGGGTCATTGGCTTCGATCCAGTAGGCCAAGGTGTTGCCCAGGTCCATCAGCGGGTCGCCGATAGTGGTCAGCTCCCAGTCCAGTACGCCGATGATCTGCATCGGGTTGGCCGGGTCGAGGATGACGTTGTCGAAGCGGTAGTCGTTATGCACGATGCTCGACTTGTGATGGTCGGCCGGCATCTTGTCCTTCAGCCAGGCTTTGGTGGTTTCCCAGGTCGGCGCGTCAGGGGTCAGGGCTTTCTCGTAGCGGTCGCTCCAGCCACCGATCTGGCGCTGTACATAGCCTTCCGGCTTGCCAGTCTGTGCAAAAACTTCATCGACAAGTTCGTCGACCTGCACAACGTCGACTACCACGCCTGTGGTCTCGGCGACCTGGGCAAGCCGGAAGGCTATGTACAGCGCCAGATCGGTGGCTGGAGCGACCGCTACGAGAAAGCCCTGACCCCTGACGCGCCGACCTGGGAAACCACCAAAGCCTGGCTGAAGGACAAGATGCCGGCCGACCATCACAAGTCGAGCATCGTGCATAACGACTACCGCTTCGACAACGTCATCCTCGACCCGGCCAACCCGATGCAGATCATCGGCGTACTGGACTGGGAGCTGACCACTATCGGCGACCCGCTGATGGACCTGGGCAACACCTTGGCCTACTGGATCGAAGCCAATGACCCGCCGCCGGTGCAACTGATGCGCCGCCAGCCGAGTAATGCGCCGGGCATGCTGACCCGCCAGGAGTTCGTCGACTACTACGCCGAGCGCTCAGGCATCGAGATCAAGAATTTCGACTTCTACTACACCTACGGCCTGTTCCGCCTGGCCGGCATCGTGCAGCAGATTTACTACCGTTTCTTCCATGGCCAAACCCAGGACAAACGCTTCGCACAGTTCATTCAGATGAACAAGCTGCTGGAGCACATGAGCCTGCAAGTCATCAATAAATCGACGCTGTAATCCGGCTTACAACTTTCGGCCCATCACAAGGGGAACCCCATGTCCAAGACCACACTGTTCGACCTCGACGGCAAAATCGCCTTCGTATCGGGTGCCAGCCGCGGAATCGGCGAAGCCATCGCCAAACTGCTGGCTCAGCAAGGCGCCCATGTCATCGTCTCCAGCCGCAAGATCGAAGGCTGCCAAGCCGTAGCTGACGCGATTATCGCGGCTGGCGGCAAAGCCACGGCTATCGCCTGTCATATCGGCGAGATGGAACAGATTCAAAGCGTTTTTGCGCAAATCCGCGAGCAATTTGGTCGCCTGGACATTCTGGTCAATAACGCCGCCACCAACCCGCAGTTCTGCAATGTGCTGGATACCGACTTGTCGGCCTTCCAGAAGACCGTGGATGTGAACATCCGCGGTTACTTCTTCATGTCCATCGAAGCCGGCAAGCTGATGCGTGAAAACGGCAAAGGCAGCATCATCAACGTTGCCTCGATCAACGGCGTATCGCCGGGAATCTTCCAAGGCATCTACTCCGTGACGAAAGCTGCGGTGATCAATATGACCAAGGTCTTCGCCAAGGAGTGCGCGCAGTTCGGCATCCGCTGCAACGCGCTGCTGCCAGGCCTGACCGACACCAAGTTCGCTTCCGCCCTAGTGAAAAACGACGCGATCCTGAATACCGCTCTGCTGCAGATTCCGCTCAAGCGCGTGGCGGACCCGAGCGAGATGGCCGGCACCGTGCTGTACCTGGCTAGCGATGCGTCCAGCTACACCACTGGCGTGGCGCTGAATGTGGATGGCGGCTTCCTCTCCTGAGTGATCGCCAAGCATTAAAAAGGTTCTTCACGGACTACCGGGGGACATGAAGGGTTAACACCCTCTTGCCTATCCGGTGTTCACCGCCACCCCCCGGAGTTCCGGGAAGAACCTTTGTTATGCGTCATCGCTGATCGGACCGCACCCCACTGCATTTTTGCCTGAAGCGGCTAACCAACTTCAGTGCTCCATGGGGCTCCCAGACTCGTACCCATCCCACTTCTTACGCACAATCTACAAACACCCTGGCGCATTCAGCACACAACGCACCCCACCCGGTAGCGCCATACTGGCGACACACAGGTTGCAGTGGGTGCAGGCACTCCGGTGCTGTGCGTCGGAGCGCACCCGCTCCAGCAAGTCGGGGTCATTGAGCAGGGCGCGGCCCATGGCGATGAAGTCGAAGCCCTCGTTCATCGCTCGGCGCATGCTCTCGGCGCTGCTCACACCGCCCAGGTAGACCAGCGGCAGCCGAGTGGCCTGGCGCATCCGTCGCGCTTGTTCGAGAAAATACAGCTCCTCGAAGGGCGAATCGGGAAATAGGGCGCCGCCGAACAGTTTCATCGCGGTGCGCTGCAGCGGGTTCTTCTCCAGCTTGACCATGGCCGCAAGCGGGCTGTCGCCACGGAACAGATACATCGGTGAGCGGGTGACCGAGCCACCGCTCATGACAATGGCGTTCAGCCCGGCCTGCTCCAGCAGCTGCGCGGCGCGGCAGGACTCCTCGATGCTCAGGCCGCCGGCGAAGCCGTCGCTGAGGTTGAGCTTGGCCAGCAGCGGGAAGTCCTCGCCCACCGCCGCGCGCACCGCCGCCAGCACCTCCAGCGGTAGGCGCATGCGGTTCTCCAGCGAGCCGCCGTATTGGTCGCGGCGCTTGTTGGTCGCCGGCGAGATGAATTGGCTGAGCAGGTAGCCGTGGCCCATGTGGATCTCGATCGCATCGAAACCCGCCCGTTTGACGAAGGCCGCGGCCTCGGCGTATTCGCCCAGGGTCTTGGCGATGTCTTGCGCGGTCATGGCGCCGGCGAAGGGAATCCCGGAGAACAGACCGTACTGATTGATGCCGGCGCTCGGCCCTTTGGGCCGCGGGATATTGCGGGGCTTGTTGCGACTGAAGAAGCCGCAATGGGCCAACTGCGCGGAAACGGCGCCACCCTCGGCATGCACCGCGGCGGTGAGGCGTTGCAGCTGCGCAAAGATGCCCTCGTGCATCCACATCTGGTCGGGGAAGGTCAGGCCGTCCGGCGACACCCCGCAGTAGGCCAGAGTAGTCAGCGCCACCCCGCCACGGGCCATCTCGGCGTGGTGGCGGATCAGCTCCTCGCCCGGTACCCCGCCGGGGCACATGCCCTCGAAGGTGGCGGTCTTGATCACCCGGTTACGCAGCGTCAGCCCGGCTAAACGCGCCGGACCAAAGAGTTTTTCCAGCGCGGCTGTCATCGCGGCCTCACCCTGTTGCCGGATGGAAGGGGATGAATTCGGCGACTTCCAGCTCGAAACCGGAGACCGCCTTGTAAGGTACCGGGAAACTCAGCAGGCGCATCTTGCGCACATTGAGGTCGCGCAGGATCTGCGCGCCTATGCCCAGGGTGCGCTGCGGGAACTGTGGCGGCCGCGGCTTGCCACCGCCCTGCTGGCGCAGTTGCTCGAGCAGGCCGCTCGGGATTTCCTGCTGCGCCAGCAAGACCACCACGCCGCTGCCCTCGGCGGCTACGCGCGCCAGGGCACGCTCCAGGTTCCATTGCTGCGGCCCGCTCTCGGGCTCGCAGCCGAGTGAGTCGCGCAGGGTCTCGACCGCCTGCACCCGCACCAACGTGGGGCGCTCGGTGCTGATCTGGCCCTTGACCAGCGCCAGGTGCAGTTGCCCCTTGTAGGCATCGTGATAGGTCAGCACCCGAAACTCGCCATGACGAGTGCGCAGCGGATATTCGTCGGAGCGCTGGATGGTGCCTTCATGCAGGATGCGGTAGTGGATCAGGTCGGCGATGCTGCCGATCCTCAACCCGTGCGTCTGAGCAAACGCTTGCAACTCGGCACCTCGGGCCATCTCCCCCTCTTCGTTGAGGATGCCGACCAGGGTCGCCGCCGGCATTAGCCCGGCCAGGCGCGCCAGATCGCAGGCGGCCTCGATATGCCCGGCGCGCTGCATCACCCCGCCCGGCTGCGCCTGCAACGGGAAAATATGCCCCGGCTGGACCAGATCGCTGGGGCCGCTGGCCGGATCCACCGCGACCTGGATCGAACGCGCACGGTCGGCGGCGGAGATCCCGGTGGAGACGCCGGTGGTCGCCTCAATCGACACGGTAAAGCCCATGCCATGGAGCGCGCGCGAGTTCGGCACCATCAGGCCGAGGCCCAGCGCCTGGCAGCGTTCCTCGGTCAAGGCCAGGCAGATTAGGCCTCTGGCATGCAGCGCCATAAAATTGATCGCGCTGGCATCGACTTGCTCGGCCGCCATCAGTAGCGAGCCTTCGCTGTCGCTTTCGTCGTCGGTGATGACCACCATCTCGCCACGGCGGATGGCCTCGAGCAGTTGCTGCGGGGTATCCAGTTGCATGCTCCGCCCTCCCCTCAGTTAAGCGCCGCGCGCAGATCGGTGGCCGCCGCCGCCAGGGCTTCGGCCGCGCGCTCGACAAAGGGTGCCATGCTGACGAAGCCGTGGATCATCCCGTCATAGCGCTCCAGGCGCGTGGCGACGCCGGCTTGCTGCAGGCGCTTGGCGAAGGCCTCGCCCTCGTCGCGCAGCGGGTCGAACTCGGCGGTGATCAGGGTGGTGGGCGGCAGATTGTCCAGTTCCTCGGCGCGCAACGGCGAGGCGAGTGCGTCATCAGCCTGCTCGGGATTCTGCAGATAGTGCTGCCAGCACCACAGCATCATCTCGCGGGTGAGGAAATAGCCCTCGGCGAAGGCCTCATAGGAGGGACTGTCACAGCGCCCATCGGTGACCGGATAAAACAGGCATTGATAGCTGATACGCGGGCCTTTGCGCTCGGCCGCCAGGCGGCTCACAGCAAGCGCCAGGTTGCCCCCGGCGCTGTCGCCAGCCAGGGCTAGGCGGCTGGCGTCGACGCCCAGGGCCTGAGCCTGCTCGACCAGCCAACAGGTGACGCGGTAGCAATCCAGCGGGGCCGCCGGGAACTTGGCCTCCGGTGCCAACCGGTAGGCGATCGACACCACCACGGCGCCAGTCTGTTTGGCAAGCGAGCGGCAGAGGTTGTCATGGGTATCCAGAGTGCCAAAGACGAAGCCGCCGCCATGGAAGAACACCAGGAGCGGCAGGTTCGGCTGGTCCAGCGGCCGATACAGGCGCGCGTCCAACTCGCCGGTGGCGCCGGCCACGCGCAGATCGCGAACCTCGGCCATGGGCTCGCCGGGGATGGGCTGCATCATGTTGTCGGCAGACTGGCGATACTGCGCGGCACTCAGCTGGCTGAGATCCTGCTGCGGCAGGCCACTGAACTGCTGCAGTACGGCGGCGATCTGGCTATCAAGCGGCATCGTGCTCTCCTTCAATCTCGGTTCCTTTCTCATCAACAAACTGAAACAGCGGATTGGTCTCTTCGAGAATGCTCTGCATCCGCCGCTCCAATGCCGGCTTGAAGAACTTGTGCGGGAGTATCCAGAAGCGCTTCTCGCGCACCGCAGTGAACACCAGTTCGGCTAGTTCGAGCGGGGTCATGCCCTGGCGGATGCTGGTATCGAGCAGCTCGTTGAACTGCGCACCGGCAGCGCCTGCGACCTGGTCCGAGGCCATGATCTCGCTGGCTACCGGCCCTGGGCAAAGCACCGACACCGAGACCTGCGCCTGTTGCAGGCTCAGCTCGTAATGCAGGGTTTCCGAGAGCGCGACCACCGCCTGTTTGGTCACGTTGTAGGGTGCCATCAAGGGGCTGCTGACCAGGCCCGCAAGCGAGGCGGTGTTGACCACATGGGCCGGGCGGCCCTGCTCCAGTAGCAGCGGCACGAAGCTGCGAATGCCATTGATCACGCCTTGCAGGTTGACACTGAGCATGCGCTGCCACTGCTCCTGGGTGATCTCCCAGCAGTGCCCGGTCTGCATCACCCCGGCGTTGTTGAACAGCAGATCGACGCCACCGAAGCGCTCCACCGCTACATCGCGCAGACGCTCGACCTGCGCCGGGTCGCCGACATCGGTCACGCAGGCGACAGCCTCGGCGCCCAGTGCCTGCAATTCCGCGCACAGTGCCTGCAGCCGCTGCCCGTCCACATCGCTGAGTACCAGGCGCATGCCTAGCCCTGCGGCATATTCGGCCAGACCGCGACCAATGCCGCTGGCCGCACCCGTGATAACCGCCACGCGGCCCTGTTCAATGCTCATTGGCGACTCCTGCTTCTTGTTCTGCTGTTTAGCGTTGGCGCCAGTAGAGCCGCCTCTGCCGCGCCAGCCATCGTCCATTCAGACGATGCCCTCAGCTACAGGAGTTGCAGAATCCGGAACGTGCAAAAGCGCTGCCCAAGGTTTGCCTGAACCAGCGGCAGCCCAATCAGGAACGCCCCGGAGAACAACAAGATGAGCACCCTGCATCGCATCGAAACGAGACAACTGGAAGACCGTTACGCCCGTGGCTGGCACTGTCTCGGCCTGGCCGCCCAATACCGCGACGGCAAGGCCCATCGGCTGGACGTATTCGGTACCCGTCTGGTGGCCTTCCAGGGCGAAGACGGTGAGCTGCATATTCTCGACGGCTACTGCCCGCACATGGGCGCCGATCTCAGCCAGGGCTGCGTCGAGGGCAACTCCCTGCGCTGCCCCTTCCACGCCTGGCGCTGGGGCGCCGACGGCGTGTGTGACGACATCCCCTATGCCAAACGCATCCCGCCACGAGCCAAGGTCAAGAGCTGGCCGATCCTGGAAGAGAACCAACTGCTGTTCGTCTGGAACGATCCAGAAGGCAACTCACCGATCGCCGAGCAGAGCATCCCGCGGATCGACGCCAGCTACAGCGACGAGTGGGCCGAGTGGGAAGTCGCCGAGCTGCAGATCGCGACCAACTGCCGCGAACTGATCGACAACGTCGCTGACATGGCGCACTTCGGCACAGTGCATGGTGCCCCGGTGGAGGCGTTCAGTAACGTCTTCGAGCGTCATATGGCGACCCAGATCATGTGCGCGCGCAGCGAACGGCTGTCGGGCGACAGCGAACTGAACACCGTGGCCACCTATTTCGGCCCGGCTTACCAGATCACCGAAATGACCGGCGAGATGAACGGCCAGCCGATCCATTCGATCCTGCTCAACTGCCACGTACCGATCGACCTGCACAGCTTCACCCTGCGCTACGGCGTACTGGTGAAAAAGATCCCCGGCCTCAGCGAGGAACAGAACAGCGCCATGGCCAAGGCCTACGTAGAGCAGGCGCAAGCAGCCTTCTATGAAGACGTGGCGATCTGGCACAGCAAGACCCGCGTCGACAACCCGCTGCTGTGCGACGGCGACGGCCCGGTCTACCAGTTGCGCAAGTGGTACCAGCAGTTCTACACCGACGTCGCCGAGCTGCCGGCCGAGGTCAACGAGCGCAAGACCTTCGCCGTACGCGCGCGCGAATTCGCCTAAGTTCCTGCGCAACAACTGCCGCGTTGGAAACAGCGCCTGAGTCGGGATGGCGGCACCCCCTGCCGCCATCTATCCAGCTCTCTAGCCAGGGCGTTGCACTCGGCAGAAGACAGCGCTTATGCTCAGTGTTCGCTACAGCATAAAAATAAAAAACGGTACCCCTTATGGCTCGCACACTCAGTCTCGAGACGTTCAGCGAGATGCTCGGCAATCTCTACCAGGGGCCGCTGGAGAACATCCCCTGGGCGACCTTTCTCAACCAACTCAATTTGTACCTGGACAGCAAGTACGTCACCTTCATCCTGCGCCCACCGAGCGCGCAGGTGGAAGGTCTGATGGTCACCACCAACGGCACCTCAGCAGAGGTGGTTGAGGGGATCGCCTCGTACAATAAGTATTTCTTCACCCTTGACCCCTTCGTCGGCTTGCCCAACCGCCAAGTCGTCACCCTCGAGGAGTTCGTCTCCAAGGACGACTGGCTGAACTCCGAGTTCTACAAGAGTTTTCTCGAGCCGGGGGACGTCTTCCACATCCTCGGCGCCGACATCAATACCTGCGACGGCGCGCAGTGCCGCATCCGCATCAGCCGCGGCCGCGCCAGCCCGGCCTTCAGCAGCGAAGACAAGGCCCTGCTCACGCAATTCATCCCGCACCTTGAGCGCTCGATCAAGATCCACATGCAGCTCAACCGCATCGAGACCGAACGCAACCTCTACGCCGGTGCGGTGGACCAGCTGGCGGTCGGCACCATCATCCTCGACGAGACGGGCAAGGTGCTGCAGACCAACCAGGTCGCCGACCGCCTGATCCAGGACAAGGACGGCCTCAAGCTGGTCAACGATGGCCTGCAGGTTGGCACCGCCCGCGACACCCAGGAATTCCGCCGGTTGGTGAAACAGGCCCTGCTCTCGCAGAAGAGCAACAACCCCTCGGTGGTCGAGGCCCTGCGCGTGCAGCGGCCGTCCGGGCGGGCGGATCTCGGCATCATAGTGCGCTCGGTGCCGCTGTCGGCCTGGAGCGAAGGCAAGCAGTGCCCGGCGGTGGTGATCTTTATCAGCGACCCGGAGCAGCAGTCCAGCGCCCCCCAGGAGATCGTCCGCGCGCTGTTCGACTTCACCCCGGCCGAAACCCAGTTGGCCATGCTGTTGGCCAACGGCCTGACTCTCGACGAAGCCTCGGAAGAGCTGGGCATCAGCCGCAACACCGCACGCGCGCACCTGCGCTCGACCTTCTCCAAAACCGGCGTGACCCGCCAGACCATGCTGGTACGGCTGATCCTGCGCAGCGTGGCGACGCTCGGCTAGCCGCCCGCCAGGATAATTCGTTTGCCAGTCGTGGTCCGTAGGCTGGGTAGAGCCGATTTTGGCGAAACCCAGCGGGCCAACGCTAGCAGCGCTGGGTTTCGCTTCGCTCTACCCAGCCTACCCCGAGTTCCATGAGCAGACGGTTGAAAACGGTCTGCTAGTCCGCTTGGACGATGGCGGCATGGACGCCGGCGCGCAAAGTGCACTAACCGAGACGCCTTCCCCAAGCGCAGGGGGCCTAGCCATGCGGACCTGTCCGACCATCCTGAAAACCGAACTACTGGCCGAAAGTGGCTACTTCCAGATTGAGGCCTTGCACCTGCAATTCAGCAACGGCCAACAACGCGTCTACGAACGCCTGCGCGGCACCGGCTACCGCTCGGTGATGCTAGTGGCGATGCCCGATCCGGAACACGTGCTGCTGGTGCGTGAATACGCGGTGGGGGTGGAGGCCAAAGTCCTCGGCCTGCCCAAGGGCGGCGCCGAGCCCGACGAGGATTACCTGCAAGCGGCACAACGCGAACTGATCGAGGAAGTCGGCCTGCGCGCCGAACGCCTCACCGAGCTGGGCGAGCTGACCCTGGCGCCCGGCCACCTGTGCCACCGTTATCGGGTGGTACTCGCCGAACAGCTGAGCCCCTGCTACCTGCCCGGCGACGAACCCGAACCGCTGGACCTCATCCGCCTGCCGCTGGCGCAGATTCCCGAACTGGTCGCCCGTGGCGAACTGCACGAGGCCCGCGCAATCGCCGCGCTTTTCATGGCCCTGGGCGCCCTAGCCCGACGTGGCTGAGGCACACGCACAAGACCATTAATCGGCTCCTCTGGCGTCTAGTCCATTCGGACGAAGTCCGCCGCGAGCGGCCCTTCTAAGGTGGCTCCACAACAACAAAGCCTAGCGCCAGCCCCAGCGGCGAGACAGCCTGACTGCGGCGGCCCATAGATGCCGAGGCCCGCCATGAAAAAAACCACGATAGCTCTGCTGATCCTCGTCTCCGCCAGCAGCACGGCAACCCTGAGCCTGCTGCTGAAAGACCAGCCCTACCGGCTGGCGGGAATGACTGCCTGCCAGGCTTACGCCGGATCTTGTTTTATGCCCGCACCGTCCATCCACCAGTTGCTGCCCTGAGAGTCAGTTTTATGGGCCCGCCACACAATCGACCGTAGGCCCTCGTAGGAGCGGGCCATGCCCGCGATGCTTTTCTGCCAAGCCCGATCGCTCGCAATGCTCAGTCCGACGGGATGAGGTTGGTGGGGCTTTTCGTAGGAGCCAGCTCGCTGGCGAACTGCGGGGGGCCGGCTGAAGCATCGCGAGCAGAGCTCGCTCCTACAAGAGCAAAGGCCCTGTGTGCTGACCGTTATTTCTGAGTCAAGGTAGAGCCGCTTCTTGGCGAAACCCAGCGGATCGGCGTCGGCAGTGCTGGGTTTAATTGGATTCCCGGAAGCAAATAGAGCCCGGCCTTCCAGGCCGGTTGTTGGGCATCGCCTGCGGCTCAGCACCAACCTTGTATGTTGTTTTCCGTCAACCGGGTTAGCCTTTCAGGCCCTGCGCTTGACGCAGAGAAGCAGTTACTGGGGAGGCCGTTCCAACCTGGAGGTGAGTTCACACTCAACCTCGTCCGTAGATTGGCCCCCCGCCTCATTGCCCACCGCGTGGAGTATCCGGAAGCCAGCTCATTGAGGTGGACTTCGCATCACAAGGTTGCAGCGGCAAGAAGTGCGAGGTCGGGGAACCGGTAGCTATTGTTGCTCAAATGCCGGGCGAGATGAAAACAATGAGCGTATTTGTCGGTGTGGATGTGGGTGCCAAGACAGTTGTCTTGGCATGGCGAAAGGGTGGTCGCACGCGGGGCAAGCTGGACATCCAGCAAACGCCCGAGGGGCACGCCCAGGCGGTGGAGCGGATTAAAGCGCTAGAAGCCGTCCAAGTCGTGATGGAGGCCACCGGCGTTTACTACTTGGACTTGGCCGTTGCCTTGAGCAAGGCCGGGATCGTCGTGTCTGTCATCAACCCCAAAAGCTTCCACCACTTTGCCCAACTCAAGTTGGCGCAAAGCAAGACCGACCCGCTAGACGCGGCCCTCCTGGCCGAGTACGCCGAGCGGATGACGCCAGCCCCTTGGACTGCGCCGGATACCCTCCGTATGGCGCTGCGTGACATCGGCCGACAAATCAATCGGCTGACCGCGACCCGTACACAAGCCAAGAACCGCCTGCACGCCTTGCGCTCCAAACGTGACACGCTGGCGCTGCTGATTGAAGACGAAGTTGAAGCGGTCGAGAGGCTGGATCAGCGCATCGAGCGACTCAGCAACGCTGCACAGCGCCTGATTGCCGAGGACGCCGTGTTGAACAGTCAGTTTCAGCATCTGCTGGCAGCCAAAGGTGTTGGCGTTGCCAGTGCTATTGCGTTACTGGCTGAACTCAGTGTCCTGCCCCAGCATCTGAAGGCGCCGCAAGTCAGTCGCTATGCCGGGCTAGATATCCGCCTGTGCCAATCGGGCAGTAGCGTCAATAAGGCTTCACGGCTGAGCAAGGCGGGTAATGCCTATCTACGAAGCGCCCTCTACATGCCGGCACTGAGCGCGGTACGACATGACCCAAACGCCAAGGCCTTCTACCTGTCCCTACAACGCCGTGGCAAAAAGAAAATACAGGCCGTATGCGCCGTCATGCGCAAGTACCTGACCGGGCTTTGGGCTTGCATCCAACTGGGCGAACCCTTCGACTCCAGCAAGCTATTCAGCAAAATCCATCTGGCTGAAGCTTGACGTCCAACAGAGTATCTACGGTTTTACGCAGCTCCCGTAGGTTGGTGCTGAGCCGCAGGCGATGCCCAACAAGGAGTCGCACGGCGACTCCCTTTGGAGCTGTCAGCCACTCAAGTCGGCAACACGCCCCGCGCACGCGACAGGGTCAACGCCAGGTCCTCGATCATGTCTTCCTGGCCACCGACGGTGCCGCGCCGACCTAGCTCCACCAGCAGTTCGCGAGCGGAGATGCCGTACTTCTGTTCAGCGCGCTTGGCAAACAGCAGGAAGGAGCTGTAGACCCCGGCGTAGCCCAGGGTCAGGGCGTCGCGGTCGAGGCGGATCGGCTGATCCATCATCGGCACCACCAGATCCTCGGCCACGTCCATGATTGCGTAGAGGTCGACGCCGCTGTCCACGCCCATGCGCTTGAGCACCGCGACGAACACCTCCAGCGGCGTATTGCCGGCACCGGCACCGAGGCCCGCCACCGAGCCGTCGATACGCGCCGCGCCGGCCTCGATCGCGGCCAGGGAGTTGGCGATGGCCATGCCCATATTGTGATGGCCGTGGAAGCCGACCTCGGTCTCGGGGCGTAGTTCGGCACGCAGCAGACCGATCTTCTGGCTGACCTCATCCGGCAGCATGTAGCCGGCCGAGTCGGTGCAATAGATGCAGTTAGCGCCGTAGCTCTCCATCAAACGCGCCTGCTCCAGCAGTTTCTCGGCGCTGAGCATGTGCGCCATCATCAGGAAGCCGACGGTATCCAGGCCCATCTTCGCGGCCATGCCGATATGCTGCTGGGACACGTCCGCCTCGGTGCAGTGGGTCGCCACGCGAATGGTAGATATCCCATGGTCGTGGGCCATCTTCAGATGTTCGACCGTGCCGATACCCGGCAGCAGCAGCGCGGAGATCTTCGCCTGCTTCATCATCGGCACCACCGCGGCGAAATACTCTTCGTCGCTATGGGCCGGGAAGCCGTAGTTCAGCGAGGCGCCGCCCAGGCCGTCGCCGTGGGTGACCTCGATCAGTGGGATGCCGGCGGCATCCAGACCGCTGGCGACCTTGACCATTTCCTCCAGGGAGATCTGATGACGCTTGGCGTGCATGCCGTCGCGCAGGCTCATGTCATGGAGGGTGACGCTCTTACCGTGCAAATTCATCGATTCTTCTCCACTTAGCGGGCGGGCAACTGAAGCGCGCCGTTGTGCGCCTCTTCGGCAAACATCTCGGCGGTGCGCAGGCCGGCGGCAGTCATGATGTCGAGGTTGCCGGCGGACTTGGGCAGATAGTCACCAAGCCCTTCGACCTCGATAAAGATCGAGACCTTGTTGCCGTCGAATATCGGCCCGTTGATCAGCTTGTAGCCCGGCACGTAGCGCTGCACTTCCTTGACCATATGCAGCACCGAGGCGCGAATCTCCGCCTGGTCCGGCTCGCCTTCGGTCAGGCAATGGATGGTGTCGCGCATCATCAGCGGCGGCTCGGCCGGGTTGATCACGATGATCGCCTTGCCGCGCTTGGCGCCGCCGATCTGCTCCACCGCACCGGAGGTGGTACGGGTGAATTCATCGATATTCTGCCGGGTGCCCGGCCCCACCGAACCGGAGGACACGGTGGCGACTATCTCGCCGTAGCTCACCGGTTGTACGCGCGACACGGCGGCGACCATGGGGATGGTGGCCTGGCCACCGCAGGTGACCATGTTGACGTTCATCGCGAGCTTTTCAGCGTGTGCCTTGAGGTTCACCGGCGGTACGCAGTAGGGGCCGATGGCCGCCGGGGTGAGGTCGATCATGATCACCCCCAGCTCGTTCAGCTTGCGGCTGTTCTCGGCATGCACATAGGCCGAGGTGGCGTCGAAGGCGATGCGGATATCGTCGTCCAGCACGTGCGGCAGCAGGCCGTCGACGCCAGCGGCGGTGGTCTTCAGGCCGAATTCGCGGGCGCGTTTGAGGCCCTCGGATTCGGGGTCGACGCCGACCATCCAGACCGGCTCGATCCACTCCGAGCGGCGCATCTTCATCAGCAGGTCGGTGCCGATATTGCCCGGCCCGATGATCACGGCTTTGAGTTTCTTGCTCATTTTCACTCCTCGAAGGACACCCGGGCGTTGCCCAGGCCGTCGATAGTCAGCTCGAAGCAGTCGCCGGCCGTTACCGGCTCCAGCGGCACCAGCGAACCGGACAGGATGATTTCACCGGCCTTGAACGGAATACCGAACTGGCCGAGGGTGTTGGCCAGCCAGGCCACGGCGGTCAGCGGGTTGCCTTGCACCGCGGAACCAAGGCCTTCGCTGATCTGGCTGCCGTTCTTGAACACCTGCATGCGCAGGTTCGGCAGGTCCAGTTGGCGCGGGTCGAGGCGCTGTTCGCCGAGCACGAACACGCCGCAGGAGGCGTTATCCGCCACCGTATCCTGAATGCGGATGCGCCAGTCCTGGATGCGCGAATCGACTATCTCGAAGCACGGCATCACGCACTCCGTGGCGTCCAGCACGTCCTGCTCGGTGATGCCCGGGCCGACTAGGTCATGTTTGAGCAGGAAGGCGATCTCGCCCTCGGCGCGCGGCTGGATCAGCTTGTTGGTCGACAGGGAAATCGCCGCGCCCTCGGCGAACCACATCTGCCGGGTGAGGAAGCCGAAATCCGGCTGATGCACGTCGAGCATCTGCTGCACCGCCTTGGAGGTGACTCCGATCTTCTTGCCGACGATGGCATCGCCCGCCGCCACCCGCTGCTCAACGACGTGCAGGGAGATGTGGTAGGCGTCCTCGATGCTGATCTGCGGCCAACACGTGGTCAGCGGCTGCAGGGTGGTGCCGCTGCTCAGGGCCTGGTACAGCTCGGCGCCATACTGACGGCGCAGGTCCTCGCTCATGGTCTGGCCTCCGCGAGGAAGTCCAGGCACTGGCGGTTGAACAGCTCGCGGTGCTCGACCATTACCCAGTGCCCACATTCGCTGAGCATGACGAAGCGAATGTGGCGGCAGGCTTCCAGCATCGTCTGCGCACCGCTGGCCGGGCAGAACTTGTCGTTCATGCCCCAGAAGCCGAGGATCGGGCATTGCAGCTCGCCCAGGCGATTGGCCAGGTTCGGCACCTGCATGCTCGACAGCACGCAACGCGGTTGTTGCAGGACTACGCTGACCCGCTCATCGACGGTTTCAGCGCTGATCAGCGACGGGTCGAACAGTTGCAGGCCGAGCAGCCGGCGCATGCCCGCGGCATCGTTCAGCTCACCGGCGGCGAAGGCCGCGCCCATCTTCTGGATGCCTTCCATTTGCAGGTAATACTGCTCTTTTTCCATCAGCCCGCCCGGCGCCATCAGCACCAGCTTGCTGACCCGCGCCGGCTGGTCCAGTGCCAACTTGATGGCAATGGCACCGCCCAGGGAGTTGCCGATCAGCACGCAGCGCTGGATATCCAAAGCATCCAGCAGCCGG